>CAYRTP010000193.1:0-4422 GCA_964427175.1 uncultured Clostridium sp. | reverse complement strand
TAAGGAGTATACCGTAAACGAAGGTAAGATCGGCGAGGTCACCCAGAAGCTCTACGACACCCTCACCGGCATCCAGTGGGGCAAGATCGAGGACAAGTTCGGTTGGACTCTGCCTATTGACTGATACGGCTTTTCGCTAAAAACACGGAACGACCCATAGTACGGGAGGGGCTTACCCCTCCCGCTTTTTGTGTGTTGGGGGGCATTGTCCGCGTACTTCCCACTGCTTATACGAATCCTTGAATAAAATCTTGATTTGGGTAGGGGCGCACCTGCGTGTGCGCCCGTGATTTTATGGGTTGAAACGGGCGGACACCGCCGAAGGTCGGCCGGTTACCGGATCGTTTCAATATTCTGAAAAAGGATTCGTATTATACTAATCCTCGATAAAAACCTTGAAAAAGGGTCATCCTGAGCGGAACGCAGCACAGGGGAGATGAACTCGCTTTGCGAGTTCGGTCGAAGGATCTCCTACCCGAAAAGAGATCCTTCGACTCCGCTTCGCTTCGCTCAGGATGACTCTAACCAAACGGTATTCAATATTTTGAATGAGGATTAGTATTAGGTGGCGGACGAGCGATGCTCGCCCCTACGGTTTCGGGATAGGCCAACCTTGGTAGGGGAGGAGCAAGCCCCTCCCCTACCGAGTGATCAGTAATGGCAACGAAAACGGCTGTTTCCCGCGGGAAACAGCCGTTTCGTGGATAATTGGCAGAGGCTTATCTCTCTTTCTTATTAAAGAAGTTCTTGAGCATCTTGTTGGCGGACTTTTCCATACCCTTGAGGGTGGAGGCCAGGGTGTTTCTACCCGAGCTGACCTGGCCCTGCATGAGGTAGAAGGCGCTGGACATAACGGAGCCTGCGTCGTAGGCGATGAGGATGGGGTCAAAGATCTGATGCTCCCAAATCACGTCCAGCATACGGGCATCGTCGGGAGCCTCCGAGAGCTTGGAGCCCAGGAGATCCTCGTAGAAGGCGGTCTTGACGGGGGCGGTGTAGTAGCCGAGCAGCTCCAGCACCCGACCCACCATAGCGGGGTTCTTGATGACCGAGGGGACGCACATCATGCCGTTCATACTCAGGCAACGGTAGTCCTCCTGGGCCTCGTCCCACTTGGGGAAGGGAAGCACGCCGAAGCGGACGGTGGAGCTGCGGAGAATGGCCAGGTCGGCGGCATCGTAGAACTGGAACAGGGTGGTACCGTTGGAAAAATCCACGGCACCGCGGCCGCCGATGCCCTCCATGTAGGCGCACTCGGAGTTGCAGAAGGTGATGAGCTTATCGGTCAGGTTGCCCAGCTTTTCCTGCTGCTCGGTGTAAGCCAGGTAGTAGGTGTCGGTCTCGTCGCGGGCTACTACGTTGAGGCCGCAGCTGATGACGAAGCTGGTCATGTAGGAGCCGCACCAGCCCGTCAGGCCGTAGGTGTCCTGATCGGTCCACTGGCCGTCGCCGTTGTCCTTGGCCACGGTGGAGGCCATGCCGATGAAGGCATCCAGGGTCCACTGCTGGTTATCCACCAGGGAGTAGGGCTCCTGCAGGCTGTACTCCCTCATCATGTCCTTGTTGAAGATGAGGCAGTGGACGTGGGAGAGGCTGAAATCGCCGTAGCCCAGGAGGTAGCGGTCACCGATGCGGGCCATATCCATGATCTCACGGTTCCAGTAGGGCGCGTCCAGGTT
Organism: uncultured Clostridium sp.; assembly: GCA_964427175.1. GTDB lineage: Bacteria > Bacillota > Clostridia > Oscillospirales > CAG-272 > CAMEON01. The sequence goes on along the minus strand of CAYRTP010000193.1, from coordinate 2,743 downwards.
GACGTCCTCGAAGTTCGAAAAATTGTACAGCACGTTGGAGCTGACCATACTGCCCGCGCCGGTGGTACCGTGGGACAGAACCAGCTGGTAGGCATCCTCGCCCGCCTGCACCATGGTGCGAACGTCCGAGGCGTAGTTGTCCTTCTCCTCCTTCAGGGTCAGGGTGACACCCAGGTGTTCCTTGATGTTGAGGGCGCGCTCATAGACCGCGTCGGACATGGGGTCGCCCCGCTTGGACTCGTCTACCCAGAAGAGCTCGTCGTCCAGGATACTGCTGCAGTTGAGGAGGACGAATTCCTCGCCGTAGTCGGTCTTTTCAATGGGGGGCATATCCGAGGTGTCGGCCTCGGTGACGGCATCGGTGTTGGCCGCCGTATCGTTGGGGTTCCGGTCGCCGCTGTCGTTGGCGCAGGCCATGGCAGGCAGGAGCATACCCGCCGCCAGCAGGAGGGCTGTGAGTCGCTTCAGGGTGTTTTTCATGGAAAGTTCCTCCAATATTTTATAATTATTTTCATTATAACATATAGATATGTCCATTTTGTGAATATTTTTGGGTAAGTTGCATATTTGATGAGACTGTGTACGGGAAGGGTGACCCTCATCCGTCCGCCGAGCGAGCTCGGCGGCCACCTTCCCCGGAGGGGAAGGCAAGGGACGAGGTGTGTGTTGTGCTTGTTTCTATAGCCGATCACATATAGATATGTCAAGGGTATCGGCAGCTTGTACCAGCAACATCTTGCCTTCCCCTTGGGGGAAGGTGTCGCGCCGCAGGCGTGACGGATGAGGGTCCCACGTCCCATTTCCGCTCGGCTCCGTTATAAGCCCAACCCATCCGGCCCCCTTTTCCATATTTTATTGGAACTTTGTACCAAGATTTTATGGTATAATTGTAAACTTTTCCCGCCCCCATTGCTTTTTTGTGGGTTTTATGATATACTATTTCTGATTAAACATGATTAAGGATGGATTTCATATATGGCAACCAACAAACCTACGATTTCCCGCTTCATCGAGTGTGGAAAGATCATCAATACCCACGGCTGTCACGGTGACGTGAAGGCCGAGCCCTGGACCGACACGCCCCGCGACCTCATTGACCTGGGCCGCGTATTCCTGGGGGAGGGCGAGGACAAGCGGGAGCGCAAGATCCTGCGGGGAGCGGTCATGCAGGGACGCTTCCTCATGCTCAGCCTGGAGGGCGTTGAGAGCATGGAGGCCGCCGACGCGCTGCGAAATCAGGTACTCTACGCCGCCCGCGAGGACTTCCACCTGGCCGAGGGGCAGTATTTCCTCTCGGATGCCATTGGGCTTCCCGTACTGGATGCCCGTGAGGGCCGCGAGGGGATGGTGCTGGGTGTGGTGGAGGACATTTCGCCCAACGCCGCCTCGGATATCTACACGGTACGGACCCCCGACGGGGGCGAGGTGCTGGTACCCGCGATTCCCGTATTCGTCAAGGAGGTCATTCCCGGGGAGTGTGTCCGCATGACACCCATTGACGGGATGTTTGAGAACAGCGATGCCGACGGCGAAGCGAAAGAAGGGGAGAATCGCTGATGCGTTTTGACATTATGACCCTGTTTCCCGACCTGGTGGAGCGGGTATTGGGGGAGAGCATCATCGGGCGCGCCCAGGAGGCGGGCTACTGCGTGGTGAAGGCCCACAACATTCGGGACTACTCGGAGGACAAGCACCGCCGTGTAGACGACACCCCCTACGGCGGGGGCAAGGGAATGCTGATGGCGGCTCCGCCCATTTACAACTGCTATCGCGGGGTGCTGGCCGACCAGTTGAAGGACGGCTACGACGGCCGCCGTCACGTGATCTATCTCTCGCCGGGCGGTCGGGTACTGACCCAGCAGGTAGCCGAGGAGCTGGCGGCGAAGTACGACAATCTGATCCTTCTCTGCGGGCACTACGAGGGCGTAGACCGCCGCATCGTGGAGGAGCTGGTGGACGAGGAGATATCCATCGGCAACTACGTGCTGACGGGGGGAGAGATCCCCGCCTGCATCTTGGTGGACTGCGTGGCCCGTCTGACCGAAGGCGTGCTCGCCGCCCCCGAATGTTACGAAAACGAAAGCATTTCTTCGGGAATGCTGGAATATCCTCAATACACCCGACCCGTGGACTACCACGGCATGAAGGTCCCTCCCGTCCTCCTCTCGGGTGACCACAAAAAGATCGATGCCTGGCGCTACGAGGCCGCCCTCGATCTGACCCGCCGCCAACGCCCGGACCTATTGCCCGAGGAGTTGAGGGAGGAGGAGTAGGGTTGTGCCAGGGCTCTGCCCTGGACCCGGCAGGGCTCTGCCCTGCACCCGCTTAAGGGCTTTTTGAAAAAAAGCCCTTAAGAATCCCAAAAACTTTTAAAAATAATTAGCTGTATGGGTAGTTTAACTGCTGACGAAAGTATCTCTTACGTCAGCGGGGCCCCATCCCCGCGGATGAGTCGGGGAGCGGGGGAAACGCTCTCTCCGTTCTCCCAACTCGCCCGAAGGGCGAATTTCACTCTCGCGAAGCGAGAATTTCACATACCGTCGGCATGACGGTATATATCACACGCCGCAGGCGTATATCACTGTGATGTTGCCCGCAACATCACCTGCGGGGCCCCATCCCCGCGGATGAGTCGGGGAGCGGGGGAAACGCTCTCTCCGTTCTCCTAACTCGCCCGAAGGGCGAATATCACTCTCGCGAAGCGAGAATATCACATACCGTCGGCATGACGGTATATATCACA
>CAYRTP010000192.1:0-4484 GCA_964427175.1 uncultured Clostridium sp. | reverse complement strand
GTGCTGCCGTCTGCGCCTCGACCTCCGCGAGCTCCGCAAGAAGTCGGGCGGCTTCTTCGGTTCGGGTGAGTCCACCGGTTCCGTAGGCGTTGTCACCATCAATATGCCCCGTATCGCCTACCTGGCCGCCGACGAGGCCGACTTCTACAAGCGTCTGGACCGCATGATGGACATCTCGGCCCGCTCCCTGAAGATCAAGCGCGAGGTCATCACCCGCCTGATGGGTGAGGGTCTGTACCCCTACACCAAGCGTTACCTGGGCACCTTCGCCAACCACTTCTCCACCATCGGTCTGGTGGGTATGAACGAGGTGGGTCTGAACGCCAAGTGGATCCGCAAGGACATGACCCACGCCGAGACCCAGCAGTTCACCAAGGAGGTCCTGACCCACATGAGAGACCGTCTCTCCGACTACCAGGAGCAGTACGGCGACCTCTACAACCTGGAGGCAACTCCCGCCGAGTCCACCTCCTACCGTCTGGCCAAGCACGACCGCAAGTTCTATCCCGACATCATCACCGCGGCTGACGCTGACCAGGGCGACGTTCCCTACTACACCAACTCCTCTCACCTGCCCGTTGGCTACACCGATGACATCTTTGCCGCTCTGGACGTGCAGGACGAGCTCCAGACCCTCTACACCTCGGGTACGGTTTTCCACGCCTTCCTGGGCGAGAAGCTCCCCAACTGGAAGAGTGCCGCTACCCTCATCCGCACCATTGCCGAGAACTACAAGCTGCCCTACTACACCCTGTCTCCCACCTACAGCGTGTGCAAGACCCACGGCTACCTGGCCGGCGAGCACTACACCTGCCCCGAGTGCGGCGAGAAGACCGAGGTCTACAGCCGTATCACGGGCTACTACCGTCCCGTTCAGAACTGGAACGACGGTAAGTCCGCCGAGTTCAAGGCCCGTAAGGTCTACGTACAGAGCAAGCTGAACGGCAAGCAGCCCCTGACCGAGTACGCCCCCGCCGAGGCCACCGAGACCGTGACCATCTGTGAGGCTCCCGCCGCCCCCGTCAAGACCATCCTGTTCACCACCGCCACCTGCCCCAACTGCAAGGCCGCCGGTATGTTCCTGGACAAGGCCGGCGTGGAATACGACAAGCTCATCGTGGGCGAGGAGAACCGTGACCTGGTAGCCAAGTACGGCATCAAGCAGGCTCCCACCCTGGTGGTCATCTCCGGCGACGAGTTCGAGACCATCCCCAATCTGTCTAACATCAAGGCTTACGCTGAGAAGAAGTAAGGGGAGCGGCAGGGCTCTGCCCTGCACCCGCCAAGAACCCTTTTGGAAAAAGGGTTCTTGGAACTCCTAAAACTTTAAATAAGGGATTGTCTGGTGCCGAGAGGACAACAGGTTGCGTAGGGCTCGTCACCGTGGGGCCCTGCCCACTGGTTTATTTGGAGGACGGGAAATACTCACGGATTTCCAAAAAACAAATATAAAGGGACCCTATGAGGGTCCCTTCTGTAAAGGATACGATATGTACGACATCATCATCATCGGCGCGGGTCCTGCGGGGCTGACCGCCGCACTGTACGCCCGCCGCGCGGAAAAGAGGGTTCTGCTCATTGAGAAAGAGACCTTCGGCGGGCAGATCACCCACTCGCCCAGAGTGGAGAACTATCCCGGCTTCATCAGCATGAGCGGCTCCGAGTTGGGTGAGAAGCTGTTCGAGCAGGTCCTCTCCCAGGGGGCCGAGATTGAGCTGGACACCGTCACGGGGATCCATGGCGAGGCGGGAAATCTCACCGTGGTTTGCGAGGGCGGCACCCACGAGGGCAAGTCTGTCATCATCGCCACGGGCTCCCGTCACCGCGACCTGGGTGTGGAGAACGAGGAGAGATTCGTGGGCGAGGGCATTTCCTACTGCGCCGTCTGCGACGGTGCCTTCTACAAGGGCAAGACCGTAGCCGTCATCGGCGGCGGCAACTCGGCTCTCCAGGAGGCGGTGCTTCTGTCCGAGGGCTGTACCCACGTGACCGTCATTCAGAATCTTCCCTATCTGACCGGCGAGCCCAGCCTGCAAAACATCCTGTCCAAGCGGGACAACGTCTCTTTCATGTACTCCACGGTGGTCGCCGCCGTTCTGGGCGACACCGCCTTTGAGGGTCTGCTCCTCCGCAACGCCGAGACGGGCGAGGAGACGGTTCTCCATGTGGACGGCACCTTCGTCTGCATTGGTCAGGTTCCCGAGAACCAGGCCTTCGCCGACGTGGTCACCCTGAACGACTACGGCTACGTGGCCGCGGGGGAGAACTGTCTCCCCGAGTCCGCCCTCCCCGGTATTTTCGTAGCCGGCGATTGCCGCACCAAGTCCATCCGCCAGGTCACCACCGCCACCGCCGATGGGGCCGTGGCCGCGCTGGCCGCTTGTCGGTATTTGGATACCCTGTCATGAAAAAATGCCTCCCCAACGGACGAAAGCCCGATGGGGAGGCATTTTGATTATGGGACCGAAATTTAAATAATACTATTTTCGTATTATTTCAAAAAACCTATTGACAAAACCGACCCGTCGGTGTATAATATAGATGTACCTGACAGTAAGGGGCAACTCCCCTGCCTGAAAGGGACGGGAACCGCATAATTCCGCCGAAAACGGATAATTTTCGTGTGACGAAAATGGTCGGTTGTCGGTGCTTGTCGCGCACCGTGCCCTTTGGGTACGGTGCTACTTTATTTTCACGGAGGTGAACCGACTATGGAGACGCGAGTCGCCGTTATGAGCATCATCGTCGAGGACCTTGGCTCGGTGGAGCCCATCAACACCCTGCTCCACGAGTACGGTTCCTGTATCATAGGCCGTATGGGCATCCCCTACCGCGAGCGGGGGATCAGCATCATCAGCATCGCTCTGGATGCCCCCGACAACACCATCTCATCCCTGGCGGGCAAGGTGGGCAACCTGCCCGGGGTCAGCGTCAAGACCGCCTACTCGGGTGTGAAGGGAGCCGCCCATGGCTGATCTGTTCTATGTAGCCGACAGGCTGGCCGCCGAGGGGACGCTGTCCCACGGGGAATACGTATCTCTGATTGAGGGGCGGAACAGCGAGATCGCTTCCTATTTAGCCAGCCTGGCGGTGGAACGCCGCAGGGCCATCTATGGGAATACGGTCTACATCCGCGGGCTCATTGAGGTGAGCAACATCTGCAAAAACGACTGCCTCTACTGCGGCATCCGCGCGGGGAATCCCGCCTGCGACCGCTACCGCCTCACCGAAGAGGACATTCTCTCGGCCTGCGACGAGGGGTATGCGTTAGGCTTCCGCACCTTTGTTTTACAGGGCGGCGAGGACGGGCATTTCACCGACGCTCGGCTGACTTCCCTGCTCTCGGCCATCAAAACCGCCCATCCCGACTGCGCCGTGACCCTCTCCCTGGGCGAGCGGCCGCGGGAGAGCTACAAGGCCCTATTTGCGGCGGGGGCGGACCGTTACCTGCTCCGCCACGAGACCGCCACCAAGGCCCACTACGAGCGGCTTCATCCCGCGAGCCTCTCCTTTGACAACCGTATGCGCTGTCTTGCGGACCTGCGGGAGATCGGCTACCAGGTGGGATGCGGGTTCATGGTGGGATCCCCCTACCAGACCGTGGATGACCTGGCGCGTGACCTGGAATTCATTGGGGCTTTCAAGCCCGATATGTGCGGGATCGGTCCCTTCATTCCCCACAAGGACACCCCCTTTGCGGGATTTACGGCGGGGACCCTGGAGCTGACCTGCTACCTGCTGTCCATCATCCGTCTGATCCACCCCCCCGTTCTTCTGCCCGCCACCACGGCCCTGGGGACCATTCATCCCGAAGGTCGGGAGCTGGGGATTCTGGCAGGAGCCAACGTGGTGATGCCCAATCTGTCCCCCGCTTCGGTTCGGAAGAAGTATATGCTCTACAACGATAAGGTCTCTGACGGAGCCGAGTCGGCCCAGAGCAAGGCCGAGCTGGTACGGCGGATGGAGGCCATCGGGTATGAGGTGGTAACCGCGCGGGGAGACGTTTTTCGGAACTGATTTCTCTGCAGGCTTGGCTTGTCTGACGAGGGGCAGGGTTCCGGCTTTACTCTCGCCCCTTGTGGCAGACTTTTGGTTATCTTATTGGAACGGGGTACGGGTTGCTCTCCCCCTCCCCGTTCCCCCATTATCAATAATCTGATCGGAAAGAAATTTCTGACCGTAAGAAAGGAATAGAACATCATGGCAATTTACAATCCCAAATCTCTCAAGGCGGAGGAATTCATCAACGATGGTGAGATCCGCGAGACCCTGGCTTACGCCGAGACAAACAAGCGCAACGTCGAGCTGATCGACGAGATCCTGAACAAGGCGCGTCCCCAGAAGACCGAGACCGGCTACGTCTGCGCGGGGCTTACCCACCGCGAGGCTTCGGTGCTTTTGGCCTGCGACATTCCCGAGAAGATCCGGGAGATCTACAAGATCGCCGAGGAGATCAAGCTGGCCTTCTACGGCAACCGCATCGT
>CAYRTP010000191.1:0-4495 GCA_964427175.1 uncultured Clostridium sp. | reverse complement strand
ACCTTCTGGGCCCGCATGAGGGCGGGGTACATGGGAGGGATGGCGCGGAGCTTGTCGGTCATGGTGATGCGTTGCTTCTCCTCCCCCTTGATGGCATCCCAGTTGCGGAGCACCTCGGCGGAGTCGGCTACCTCCACGGTTCCGAAGACGTGGGGATGGCGGTGGATGAGCTTGGCGCAGATGTCATTGGAGACCTCCTCCATGCCGAACACGTCCTGCTCCTGCTCGATGCGGGCGTGGAAGACGACCTGGAGCAGTACGTCGCCCAGCTCCTCCCGCAGGAGGGCGGGGTCCTCGGTGTCGATGGCCTCAATGACCTCGTAGGTCTCCTCGATGAAGTCGTTGCGGATGGACTTGTGGGTCTGCTCCATGTCCCAGGGACAGCCCCCCTCGCTCCGCAGAAGCTCCACCACGGTGACCAGGTCCTCAAAGGTGTAGGGGGTATTCTTTTCCAGCAGATAGCGGACCTTTGCGTCCCGCTGTTCTTTGGTGAGTTTGTTCATGATTTGGTTCCTTCTTTTTGGGTTTTAGTTTTATGGTATGGGCCTTCTCTATAAAAAAGGCTTAGGAGCGCGGCTTGTTCTTTGCCTTCCCCTGGGGGAAGGTGGCATCCGAGCTTGCTCGGATGACGGATGAGGGTCCCCCGTAGGGGCGACCATTGGTCGTCCGCTTATGGGTGGGGCATTACGGGCGCACACATAGGTGCGCCCCTACCGAAGTGAGTGTCACACGTCCGCATGAATCCCCTTCCGCCCCCGCGCCGCCCACCACACCAGCATCCCCGCCCCGTAGAGGCAGGCGACGGTGGCTACGGTGGCCATGGTGTGCAGAGGGGTCACCTCCCCCCACCCCAGCGCGGTCCGCAGGAGCTTGACGGCTCCCACGGCTCCCGCCGCCGTGATTGTGGGCAGACCGAACAGGGTCAGCCCCTCGGACAGGGTCGGGAGCATAGCGGGGGCGTGACGGTGGATGAAGCAGAGGTTGACCGCCACGATGACGGTATCGCAGACCAGGGAGCTGACGGGCGCGCCCGCCATCCCCCAGCCCTCGGTACCCAGGAGGATATAGGCCAGGATGGTCTTGCACCCCACCCCGACCAGCATGGAGATCACGGGGCGGTTGGCTTTCCCCGCGGCCTGGAGCATGGCTCCCGTCACCGTAACCAGGCAGGCGGCGGGGATGGACAATCCCAGGCAGGACAGCCAAGGGGCCGCCTGCGCTACCGCCTCGGGCTGGCCTCCGAACAGGAGGGACAGGATGTCCTCGGCAAACACCGCCACCCCCAACGCGGCGGGGATGGCCGCCATGAGGGTCAGCCCCATGGCCGAGGAGGCGGTCTTTTTCAGCTCGGACTCCCCCTCCTTCCCTTTCTTCAGGGCGGCAGACAGGGTGGGCACCGCCGAGAGGGCCACCGAGGTGGTCAGGGAGGGCAGGATGTTGAACACGGGCACCGCCAGGGTGGAATAGCACCCGTAGAGGGAATTGGCTTGGGCGGCGGTGTAGCCCAGGGCCTGCAGACGGCGGAGGATGAGGGCCAAGTCCAGGCATTTGGTCAGGCTGATGACCCCCGCGCTGACGGTTACGGGGATGGCGGTGGCCAGCAGGGGCCGCAGAATGGGGGCTTGACCATCCCCCTCGGAGGCGGGCAGGCAGTGGGGGCTTTGGCGGTCGGTCAGCCGCTTATGGAGCAGGAGATAGAGCACCGACACCGCCGTTCCCACGGTCAGACCCATGACGGCGTAGGCGGCGGTGGTAGGGAGGTCGGCTCCCGCTCCGCGGGCATAGGCGGCGAAGGCCAGCCCCAAAAACAGCTTTCCCCCCGCCTCGATTACCTGGGACAAGGCGGTGGGGAGCATATTGCGCCGTCCTTGAAAGTAGCCTCGGAAGGCGGAGGACAGGCAAATGAGGAAAACCGTAGGCGAAATGGCCCGCATACAGGATGCCGAGAGGGGGTTGCCGAGCAGCTTGGCGAAGGGGGCGGACAGCCCCCACAGCAGGGTGGTTCCCGCAACCCCGACCACCGCGAACAGGCAAAGGGACACCCGATAGACCCGGGACGCGTCCCCGCATCTCCCCTCGGTTTCGAAGGAGGAGATGAGCACCGACATGGCCACGGGCAGGCCCGCCGTGGAGACCACGCAAAAGAGGGCGTAGAGCTCGTAGGCGGTGTTGAAGTAGCCCATGCCCTCGGTGCCCAGGAGGTTCAGCATGGGGATGCGGTAGAGGAGCCCGATGACCTTGACGGTCAGGGCGGAGAGGGTGAGGATGCTCACCCCCGACAGGAAGGTGGGGCGTTTGGATCGGACGGTGGAAGCCATACACATACCTCGCAGAAAAGGGTTCTGCTCTATGGTATGTGGGCAAGGGGAAAAATATTTCTCCGGCCTTTCCAAATTGAGTCATCCTGAGCGGAACGGAGTGGAGTCGAATGATCTCCTGCCCGATAAGAGATCCTTCGACTCCGCCGCGTGGCGGCTCCGCTCAGGATGACCGTTGACTCTGTTTCAAGGTTTTTATCGAGGATTAGTATAACATCTAAAACTTGATGCCGGTAGGGATGCCCCTCCCCTACGACAGCCTAAAGTTTTAGGCGTTACAAGATACTACTGTGGTAGGTTCACACTTTGGAATCAGGAAGGATTTTTTCTGGGAATAAACTCGTGATACAGCGAATTCTCATCCAAGCACTCGTCCGAGATACCCTCTACCCCTTGGATGGCGGCGAGGATGCGCTCCTGGGCGGCCACCTCGTCGCCGTCGCAGGGCTGTTCGGCAAAGACGCGGCGGAGGTGGGGGGCTAGCATATGGATGTCAAAGGCCATATTGGAGTCGATGCCGTAATCACAGGCCTCGGCGTAGGGCATAATGGAGTTGACCTCGTTTTCCCGCACGCTGTGCCACAGGGTGAGGGTGAAGTCGGGGGAGGTTCCCCGCTTGGCCTCGTCGCGGACCAGGCGGCGGAGGAGACGGATCTCGTCGGGAGCAAAGACCCGCTCGTTCCCCTCGGTATCGTAGAGGATGGTGTCCTGCATGACGTTGATGAACAGGCTCCGCTCGGGGATGCCCTCAAACAGGGCGGTCACCTCGGGGTACACCGCCTGGATGCCCTCGAACAGGAACACAGGCTCCTCGCCCTCCTCCACGATCAGGTCGCGGTAGCCCGCGGGATAGCCGGTCTTGAAATCAAAGATGGGGATCCGGGTGGCTCCCTTTTCCATCAGCTCCTCCACGCATCTGCGGAGGGCGGGGAGATCGATGGTCTTGACCGAGTCATAGTCCAGCTTGTCGGGGTGTCCCTTCTCGTCGGCCATGCGGTGCAGAACGTCGCGGCCGTAGTAGAAATCGTCAATGGAAATGGGGTGGACCACCCGTCCCGCGGCCTCCAGGGCCTCGGTAAGCTTCTCGGCGGTGGTGGTCTTGCCCGCGCAGGTGGGACCCGACAGGCGGATGACCCGCACGCCGTGGGCCACGCAATCCGCGCTGATGGCGGCGGCGCAAGCGGTCAGGCGTTCGTCCACCGCACGCTCGTTTTTCTTGACGAGGGCAATCCCCTCCTCGGGGGAGGTGAAGGTCAGGGGAAGTCGGACAGGGGTGGGGGAGAGGAATTTTTTCATGGGGATTCTCCTTTCGTAAAGGCGGAGGGGAGACGGGTGAAAAGTGAAGAGTGAATAGTGAATAGTGAATAGTGAAGAAATTCGGTGATCTTTCGCTGATGCGAAAGATTTCATTTTAGGTAATGGTGTGGTAAGGCGGGGGGAGCACCGGACGGAAAACTGCCCACCCTGTTTTACCATTCCTTACATCGGAATCTTTCGCGTCAGCGAAAGATCACTTTACCTATTCACTATTCACTCTTACCTATAACTTTATTCCAAAAAACCTCTTTCCCTGTAGAACGCCTCGGCTCGGTCCAGCTTTTCCTTCATGGACGCGGCTCCGGTGTCGTCCAGGTACTCGTAGGGATACTTGGGGTTGAACATCCGCTCGATGTAGCGGGGGGACCCGTCCAGGGGGGCGTAATCCACCAGCTTGGTGACAGCACCCGCGCCTGCGGCGAAAATGGAGTGGACCTCCTCCATCATGTAGATGTTGTAAAGTCCCTCGTAGCCGGGCAGGGCGAAGCCCACGTTCTCGAAGTTTCCGACGGTGTTCTTTTGTCTGTACATATAGTATGGCAGATATCCCTCGTGCGTGCATTGGATCTGGGAATAATCCACGCACTTGCCCGTGTCGCCGCCCCGCATGGAGTACACGTCGGCCTGGCGGAGCTCGGCGGATTTCTTCACGCAGAAGGTATGCACCGTGATGTTCTCGGGACGGAGCTCCAGGATCTTGTCGAAGGAGGCCGAGAAGGTCTTGAAGCTGTCCCCGGGCAGACCCGCGATGAGGTCGGTGTTGATGACGGGGATCCCCGAGGCGCGGGCCACCTCGTAGGCCTTGTAGAACATCTCGGTGGTGTGGGCTCGGCCCACGTGGCGGAGCACGTCGTCGCAGA
>CAYRTP010000190.1:0-4510 GCA_964427175.1 uncultured Clostridium sp. | reverse complement strand
TTGACAGTCTCGGTGGGCTGTGCACCCTTGAACATCCAATCCTTAGCCTTGTCAGCGTCGATCTTAACCTCGGCAGGAGTGGTCATGGGGTTGTAGTAGCCGATCTGGTCGATGAAACGGCCATCGCGGGGGTAGCGGCTGTCGGCAACGACGATACGGTAGGTGGGAGCCTTCTTGGCACCGGTTCTGGTAAGTCTGATCTTAACCATGGTTTTTTTCCTCCGAAAAATAAATGTTTTTGTTTTTGTGTTTGTTTATCATACTTCGTTCGTCAGAACGGAAGCTTCATTTTACCCATGCCGCGGCCTCGCTTGCTGCTCAAACTGCTTGAGCAGGCGGTTGACCTCCTCTACGGTGGTGCCGCTGCCTGCCGCGATGCGCTTCTTGCGGGAGGCGTTGAGGAGCTGTTCGGGCTTTTCCCGCTCGGCGGGAGTCATGGACAGGATGATGGCCTGCTGGCGAGCCAGGGCCTTGGGATCCACCTGGGCATCCTTCAGCGCGCCGGGCTTCATGCCGGGGATCATGCCTGCCAGCTGTTCGATGTCACCCATATTCTTGATCTGGTCGAACTGGGCCAGGTAATCGTCCAGGGTGAAGGTGGACTGGCGGATCTTCTGCTCCAGTTCGGCGGCCTTTTTCTCGTCGAACTGTTGCTGTGCCTTGTCGATCAGGGTCAGGACGTCGCCCATGCCCAGGATTCGGTTGGCCATACGGTCGGGGTAGAAGGGCTCAATGGCATCCAGCTTCTCGCCCACACCGATGAACTTGATGGGCTTGCCGGTGACGTAGCGGATGGACAGAGCCGCACCGCCACGGGTGTCGCCGTCCAACTTGGTGAGGATCACGCCGGTGATGTCCAGCATCTTGTTGAAGGTGTCGGCCACGTTGACCGATTCCTGACCGATCATGGCATCCACGGTCAGAAGGATCTCGGTGGGATGGACCTGCTCCTTGATGTTGACCAGCTCCTCCATGAGGGTCTCGTCGATCTGCAGACGGCCCGCGGTGTCGATGAACACCATATCGTAGCCCTTCTGCTCGGCCAGCTTGATGCCTTCCTTGGCGATCTTGACGGGGCTTTCCTTGTCACCCATCTGGAAGACGGGGATATCCAGCTGGGCACCCAGCACCTCCAGCTGCTTGATGGCCGCGGGACGGTAGATGTCGCAGGCAACCAGCAGAGGACGCTTGCCCTGCTTCTTGTACATACCGGCCAGCTTGCCCGCGTGGGTGGTTTTACCGGCACCCTGCAGACCGACCATCATGATGACTGTGGGGGGCTTAGAGGAAATCTCCAGCTTGGCCTGGGATCCGCCCATGAGGCGGGTGAGCTCCTCGTCGACGATCTTGACGATCTGCTGACCGGGGAGCAGGGATTCCATGACCTCGGAGCCGACGGCCCGCTCGGTCACGATCTTGACGAAGTCCTTGACCACCTTGAAGTTGACGTCGGCCTCCAGCAGGGCGAGCTTGATCTCGCGCATACCGGCCTTTACATCTGCTTCGGTCAAGGTACCTTTATTGCGGAATTTCTTGAATGCTTGGTCCAGCTTTTCGCTTAAGCTTTGGAACATGGGAATGGGATCCTCCTTTCATCGGAGAGTGGGTGGAATACGATTTATGAGGGAATTTACTCAATGGAAACGGCGCGGCGGAGGGCCTCCAGCTCCTCGGTGAGGGCTTGGGGGACGCTGTCTTTTGCGGTGCGGCAGAGCCCCAGGGCGGACTCGGCATGGGCCGCGGCCTCGGTAAGGCGGCGGCGGAGTCCCAGCTTTTCCTCGTAGAAGAACAGCTCGGTCTCGGTTTTCTTGATGCTGTCCCGCACAGCCTGACGGGTGATGCCCATCTGCTCCGCGATCTCGGAGAGGGAGAGGTCGTCGTTGTAGTACAGGTCCATAATATCCCGCCGACGCTCGGGGAGAATATCGCCGTAAAAGTCCAGCAGGTAGCCGATCTCCAGATTCTTTTCAAACATGGTTGCAATCTCCTGCGTGGGTTTGGGTGTAAAGTAATTTGCTTTACACACGACCTTCAAATTATACCATACCGAAGCGGATTTGTCAAGGGCTTCGGGAAATTTTTTTGAGGAAATTCCATGGATTTTGCAAGCGGGGCTTGGGAAATTTGACGAAAAGATGCCCCCCGAGGTGTGGCTTGGCCACGCCTCGGGGGTGAGAATCACGCTTCGGGGGTGTAATTGTAGTGAATATTGACGGTGTGGAGGATCTTGTTGCCCTCCTCCGTGATGGAGATGGCGTTCCACTCCTCCTCGGTGCCCGTGTAGTAAATGTCGGTGAGGGCGTAGCAGTTCAGGAAAACCTCCTCGGCAATGGAGGTGACCTTGTTGTGGATGACCATAGAGGCCAGCTTTTCGTTGTTCTGGAAGGCACCCCGCTCGATGGTGGTCAGGTTCTTGGGCAGGATGAGGGAGGTCAGCTCGGGGCAATTGCTGATGGCGTAAATGCCCAGAGACTCCACCGCGTCGGGAAGATGCAGTTCCTCCAGGGCGAAGCAGTGATCGAAGGCCAACCCCTCGACGGCCGTGATGGTGTCGGGGAGGACGATCTCCTTCAACGAGCCCAGCAGACGGAAGCTCTCGTAGGCAACGGCGGTGCCGCCGGTGATGGTCACGGATTCAATGCTGTTGCTGTTGCCGCCGAAATACAGGGCATTGATGTGGACCGAGAAGGGGAAGGTGAGGCGGCGGATGTTGTAGCATTCATTAAACAGCTGGACACCGAGGGAGGTCAGACTTTCGGGAAAGACTATTTCGGTCAGGCCGTTGCACCCGGCAAAGGCGCGGAGGCCGATGGAGGTCACGCCCTCCATGATGTGAATCTCGGTCAGGCCTGTGCAATCCATGAAGGCTTCGGTACCCACGTGGGTCACGGTCTCGGGAATGGTGAAGGAGGTAAAGGCGGTGCAACCCGAGAAGGCATAATCGCCGATGACGGTGAGGGGATCCCGGAAGATCACCTCGGTCAGGGAGGAACAGCCGCTGAAGGCGTTCTTGGGGATCTCGGAGCCGCTCCGCACCTCGACGGATTCAACCGACGTGGGGGAACCCTCGAAGGCACGCCACACCGACAAATTCAGCTCGTCCAGTCGGGGCAGGGACATTTTTTTCAGGGTCGTACAGCCCTGGAAGGCACCCTCCCGAATGCTTCTGACGCTGTCGGGGAGGAAGATCTCGGTCAGCGAGGTACCGTTGAAGGCCCAGCGTTCAATGATGGCGATGCCCTCCTCCAGGGTCACCGAGGTCAGGGCGGTACAGCCTTGGAACAAACCGCCGGGCAGGGTGTACAGGCTACCGGGCAGGCGGGCCGAGGTCAGGGCGGTGCACTCGCTGAAAACACCGGACTCCATGGTGGTCACGGTATTCGAGATATGGATATCGGTCAGGTTTTCGCAACGGTTAAAGACATTGCTGCCCACGGTGGTGACCCCCTCGGGGATGGTTACCGCGGTCAGCGAGGTGCATCCCGAGAAGAGATAGGACCCGATTTCGGTGAGACCGTCGGGGATGGTCAGCTCGGTCAAGGGGACCGAGTGGAGGTACAGCGTACAGCCGTTGTACAGCGGCTGCGCCTCAAAACCGTCGAACTGGATACGGCACCAGGCGGCCAGGTCCGAGATATACACCCCTTCCAGGGCGGCGCACTCGCTGAACGCTTCCTCGCCAACCTCGGTCAGGGAGGCGGGGAGGGTGATTTCGGTCAGCCCCGCGCAGCGGGAGAAGGCCTTCTCACCGATGACCGTGATGCTGTCGGGAATGTGGATCTTCTTGAGCTCGGCGTGGGATCGGAAGGCTCTGCTTCCGATCTCGGTAACGGGTGCGCCGTTGTACTCGGCGGGGATCTCCACCTCCTCGGCCTGAACCTCCGCGTTCATACGGACGCTGTAGGTGCCGTCGGGCAGGCGGGTGAACTTCAACAGCTCCACGACGGGCTCCTCTGTTTCGGGTTCGTCCGCGGTGGTGATCTCAGAAATGTGCTCGGTGGTTTCGGCGGGCTTCGGGGGATCCGACTTATCGCAAGCCGAGACACAGAGGCCGCAAGCCAGCAAGGCCAGCAGGATCAAAAACGTTTTTTGGATGTTTTTCATGTAAGCTCCTTTACAATGTTGCAAAAACCGCCATGTCACTGACACGGCGGTTTTCGAAAATCACTTCAAAAGCTCCAGAATGGCCGCCTTGGGTCTGCCGCCGACGGCGGTATTGACTACCTCGCCGCCCTTGAGGACCACCAGGGTGGGGATGCTCTGTACGCCGAACTGCTGAGCCAGCTCGGGCTCCTCGTCCACGTCGATCTTGGCGATGACGTACTCGGGGTGCTCATCGGCGATCTGCTCGATGAAGGGGGCGATCATGCGGCAGGGACCGCACCAGGTAGCGAAAAAGTCCAGCAGGACAGGCTTGTCCGAGGCCTTGATCTCGGCAAAATTCTCTTTGGTTACGTGAATCAGGGACATGGTGTACTCCTTTCTGTATGAGGGGTAGAATGGGGCATCG
>CAYRTP010000189.1:0-4596 GCA_964427175.1 uncultured Clostridium sp. | reverse complement strand
GTACAGGTTTATTATACCTATAGGGGTATAGGCTTGTCAAGAGACTCAAAAAAGAGGTTCTTCGGAATATTCTCTGGATAGATTCGTTTTCAGGCTTTGAATACGAGCAAAAATAAATACATAGGTTTTCTGGAAAATGGGTCAATTCTGCATTTGCAGGGTTGGCCCTCTTTTTTCTGGAATGGGCCCCTTGGTACACTTTTAAGGGGGCCTGCAAAGAAAGGAGGTGACAAAGGGCACATGACGCCCAAAGAGAAGTCCCCCGAAAATGCTTTGGAGATTGCCCAGAAAAAGCGTAGGCAGATTCGGCTGGCAGCAGGCTTCTATGACGCTCAGCTTAGCGAAAGAGAATACGCCATCACCCGATGTGAGGTTGATGATGTTTCCCCCCAAGAGCTGCGAGCGCTACTTATTCGACTTCAGCGTGTCCGGTGTCCTCTGGAGACGATTGGAGCAGTCCGAATCCACTACGACCATTTGATTGACGATGCGGAAAAGGCTTTGCGGCAGCACCTCGGTCTGGAGACTGACTACAGTCATAAAGTTTCTCAGTGTGGCAGGGATGCAGGCGGGAGGCTTTTTGGACATATAGATGGTATTCCCATGAGTGTTTGGTGCCTCCTCTATTTACCTGAAAAAGCCACGAAAAAGAAACCGCAGGTTTCCAACGCCATCAAATGGTGTCGCCAGAATGGGTTCCTGACGGATGCAGAGTGGCTGCGGCAAGAGTACGCAGACATCATCTCCCCGCAAGTTGAACCGGCGAAACTTACGCCTTTCGAACTTCGGCTGCTTAACGATGATATTTTCTGCCCTGACAATGCTTCGAACATTATTCAGGCAATCAAGCGCATGGAGAAGAAAGGTTTTGTGTTTGAGGCTGACATGGTTCGGGAGAAGTACGAGGATTTCTTGTGCAAAGACCTTCCCCCACCGAAATGCACTCTCGAAGAAGCCGAAGCAATGTATCGTGCCCTTATGGGACGGAAGTAATGGTTTAATCTTTACGTAGTTCAGATATCCGAAACAATGCAGGCCCCCTTCTTTGTATACGGTATACGTTATGTTCAAATACACAAGGAGGTTTTTATGCAACATCTGCATCAACTCAGACGTTCCCTCATCAAGCCTCTGGTTGTTACGCCGGTCAACGGTGTTATGACTGTCCTGGTCCTCGTCATGGGGTCCCTTTCCTACCTGACCGAGTATTACTTCCTCTACGACAAGTATTCTGAGATTTTTGGCTGCGAAGACGGGGAGCCACCAGTCTCTCTGGAGGAGGCCAAGGACATCTTTAACCAGCTATTTGGTGAATCGAAATGAGGAGGAAATTTTATGCTGAAGAACCCTTTTAGCAAGCTCCTGAACGTGACCCCCGATGGAAAGAACGCATATATGCTGATGATGGGGCATTGCACGACCGATAACATCTGTGCCATTCCTGAGTCCTTTAGCCGCTACGCTCGCTCGGAGGGGTGCCGCGTGGAAGATGACTGTGTTGTCTATATCTTTTATCTCGGGCCCGACTCTGTTCCGTTGGAGCGTATCGTATTCCTGCCTAACAATATGCCCGCAATGATTGTGGCTGTGGCTAACGGCCAAAATTCCGAAAGACTGAATCCTGTCGCACGCGAGTATATTCGCCTGATGGAAGAGGTGCAGGTGGCGCTGCAGATGGGCATGAGCCGAGAGAATGCCGCTCTCCATTACTGGAAGTTGCATTGTGTTCGGAGCGGCTGTAAAGACCTTCCTGTTTGGTTCCTTCATTGCTTTGAGGAGTTCCGGCGTGATGTCTATGCTGTCCGGGATATGCTCAAGGAACAGGAGATGCTCCCCAAGAAGCGCAAGAGAGGATGGACACCGAAGGATATCCTTTCCCCCGTCATTCCTGACCCGTATGAGGAACAGGGGCTTGACCCCCACGATTTTTATTAGGAGGCGGTAATATGACTGTTCTTCTGGATATGGTAAAAGAAAGCGTGGTCGCCCTCGCGGAACAGCCCGAGGAGCACCGCATTGCCAGCGACTGGCTGAAGGTGAAAGACCAGCCTCGCTGGGAACGCATCGCGGATGGTGTCATCGCGCAGCTTATCACCAACAGGGGTTCCATCTGCGCGAACGACGCTGCGTGGCAGTTTCGTGACCGGGTTTGGCGTGAAGCTCGGGCCCTGTGGGTTTCCCAGCTTTCGCAGGAGCACTTTGACGCCGCCATGATGCTGTTCGGCGCCGGCGTCATCCACGTGTTTAAAGCCCCTTACGGCGAGGAATTCGACTGTTTTGAATTCGATTCCATCTGGTCTGAGTTCCGTGGGTGTGACGACAGTGACGAGCCCGAAAAAAGCTAATCGTCACCCATGGCGAAAATGTATGACGATGTATTACAAAAAAAGGTGTATTACATGTAATACACAACACTACGAATAGGAGGTTCCCCTATGGAAATGGACAAGAAGCGCACCCGGAAGAAGGCCGATGGCGGAGAGCCTGTTGCTGATACCGGCGACCAGGCGAAGGTTCGCAGTTTCCGGCTGACGGATGAGACTGTAGACGGTATCAACAATGTCAAACACGCTATGGGCGCACCTACGCTGGAGGACACTTTGAAGGCTATGCTTCACTCGTTCTCCATGACTGACGCCAAGGCGTCTCTGCCGGAACGAGCTTCCGAAATCGGCGAGTTTGAGGTCCTCTGCCGCAGGCTCATCGATGCCTATTCCCACAGTCTCCTCCTCTGCCACGACGCTGAGACGAGGGCCAGGGATGCTGTCAAAGAGGAATTGGACCGCAAGGACCAGGTCATCTCCCGGATGAGTTATATGCAGACCCAGGCCGATAATCATGTGCAGGAGTTGACGGATGAGGTCGGCAAGCTGAAGGCGGAACTCCGCCAGGTCACGGCTGAGCGCGATGCTCTGGCTACGGAGCTGGCTACCATCAAGAAGGCCAAGCATACCGACGCTGACCTCTCTGCCCGCTTTGATGCGCTTCAGAAGGCTCTGGAGGCGGTTGTGGCCGGGAGGGCTCAGTAATGGGCGTATTTGAGAAAATCAGGCGTGGGCTGGAAGAGGCGATTGCCTATGAACAGGGCACGCTGGAGGCCCAAGCCACGGAAATGGCAGCGCCTCATGTAACCGATGTGAAGCCCGAAGAAAAGCAGAGCGTGAAGGTGGTTTGCGATGAGATGTAACGAAGAGAAAGCGCTGAAAACCGCAGAGAATGTGACCAAACTGCTGGGCATTCCGCACGAGTATCTTAAAGGTTCCTGGATGAAGGTAAACGGCTCGGTGAAGCCCGATGAGCACATCTGGTATGAGTTAGACCATCCTGGCAACCGCTGGGAGCTCCTTCGCCAGATTACCATTTTGTATTGCGACCCGGCGTATGAGAGCAATATGCGCTGGGGCCTGCATCTGAGCGATAGTGCCTTTGGCTGGCTTGCCGCCAAGGCCAACGAAACCTTTGCAGAAGCCCACGACTGACAGCTCCCAAGAAACGCAGAAAAGCGCCCCTATCCGTTTGATTTGGATAGGGGCGCTTTTGTTTTATTCTCCGCTATTGAATTTGATGAGGGAGTCCCAATCAATGGAACCATCCTCTTTGCAGTATTTGATGGTGAACTCACGAATCATGCGGTTCTCCGCCTTGGCGTATGCCTCTTCGAAGTCCTTTGCGAACTCGTCGGGACGGGTGCCCATGAAGTCGATGATTTTAGTGTAGAAGTCGGGGTCGCCAGTGAGCCATTCCCAGAAGTCTTTGCCTGCAAGTTCCAAATAGAACTTCTCAGCCTTAACCTTCTTCTTGCCGTAACCATAGCCAACCACGGGCAGATATGCCTTTTTGGCCTGCTGAGCACGTTTCTGAGCGGACTGGAAGTTTTGCTCCTGTCTCTTTCGGCTATCGGCGTTAAAGACGGATGTGCCGCTCTTGACGGCGATGCTGTAGATGGTGTTATCCTTGTCTACAGTGATGTCTACACCTTCTGTGACGGCTTTCTGTCCACCAGAAACGACAATAGCGATGGGTTCAAAGAAGGTGTTGCCGAAGACAGTCTCCTCGCTGGAGGAAACATATGCCGCCAGGATACCATCCACAATTTGTCCTGCGCTGCTGATGCCCTTGGCACGGTACAGATAGGGATTCTTGCGCTTGAGGATTTTATCGATATCGATGTTATCCAGGGTCTTGGTCAGAGAGGTATAGAAATCAGTCAGAGAATGACTGATTGCCTCGATGACAGCAGCTTCGTCATAGCTTGTATTCAACGGCTCGATATTCAGCATTTACTCTCTCCTCCCATTCTGATAGCACCCTGAATTTTGTCATGGATGCCAGTACCACGGATACGCTTAACAACAACTTCGGCCTCTCCGTTGGCCACGGAGACCAACATCTCACCGATGGCCTTTGCCAGGCCGACGGGGACGGCGTTGCCTATTTGCTTATACTTGCTGATGGTGGTTCCGACCAACTGCCAGTTATCAGGGAACTGCTGGATTCTGGCGTATTCGGCGACGCTCAGCGGCCGGTCCTTAGTCGGATGACACATCATGGTCGCCTTCTGCACGGGGCTGGTGACGACGGTAGGACTGGGCTGAG
>CAYRTP010000188.1:0-4639 GCA_964427175.1 uncultured Clostridium sp. | reverse complement strand
CATGAGCTTATCGCGGGTGGTGCGCTTGGAGGTGATCTCCAGCTTACGGTGGAACAGGAGATTCTTGGCGGCGGTCTGCTTCATCAGGTTGAATATGATTTGATGATGGAAGGAGCAGGCCTGACAGCAGGGGGATGTGATGCGGCGGATATCCATCATGAGGACGGTACAGTCGGAGGCGGCGGTCACGTCCACGGGCAGAGCCTCCACCTCGGCGCAGGCGAAGGTCTCACCGAACAGTCCGGGGGCGGTGACGGCGGCCACAATACTGCGGTTGCCGTAGTAGTCGGTGCGGGTGATGCGGACCTCCCCCGCGAGGACCAGTCCCAGGTGGGTGGGGCGATCGCCCTCGTGAAAGATGACGGTGCCCTTGGGATACTCCCGCAGGGTCCCGCCCAGGCAGGTCAGAAGGGGAAGCAGATCCTCCTCGGCCACCGAGGAAAACAGGGGGGATTTTTGGAGGACGGGCAAAAATTTTTTCATAAAAGCCTCATTTTGTTGAAAATTCAACAGACATTTCAGAGATATTATAGTATAATAAAGCCACAAAGTCAAGCACCAATTCGTATTATTGGAGGAATCAATAGATGAAACGCAAAATTATCCACATTGATCGTGAGCTGTGCAACGGTTGCGGTGCCTGTGCCGCGGCCTGCCATGAGGGGGCCATTGAGATGGTGGACGGCAAGGCCGTTCTCACCCGCGAGGACTACTGCGACGGTCTGGGCGACTGTCTGCCCGCCTGCCCCACGGGTGCCATCACCTTTGAGGAGCGGGAGGCTCCCGCCTACGACGAGGCGGCTGTCCTGGCGGCCAAGGCCAAGAAGGCTTCCCAGCCCCTGACCAAGCCCACGTCCCCTGCCATGCCCGCCCACGGTGTCACGGGCGGAGCCAAGCTCCCCTGCGGCTGTCCCGGCACCAACTCCAAGCGCATCGTGCGGGAGGAGTCGGCTTGCGCCGTTTCTACGGCACCCGTTACCAGCCGTCTGTCCCAGTGGCCCGTCCAGATCAAGCTGGTACCCGTCAACGCTCCCTACTTTGACGGAGCAAACCTGCTCATTGCGGCGGATTGCACGGCTTACGCCTACGGCAACATTCACGAGGAGTTCATCAAGGGCCGCGTGACCCTCATCGGCTGTCCCAAGCTGGACGAGGGAGACTACGCCGACAAGCTGACCGCCATCATCTCCAAAAACGAGATCAAGAGCGTGACCATTCTGCGGATGGAGGTTCCCTGCTGCGGCGGTATCGAGAACGCCGCCAAGCGGGCCATTCAGGCCAGCGGAAAGTTCCTGCCCTGGCGGGTGGTCACCGTAACCACCGACGGGCGGTTGATCGAGTGATTGGTCCTCGCGTGGTTGACATATCCACCTTTTTATGGTATAATACGGGTAGAAATCCATCGTAAAGGAGTCATTGCCATGACCGAATCCCTGTATGTGTTTGGCACGGGAAACGCCAATGCCATGAATTGCTATAACACCTGCTTTGCCCTGCGGGATGACCGCAGTCAAGAATACATCCTGGTGGACGCGGGCGGCGGAAACGGGATCTTGCGGATCCTGCGGGACATGGAGGTCCCGCTGACGAGTATTCACCATATCATCGTCACCCACGAGCACACCGACCATATTCTGGGCGTTATTTGGATGATCCGCATGATCGCCGCTTCCATGAAGCAACAGAAATATGAGGGGGATCTGTACATTTACGGCCACAAGGAGCTGTTGGAAAAGCTCAGGACCTTGTGTACCCTGACCATTCAAGGTAAGTTCTGCGCGCTGTTTGATGATCGCATCCGTTTTATGGACGTGGCTGACGGGGAGGAGAAGCCGATTTTGGACTATTCCGTGACCTTTTTCGATATCCATTCCAAGAAGGCCAAGCAGTTCGGTTTTACGCTGACGCTTCACAACGGACGGCGGCTGGTCTGCCTGGGCGACGAGCCCTACAATCCGCTGTGCCGCGGATATGCCGAGGGGGCGGACTGGCTTTTGTCCGAAGCGTTCTGCCTGTATGCGGATCGGGAGCGATTCAAGCCCTACGAAAAGAGTCACAGCACGGCCCCGGATGCCGCGCGGGACGCGCGGGAGTTGGGGGCGCGGAATCTGATCCTGTGGCACACCGAGGACTCGGATCTGCCTCACCGCAAGGAACGCTACACCCGTGAGGCCTCCGAGGAGTTCCAAGGAAATATATTCGTCCCCGACGATGGGGAGATCATTGAGCTATAACAAAATCCTCCGTGCGAGATCGCACGGAGGATTTTGGCTTTATAGGGTGGGCGTTATTCAGTAGATATGTTCGATAACCTTTATGTTGCATCCGATTGACGGAAAAGAGCAGTATGTTTTTTGAAGACCCTCATCCGTCACGCCCTATGGGCGTGCCACCTTCCCCCAGGGGAAGGCGAGGATATAGTCATTTTTATTGTTTCTTTCTAAAATGTATGAGCTTCTCACGATTCATAAAACAACGAAAAGCGGAAACATCTTGCCTTCCCCTGGGGGAGGGTAGCATCCGAGCTTGCTCGGATGACGGATGAGGGCCCCTCTAAGCATACCGCTTTGTAAAGTTTTTCGAACGAACAAGGCACTACGAGAGGTTATCAAACACATCTAGTCATTAACCCAACAAGATATCCGAGATGAGCATCACGCAGAAGCCCACCAGCAGGGCGTAGGTGGCTCCCCGCTCACAGCCGTGGGCGTGGGTCTCGGGGATCATCTCGTCGCTGATGATGTAGAGCATGGTCCCCCCCGCGAAGGCCAGGGCAAAGGGCAGAATAGCCGCCGACACGCTGACGGCGAAGTAGCCGATAAGAGTACCGATGACCTCCACCAATCCCGTTCCCAGGGCGATGGCAAAGGTGCG
This sequence comes from uncultured Clostridium sp., assembly GCA_964427175.1. Classification (GTDB taxonomy): domain Bacteria; phylum Bacillota; class Clostridia; order Oscillospirales; family CAG-272; genus CAMEON01. Next base: position 1,765 of record CAYRTP010000188.1, on the reverse strand, counting down.
GCCGGGCTTGATGCCCGCGGCCAGCATGGGGCCGATGATGACCATACCCTCGGGGATGTTCTGCAGGGCGATACCGCCCGCGATCAAGAGGGCCTCAGCGGTGTTACCCGAGCCAAAGCCTACGCCTGCGGCGATACCCTCGGGGAGGTTATGGATGGCGATGGCCATGACGAACAGCAGGACCTTCCCTACGTTGCGGTTGTGGGGGTGAGCTTCCTGATCCACGTCGGCCATTTTGTGAAGGTGGGGGACCATGCGGTCAACCAGGTTGAGGCAGAGGGCACCCACAAAGATCCCCGCCACGGTCATGAGCAGGGCGATCAGCTTGGCGGGCATAGGTGCCAGGGCGGCACTTTCCCCTGTGGGAGAGGCGAACATGGCGTAGCCGTAGTCCACCGACGGGATGATGAGTCCCAGCACGGCGGCGGCCAGCATGACCCCCGCGGCGAAGGCCAGGACGATATCGCTGAAGCGGTGGGAGGCTTTCTTGAATATAAAGCCGATCAGCGCACCGATGACGGTGGCTCCGCCCACACCCAGGGCGGTCAACAAAACCATTCTCATGGGAAATTCTCCTTATTCAGATATTTCGTCTTCGATCAAATCCAGGAACCGCTCCAGGTTCTCCTCGGAATACTCGATCTCGGAGGAGTAGAGACGGGCGACCTCGGCCAGGGCATCGGGGGTAGTCTGCTCGGTGGCCCGTGCGATAGCGTGGATGAGGATGGCAGACTGGATGGCAAAGGCGACTCGGACCTGCAACAGGGCGGGACGGCCGTCGTCCTCGGCGGTCAGGTAACGGTAGAGGAAGTAGCAAACCAACTGCTCGTAGGCCGTGGAGGTCTCGCCGTCCAACTCGCAGGCGGGGTCCTCCTCAAGGGTGGACAGAGCGCGGAGATAACCGTCCCAAACGGGGTCCAGGCGCTCCAGATCGCAGAGAAAGTCCGCCCATTCGGCGTAGCCGCTCATTGGTAAGTGTATGTCGAGCGCGCGCAAAACGTGACGAATCCGCTCGGACAGGGGCTTGGTACGGTCCTGCACCGCGTCCAGGACCGCGGTCCGCGCCGAAAGGAGGGCATCGGTGATGGGATCGGGATTCTCCGGCTCATCAAAAGCGGTACGCTCGCGGGATGCTTCCCCGTCGGGGAGTCGGATGATCTCCATAGGGGCTGTCTGCCCCAGAATCAGCGCCGCGGCGGCTTCACAGCAGAGACCCAGCCCCAGCTCCACCCGATCGTAGAGGATATTGCGGAAGCGGGGATGGTCGGTGCAGATGTGGCAGAGCGCGTCCTCGCCCAGCTCGGTGATGAGGTCGCACAGGCCGTTTTGGTTGAGGAAGGGGCACCGCTCCTGCTCGTCCAGGCGGAAGCAGGGCGGGTCGGCCTCGCGGTCGATCCGCGCCCGCAAGCGGGCTCCCAGGGGGCCTTCTATCGTGTCGTAGTAGTCCAGCGCGTCCTCATCCACGTCGATCTCCCAGCCGACACAACAGGTATGGCGGCAGGCCGAGGCGATGCATCGGAAAGAAGGATAATAGTTTGGTACAAATACGGGTTTCATAGGCATCCTTATTGATACTGATTCACAAATAAACACTTGAAAGGGAGAGCGTGCCTCCTGGCGTCCGACAGGCAAGCCTGTCAGGGGCTTTTGCAAAAGCCCCTTAAGAATCCCAAAAACTTTTGAAAAGGGATTTATGAGGGATGCGAGAGCACACCAAGAGCCATAGGGGGCATCACCATGGGGCCCCTGCCCCATTGGTATATGG
>CAYRTP010000187.1:0-4669 GCA_964427175.1 uncultured Clostridium sp. | reverse complement strand
GTGGGGAGCGTGCTGGGCAAGGCGGGCACCTCGGCGGTGTCGGTGGGCGGCGACGTGTCCAACCTTTTGACCTTCGTGGCCATGGGCTTTGCTTCGGCGGGGCAGGTCATCATCGCCCGTCTCATCGGCGCGGGGGAGCGCAAAAAGCTATCCCGCTTCGTGGGCACCATGGTGGGCTTCCTCGCCATCGCGGCCGTGGTCATGAGCGTGACGGGACTGCTCTTGCAGGACACCATGCTGACCCTCATGAAGACCCCCGCCGAGGCCTACGAGGGGGCTGCCGCCTACTCGGCCATCTGCATGACGGGTCTGATCTTCATTTACGGCTACAACACCGTCAGCGCCATTCTCCGCGGCATGGGGGACTCCAAGCGGCCCTTCATCTTCATCAGTATTGCGGCGGTGCTCAACCTGGTTCTGGACATTCTGTTCGTGGCGGGCTTTGGCATGGGCGCGGGCGGCGCGGCTTTGGCCACCGTCATCAGCCAGGCGGTCAGCGTGGTGATCTCCACGATCTACCTGGTCCGCAACCGTCAGCGGTATGAGCTGGAGGTGACCTTCCGCGACTTCGTGAAGTGGGATGGTTCCCTGCTCCGCGACCTGGTGGGGTTGGGTGTACCCATGGCCATCAAGACCTGCTCCATTCAGATCTCCAAGCTCTTTGTCAACTCCTTTATCAACGGCTACGGCGTGGCGGTCTCGGCCTTCTCGGGCATTGCCAACAAGATCGCGGGCATTTCCAACCTCATCTCCCAGTCCATGAACGTGGCGGGGTCCACCATGGTGGGGCAGAACCTGGCGGCGGGCAAGTTCAAGCGAGTCAAGCGCATCATGGGGACCATCACCCTGATTACCCTGACGGTATCCATCGTGCTGTCGGTGGCCATCTGCCTGTTCCCCGAGGCCATTTTCTCGATCTTCACCGCCGAGGGCGACGCCGACGTACTGGCTCTGGTGGACGGTTACCTGCCCATTGCGGTGCTGATGTTCTTCGGCAGTGCCTTCCGCTCCATGATGAACTCCCTGCTCAACGGCAGCGGCAACCACAAGGTCAACTTCGCCACCGCCATTCTGGACGGCATTGTCATGCGGATCGGTCTGGCCATCCTGTTCGGCCTGGTGCTGGATATGAAGCACTACGGCTTCTGGCTGGGCGATGCCCTGGCGGGCTTCACGCCCTTCTGGATCGGCCTGGTCTTCTTCCTCACGGGTGCCTGGAAGAAGGGGGCCAAGGTGAAGGCGGAGGAGGAGTGAGAGTAAGAGGGAGCGTGCCTCCGGCGGCTTGAACCTTTTTTGAAAAAAAGGTTCAAGACTCCAAAAAACTTTAAAAAAGATTATGGAGGATGCGAGAGGACACCATGCACCATAGGGGGCATCACCATGGGGCCCCTGCCCCATTGGTGTAAGATTTATGAGTTCTGTGTTGAGAAAATCTTCCTTCACCCCAAAAAATAACGGATGCCCCTCGGGTTTTGAGGGGCATCCGTTATTTGTAGGGGCGGATTCCATATCCGCCCGCTACCGTTTACCGTTTTCACGGGGAATTTTACCTTTACGAAGCCTGGGCCGCGGCGACCTTTTCCAGCTTGCGGTTAATGGTCTTCATGCTGTTCTTGATGGCCTTCTCCCAGGTCTTGGTGGAGGAGGCGATGGTGTTGGTGGTACCCGACAGCAGAGGACGGAGGGAATCGCGGGTGACCACGGTCAGCATATTGGCGCAGGTGGAGGAAAAGTCAAAGTAGACGGTATCGAAGATGAGGTCCAGGATCTCCTTGGACTCGGGGTCCTGCATATACCGCTCGGAAAGGGCGGTATCGTAGTAGGCGGGACGGACCAGCATGTTGCTGTAGTAGGCCATGGTCTCCAGGGTTGCGGCGCACATCTCCTGCTGAGCGGGGTCGCCCACCACGGCGGAGATACCGAAGCAGGTTACCTGGTCCTGAACGTAGGAGCCGTAGTTCTTCTGATTGGTGTCGAACTTGGGCATGGGAGCGATACCGTAGGACAGGGGTGCCAGGTCGGCGTAGTTCATCTCCATCTGGGCAAACATGGTGGTGACCATGAGAGCGTTCTCCTTGGCGAAATGGGAGATCACGTCCTTGGTGGTGGTGTTATCGTGATCCGCACCGTCATAAGCATAGGTAGAATCATTGTTGTAGAGGAGCTGGACCTTATCGCAGACCTCCACCAGTTTGGCAGCGGCCGCGGGGTTATAGGCCAGCTCGCCCGTATCCGCCTCGCGGATGACCAGGTAGGTCTCGGTGGCCACCATGTAGGGGTCAACCGACACGCAGTTACCCGTCACGAAGCCGTAGAAGTCGCCATCCGATACCGCGCCGTCGTGGTCGGCATCCACGTAGTGGTCCTTGGTGATGGAGTACTGCTTATCCAGAGTCCATTCGCCGTTGACCACGGTATCGTAGAGGTCGGGGATCTGATTATCCTTGAACAGGGACTTATTGTACAGGGTCACGTAGGTCAGGCGGTACAGGGAGATGGAGGGGGCACCCGTGACCAGGAACTGCATGTCATCGTCGGTGAAGGTGACCAGGCTGCTGAAGCCGTCGGACCAGTAGGCCTTTTCCATGTCCAGGTTCTCCAGGGGGGTCAGGTTCAGGAACTTACCCTCCACGATGGCGGGGACGGTGGTGAAGGTGTAGTTGGAGACCAGCTGGAAGTCGCCCAGACCGCTCTGGATATCCTTGGTCAGGCTGCCGATCACGTCTTCGTCCTCGTTGCACGCCAACTTGATATTGAGGCGTTCCTCCACGGCCAGGTTGCGCTCGTAGACCGAGTCGGACACCACGCCGTTACCCAGCTTTTCGGCGTAGATCTCGCTGACGAAGTTGGTGTTCTTGGGGTAGATGATGCTGACCTGATCCTTATTGTACTTCAGACCGGGATCCAGGCCCAGGGAGTAGGCGGGGTCCTCGGTCTCGCCCTCGGCGGCGGTAGCGGCCTGGGTTTCCTTGGGATCGTCGGCGGGGTCGTCGGTGGTTTCTCCGCAAGCAACCATACCGGTCAGCATCAAGCCGGACAGGAGCAGGCAGAGAAGTTTTTTCATTGTGGTACGCATAATTTGCCTCCGTTAATATAGATTTTCATTTTATTATAACACAAATCGGCGGAATTGTCAACACGGACGGAATCGGCGTTTCGCTCAAATTCGAGCGGCGGGAATTGTGGATTTTATCCAAGCAAAAAAAAACGGATGCCACTCCCAAGAAGAACATCCGTTTTTTCGTATTCCAAGGGTCGGGAGCGCGCTCCCGACCCTATCTTGTCACTTGTCACTCGTATCTTGTCACTCACTCCACCTCAACCACGCCGTCGGCCTTGATGGTGATCTTCATGCCGTCCTTGACGTAGGCCAGGAACTCGTCGCCCAGGCAGTCTACCACGGGCATGGAGACGCCGTCCACCCACACGTCGGCCAGGATGGCACCTGCCGCGGCCAGGGAGTCGATGTGGCCCGAGAACAGCATACAGGCGGGGTTCTTACCCATGGCGCAGGCGCAGTAGAGCACCAGGCCGCCCGTGGTGGAGCCGATGGTCTGGGGCAGGCAGAGGGCCTTGCCGATCATGGGCTTGCCGTGGAGGTCCTTGTTATTCTGGTCGCCGCACTTGACCTCTTTGTCGCCAAATTGCAGGGCCATCTGGAAAGAAGCCAGGGTGTTGAAGCCTTCGGTGGTCACGAGTGCCTCGGCGGTGACCTCACCGGGGGCTACCACTCTTCCTTGGAACTGTTTCATATCACTTGCCTCCCTTCGTAATGGCGCGCAGGATCTCTGCGTCGGTGTAGTAACGGGCACTGGTATAGGTGCGGAGCTTGTTGGACGAGGTGATGACGGGCATCTTCTTGCACAGGGGGTTGTTCATGTACATCAGCGGGCAGATGTAGGAGGTGATAACACCCGTAGCCTTGAGCCGTGCGGCGTAGTCGGTCTTGTTGAAGGCCTCCAGCACCTTGGGGGCGGCGGTGAGGACGGTGGGGATGAGGACCTTCTTCTGGCCGCTGGCCTTGAGGCCTGCCTCGATCTTGTCGGTCCAGTCCTTGAGCTGCTCCATGGACAGGTGAGGGCAACCCACGAAGCAGAGCTTGGGGGTTGCATCGGGATCCTTCCACATGACGGGGTAGTTCTTCTGTACCCGCTCCAGCTCGGCATCGTCGATGACGTATTCCTTGGCCCCCGCGGCGATGAGGGAGGTTCCCTGCTCCACGGCCTCGGGAGTGAGGTTTTCAATGTGGTAGAGGCCCACCGCGCCGTTGGAGGCGGTGGCCGCGCCGAAGTCCTTGAGGTAGGCGCAGGCGGCATCGGTCAGTTCAGAACCGATCCACTTGTCCAGGCCCACCACGTAGGGCACGTCCTCCATGACCTTCATACCGATGGCGGAGCCCAAAAGCTGGGCCTCGGGCTTCTTGGTGGTCTGAACCTTGACGATCCAGGTAGCCTTACGGCCCTCGTCGGTGAGGAGGCCGAAGTAAGGAACATAGCCCACGATGGAGCCCATGATGTCGATGATGCCCGAGTTACGGTTGCAACGGGCACCCAACACCGAGTTGGCGTAGACCACGGCGGAGGACTCTGCCCAGCTGAGCACGTCGCCCTTCCCAGGCTTATTGCCCACCTCGTCCATGTAGCAGGTGCAGGTGAAGGCGTTTTTGTCG
>CAYRTP010000186.1:0-4718 GCA_964427175.1 uncultured Clostridium sp. | reverse complement strand
CAAGCGTGCCAACATCCACGACTACATCATGAGCCTGGAAGACGGCTACGAGACGGTCATCGGTGAGCGGGGCGTTCGCCTGTCGGGCGGTCAGAAGCAGAGACTGTCCATCGCGCGGGTATTCCTCAAGAATCCGCCCATTCTGATTCTGGACGAGGCTACCTCGGCCCTGGATAATACCACCGAGATCCTCATTCAGCAGGCTCTGGACGAGCTGTGCAAGGGGCGCACCACCATCGTGGTGGCTCACCGCCTGTCCACCATCAAGCACGCCAGCGAGATCGCGGTCATTGCGGACGGTCGCATCGTGGAGCAGGGTAACCACGAGACCCTCATGGCCCAAAACGGCACCTATGCCGAGCTGTATAACCTGCAGTTCCGCATGGAGAACGGCGATTGAATCCCCACACGGCGGCAGGACACACCTGCCGCCGAGCTTTTTGGTTATAATGATTAAAATCGGCCCGTTATCTCGTCAAATCCACCCATTTACAAGTTTGGACAAATGTGATATAATAATCATATACTATGCCTAAAGGAGGCTGAAGCTATGAAATTGATCCTTCGCTCCCTCGCTTTGCTGCTCCTATTGACCCTATGCATGACCGTTGCGGTGGGCTGTACCACTCCCCCCGACGGCCCCGACACCGAGGAAACCACAGCACCCGCCAATATGCTGGACGCGGCTACCACCGAGGCCGCGACTCAGCCCATCGCCCATGAGCTGATTGTGGATGGGCAGGGAAGCATCCTCATCCCCGCCGACGCTGACGAGATCCTGCGGAATGCGGCCGACCATGTGGCGACTCTGATTGGGGAGAAGGTCTCCCTGACGTTGCCCGTTGTTTCGGCTGACAGCGATGGCCCCTCCTGCGGCATCCGACTGGCCCTTGGGGAGGTTGACGGGGAGCAGGGCTATGACGTGACGGTCAGCGAGGATATGAAGATTCTTTCCATCACGGCTTCCGATGCCATCACCCTCTATTTCGCCGCCGAGGCGGTCCTGGAGACCTGGCTGACCCCCGACTTCGGCCTGACCGCCGATGGCGTTCTGACCCTGCCCGCAGACCGCGTGGCCGAGCTGAACGGTCTGCCCACCAGACGGGATCATTCGATCAAGGTCCTTACCCAAAACGTGCGCTACGCCGACGATGCCAACGGAAACACGGTGCAGGCCCGCACCCAGCGTTTCATGAAGATGCTGGAGGAATATCAGCCGGATCTGATCGGCGGACAGGAGTACACCTACAACTGGAACACCTGGCTGACCAAGCACACCAAAAAGGCGGGGGGTGAAGGGGCCCTGGACGGCTACGGGATCATATGCTGTTACCGCAACGGCAAGAATTCCACGGGCGACGAGGCCAACCCCATTTTCTACCGCCTGGATCGGTTTGAACTGTTGGAGAGCGATACTTTTTGGCTTTCGGATACCCCCGAGAAGGTCAGCAAGGTGACCAATTCCGACAATAACCGCATTTGTACTTGGGCTCTGCTCAAGGACAAGCTGACGGGGGAGACCATCCTGTTCGCCAATACCCACCTGGACCACACCACCGACACCGTCCGAGGCGAGCAGGCGGAGTTTCTCATGAGCTACCTGGCCGAGCGTATCGGGCAGTACACCACCTATCTGACGGGCGATTTCAACTGCGTGTCCGAGAGCATCCCCTACGGAACCGTCACGGCTACCCTGTCGGACAGCCATAAGACCGCCTGGATCGACCATTCTACCGTGTCCGCCACCTACCACGATTACACCGACGAGGGATATGACGAGATCGATTTCATCTTCCACAGCGGCAAGACCACCCCCGTCAGCTACGAGATCATTTCCAAGAAATATGACGGCTTCCTGTCGGATCACTACGGCGTGATCGCGGAGTTCGTCAACGATTGATCCGTGAATGAAAGAAAAGGAGATCCATCTATGAAAATCATTACCCGTTTGCTCGCGGTCCTGCTCCTGTTGGCTCTGTGCGTGACCATGGCCGTGGGCTGTGACAATTCCTCCGACGGCGCGGATACCACCGCCGCCGTGGGGACCCAAGCTCCCGAAGTGACTACCGAGGCACCCGTTCTCACCCTGACCGTGGATGGGACCTACCGCATCGTCATCTCGGCCGAGGCCGACGAGATCACCCAAAAGACCGCCGATATGGTGGCGGGAATCGTAAAAGAGATCATGGGCTTTGAGCTGGCCGTGGTCACCGATGCCGAGGCCGCCGCTGAGCACGAGATCGTGCTGGGGCCGACCAACCGCGCCGATTCCACCGGAGGTGAGGGGGCCTACCACGTGTTCCTGAACGGGGAGTCCCTCCACATCGACGCGTCGGATTCCATTACCCTCTACTTTGCCGCCGAGGCGGTGCTGGAGACCTGGCTGACCGCCGATTTCGGGCTGGCGACCGCGGGGACCCTGACCCTGTCGGAGGACCGCGTGGCGGACCTGAACGGTCTGGCCACCCGCCGCGAAAATTCCCTCAGGATCATGAGCCAGAACCTGCGTGACGGCAACGATCCCGACGGAAACGGCTTTGCCGATCGCTTTGAGCGGTTCAAGCTCCTCCTGGCCGAGTATCAACCCGATATCATCGGCACCCAGGAGCACGGCACCAACTGGAGCATCCGCTTTGAGAAGCTCTTCAAGACGCTGGGTGAGGGGGATGCCATTCCCAAGTACGTCATGGTGGGCGAATCCAGCGACGGCGTGGGCCGAAATGGCGGAAAGAGCTCCATTATGTACCGCGAGGATCGCTTTGAGTTGATCGAGACCAATACATTCTGGCTTTCGGAGACTCCGAATATCGTCAGCACCGTCCGCGGATCGGGCCACAACCGCATCTGCACCTGGGCTCTCCTCAAGGATAAGCTGACGGGGCAGACCATCCTGGCGGCCAATACGCACCTGGATAACAGCAATGACCGCGTCCGTACCGAGCAGATCACCATTCTTCTGAACCTCCTCTCCGAGGTGGTGGGAGACTACCCCGTGTACCTGACGGGTGACTTCAACGCCCGTGTAAACTCGGGTGCCTACGAGGTAGTGGCAGCTCAGATGCAGGATGCCCGCCGTACGGCCTGGATCGACAAATCCACGGTGGATGGTACCTACCACAACTACTCCACCGATTGGGCCATGGAGATCGACTTCGTGTTCTACAATGATAAGAGCACGCCCGTGCAGTTTGAGATCATCTCCAAGGACTATGACGGCTTCGTGTCCGACCACTACGGTGTGATCGCGGAGTTCGTGCTGAAGTGATGCAAAAAGCAAGGACCGCCGAGGCTTCGGCGGTCCTTGCTTTTACTGAACCATACGGAGAACGAATTTGGCGATGCCTTGTAGGACGCGGGGCAGGTGCTCCTCAACTGCGGATATGGCCTGGGGGAGGATCTGATCCCGCCACTCGTGATAAATCGGTGAGATGACCGAGAAGACCTCTCCCTCGGCCACGGTTCCGCCCACGGCGATCATGCCGTAGGCGTGATCCCCCACGGCGACGTAATGGCCCGCGGCCAACGCGCCCACCGAGATCAGACCCGCCGACAGGGCCCCGATGGCCAGGATCCCCACGGCGATGGCTCCGATGGCGACGGCTCCCACCGCGATACTGCCTACCGCCAGCAGCAGTCCCAGGGAGAAGATGCCCAGGGAACAGAGCCCCGCCGAGCAGAGTCCTACCGAAAGCAGACCAAACGAGGCCAGTCCTACCGAGAGGATCCCCCGCGAGGCCAGCCCTACGGCGATCACTCCCGTGGCGGTGCGTCCCGCTCCGATATTGACGTGGACCAGGGGGAGCTTACCCACGGTGCGGCGGCTCTTGTACTCAAAGTAGCGGGGGCGGTTCCCCCAAGCGCGGTTCATACGGTCCAGCAGGTTGGGCTCCTCCGTCTTTTCATGGGAGGGAGGCGGCGTTTGCGCGGCGGTTGGCTCCTCGCCTGTCAGCAGATAGTCTACGGTACAGCCGTACAGGCGGGACAGGGTCAGGAGCTTGTCGGTTTCTGGGTAGGCCAGGTCAGACTCCCACTTGGACACCGCCTGCCGCGAGATGCCCAGTCGCTCGGCCAGCTCCTCCTGGGTGATGTTCTGCACCCGTCGCAGACGGGCCAGCCGTCCGCCTGTGGTTTCGTTTGTTCGATTGGTTTCGCTCATGTGAAAACCTCCTTTCGATTTCTGCCCTTATGATAGCAAAAACCCCGCGAAATGTCCAGTCCCGCAGGGTTTCTTTATGTCAACTTGAGGTTGCGGGGGTGGTTTTGCCTTAATTTTGAGGTCTTCCCACCAACTCCAAATACTCCTCATAGCTCAAAAGCAGCCGCAGAGCCTCCAGGAGGGCGTTGGCGTTCATGCCCGAGGGGAGGCCGACGCGGGCGGCCAGCTCGTCCCGCCGCTTGGTGCTGTCGGGACCGCCCGTCAGGCCGTCCTCAAAGAAATCCACCTTGGACAGGGGATTTTCCTTTGCCCGCGCCAGCGGGTCGGAATCGGATTGGGCGTAGGGGCGGAACAGCTCGCGGAGCAGGGAATCCTCCATGCCCTCCACCCCCAGGGTCCCCTCGGCCGAGGGCTTGTCCTTGCGGCGCTCCTTGCCCTTGATCTTAGGAATGTACAGAGGAATTATGCGGTCGCGGGGAACCATCCCCGACAGGTGGGAGCGGATCACCGTCCCCCCGCCGTCGCTGTCGGTCAGCACGATCAGGGGGGAGGCGGCGGCCAG
>CAYRTP010000185.1:0-4724 GCA_964427175.1 uncultured Clostridium sp. | reverse complement strand
GGCTCCCCCACCCGCTTCGCGGGAGCCCCCTCCCGGAGGGGGCCTATTGAGGGGGCCCCTCCCCCCAAAAAACAAAAAAGCCTTTTCGTATCAGGACGAAAAGACGCGGTACCACCTGATTTCGTTTTCTCGGGCCCACGGGGCCGAAAAAGACGCTCCTTGATCGAGCTGTAACGGGCTCACGCGGCGGGCACTAAACGCGGCGGATCAGCAGAACCGACGGCGGCTCATACCCACAGGCTCACGGGCGACCTGCTCCCATCCCGCAAGGACTTGCACCGACCGTCCTCTCTCTTAGCGGGGGCTTTGGAAAGCTCCTCCCGATCATAGCCGAAAATATGATCAAAACGAATAATAAAGCGTAGGGTGAGACGAACACCGACACGCGGAGGGTTGTCCCTATCCGCGTGTCGATTGTATCTCATAGGAAGTAACAAGAATTACTCGGCGGCGTATACGCTGACCTGCTTCTTGTTCTTGGTAGCGTGCTCGAACTTGACGGTACCGTCGATCAGAGCAAACAGGGTATCATCAGAACCGATGCCGACATTGTTGCCGGGACGGATCGCGGTACCTCTCTGACGGACGATGATATTGCCGGCGAGAACTGCCTGGCCGTCAGCCTTCTTCACACCCAGTCTCTTGGACTCGGAATCACGGCCGTTCTTAGTAGAACCGACACCCTTCTTATGAGCAAAAAACTGCAAACTGAGCTTCAACATCATGAAATCCTCCATTTTTCAGTAAAATAGGTGGGTGGGCGAATGAATGGTAGAACGCGGAAACGATCTTACGCACCGTAGTGGCGATTGACCACCTTAACGTCCAGGAAATCTCCGTACTCCTCCAGCATATCGGTCAGCTGTTGGTAGTAGCCCAGGAAAATGCCCGACACGGCGTACCGCTTGAGGTCGTCCTCCTCGAACTCGGGGAGCGCGGACTTGCAGGTAACGCGGATGGTGGTGGTTCCGTCGTCGATCTCGTAATCGATGGACGAGGAGTAAGCCACCTCGACGGTATTGATGAGGAACATGGTCATAGCCGAGATCGCGGAGCAGAGGATATCGTCCCCTTCCTCGCCGTAGCCGGTGTGGCCCTGCTCTTCAAAGCCGTAGAAGATGCCGTCGCTTCTGTAAAATACGATCTTGGTCATGGATATACCTTGACGCGGTCGGGGTGATTAGCCCTCGATCTTGACGATCTGCACCTTGGTGAAGGGCTGTCTGTGACCGATCTTCTTCTTCTCGTTCTTCTTAGCCTTGTACTTCAGAACGTAGATCTTCTTACCCTTTCCGTTCTTGAGTACCTTGCCGGTGACGGTAGCACCCTCAACGACGGGAGTACCTACCTTGAAGCCTGCGTTGGTGGACAGAGCGGCCACGGGGAACGTAACCTCTGCGCCTTCCTCAACATCCAGCTTCTCGACAAAAATGATGTCCTGCTCGATGACCTTGTACTGCTTTCCGCCTGTAGTAATAACAGCAAACATGAAAAGCACCTCTTTTCTATAGACTCGCTATGGGGGCGTCGCGCCCGTTTGGGCACACACTTAAAAAGCCCCTTTTAAGCGGCGATTTATTATAGCATATTTTGGGTTCCGTGTCAAGGGTTTTTGAAGTTTTTTTGTTGGTATATTCACCAAAAATAGCGGGGTTTTGGTTTGGTTTTTTTATCCCGTGATGATTCCCCGTTGTAGGGGCGAGCATTGCTCGTCCGCTACAAGGGAGGGGCGGCGGGGGAGCGCGGACGGCCAATGGCCGCCCCTACGGTGGGGGCCGTCCCCGAGCATTGCTTTCGCCTCACGCAAATGCCCATAATCCTTGGGAGAGGCGGGCGGGGAGATCTGCCCTATTTGTTTTTGGTTCCATATTTTCACGGGCAAACCGTATCAATTCATTTTTTGTTAACGCCTTCCCTCATTTCCGTTCATATTTGTATGATATAATCAATTGTCACAAATCATTTTTGCAAGGAAAGGAAATAGCACTATGAATAGGGTAAAAAAACATCTCTGCCTGCTCCTGGCCTCCCTCATGCTGCTGTCATCGGCCGCCGTGTTTACGGGGTGCGGTGAGGCGGCGGACGATCCCGCCGAAACCGTCAGCGACACCACTGCCTCTGCCGACGAGGGCGAGACCGGCGAGGTGGACCACCGCTTCGACGGCATCGACTACAAAGGCCGCGAGTTCCGCATCTACACCAGCACCAACTCGGTTGGCTCCATGGGCAACTCCAATTTTCTCATTGAGGGCGATCCCGATCTGGACGGCAACCTGGTCAATGATGCCGTCATGGAGCGCAACGTGGCCGTGGAGGAGGCCCTCGGGGTGGAGCTGGTCTTCATCCAGGCCAACATCGATCAGATGAACGTGCAGGCTGACATTATGAAGTATTCCTCGGGCGGTCTGGATGAGTTCGACCTCATCGTCAACGACATTTTCGGCCTCGGGCCCCTGGTCATCAGCGGACACTTCCGCAATACGCTGGATCCCGACTGTGAGTTCGACTTCGACCGTCCCTACTGGTATCGGGACCTCATGGAGGACCTCCGCATGATGGACGGCTACCAGTACGTGCTGGCGGGCGACTTCTTCGCCGACATTCTCCGCTCGGCCCATCTGCTCCTGCTCAACAAGAATCTCTACCGAGACTATTACAATCGCTCCGCCGACGAGGTCTACGACTACGTCGCCAATTTCGAGTGGACCTACGACAAGATGAACGAGATCATCACCGACAAGTATTTCGACCTGAACCACAACAACTCGGTGGACAAGGGCGACCGCTTCGGCTACATCAACGGCGGCAGCTGGGGTTGGTTCATTCCCTTCGCTGTCAGCGGCAATCCCCCTTACATCGTCCGCGACGAGGAGGGCGTGCCCAGCCTCTCCCTCCACGAGGGCGACCGCGCCAACGTCCTGGCCAACAAGATGGGGCTCATCATCCACAATGACAGCACCAGCCTGGCCTTCGGTGACGGCTCCATGCTGACCGCCTTCACCAACGGTGAGTGCCTCATCGCCAGCGGCGAGCGCATGGGCTCCCTGGAGAACCCCATCCTGCGTCAGATGGAGAGCGATGCCGCGGTGCTTCCCTATCCTCTGCTGTTCTCCAGCGATGAAAAGTACGTGACCTCGGCCCACGATACCACCGAGATGGGCTTCATTCTCACCACGGCCAAGGACATGGCCTTCATTTCGGTGGTCACCGAGGTGCTCAACCGCGAGACCGCCAAGACGGTCATTCCCAAGTACTACCGCGAGTCCCTCCAGCTCCAGTGCGTGGACGATGAAAAGGCCTCGGCCATGCTGGACGTCATTCACGACAACTTCGACAACGGCTTTATCCTGACCTACAACTACGCCTTGGGCAACAAGGTCTTTGATGCCTTCTACACCGCCGCCGAGGGCAACCGTGAATTCTCGGTGGTCTACAAGCGTGTCCAAAAGGCCGTTGACAAGAAGCTGAGCCAGTTCATCAAGCAGTTCCGCAACCAGCAGGGTGTTTGATGGGCTCGTGTCACAAGAACCAAAACAGGCTACCTCCCACGCGCCGCGTGGAGGTAGCCTTCTTTTATGCCTTGCTCACGAAGTGAGCATATCGAGTGCGTAAGCACATATCGAACGCGCCAGCGTATATCGAAAATCCGCGCCGGCGGATTTATATCGACCCGCGTAGGGTCTGCGCGTGCAGTATCTGCGCGATCACCACCGCCGATCCTTGACGTTGGGGCACTTCAACCGCTTATACGCCGCCCGAAATTCCACGTAACAGCCGCATTTCATGCAGACCCCCGAGAGGAGGTGGTCGCAAGTCTTGCAGGCCGCCAAGCGGGTTTCGTAGAGGGCATCGTCGGTCTTATCGGAGGCGGGGATGGCTTGGATCTTCTCCCGAATCAGGGAAAGGGTATCCTCCTCCGCCGCCTCACGTAGCAAACACCGTTTACAGGGGTTCATCTTGTCACTTGATGATGAACTTCACCACCGAGCAAGGAGGAATGACCGTGGTAAATCCGTCGGCGGAGGGGGTGAAGCTCTGGAACTCTACCGTATGGACCGTATCCTTCTGCTCGAAGTTGTTGTGATCGTGGGGGTCGCCCGTGAGGATCTCGGCGGTGATGCTCTCCACCCGGAAGTCTGCCACCTGGCAAGCGATCTCGGCGGGATCGGTCAGGGAGGTGTTGACGATGGTAGAGACGATGGTGCCGTCGGGACGGACCGAGGCGCTCTCCTGGAGCTGGGGCAGATAGCCCTCGCCCAGGTTGGGGGTGGTGATGTAAGAGCCCAGCAGGGTGTTCTCCTGGTGGTCCTTGTACATCTTGAAAACGTGGTAGGTGGGGGTCAGGAGCATCTCCTCGCCGTCGGTGAGGGCCACCGACTGGAGGACGTTGATGGTCTGGGCGATATTGGCCATGTGGACGCGGTCGCTGTGCTTATTGAAGATATTGAGGGTCAGGGCGGCGACCATAGCGTCGCGGAGGGTGTTCTGCTGGTAGAGGAAGCCGGGATTGGTTCCCTCCTCCACCTTGTACCACACGCCCCACTCGTCCACGATGAGGCCCACACGCTTGGCGGGATCGTAGCGGTTCATGATCTCGCTGTGGTTGCGGACCAGCTCCTCCATGCGGAAGGCATCGCGGATGATATCGTAGTAGCCCGCGTCGTCGAAGTCCAGGGCCAGCTTACCGCGGCCGCTGGTGTAGTAGTGGAGGGAGAGGCCGTTCA
>CAYRTP010000184.1:0-4798 GCA_964427175.1 uncultured Clostridium sp. | reverse complement strand
TCGCGGGTGTCGCCCGCCTCGTTACCGCACCAGCGGATATCGGGACCGCAGATGGCGATGGCGGCGTTGGGCTGGAGCTCACGGATCAGCGCATAGTAGCGTTGGAAGTCATAAACCTGCTTCTTGCCGTTGGGGCCCTCACCGCAGGCTCCGTCGAACCAGACCGTAAAGATGTCGCCGTAATTGGTCAGCAGCTCGGTGAGCTGACCGCAGAAGAAATCGTCGTAAGCCTTGCCCTGACCGTAGACCTGACAGTTTCGGTCCCAGGGGGACAGGTACACGCCGAATTTAATACCGCCCTTGGCACAGGCATCCGCCACCTCGCGGACCACGTCGCCCTTACCGTCGCGGAAGGGGCTGTTCTTGACGCTGTGCTCGGTGTAGGCCGAGGGCCACAGACAGAAGCCGTCATGATGCTTGCAGGTCAGGATCAAGCCCTTGATCCCCGCCGCCTTGAGGGCATCCACCCACTGGTTGGCATCCAGCTCGGTGGGGTTGAAGACGGACTCGGGCTCGTCGCCCTCGCCCCACTCCATATCGGTGAAGGTGTTGACGGTGAAATGGGCGAAAGCGTAAAACTCCATCATCTCCACCGCCAGTTGGCGGGGGGTGGGGCAAATTTTTACCAGCTCTTTATCGAATGCATAGTGCGGATACATAGCAGAATCTCCTTTTGTACAGAGTGAAATGGATGATTACAGGGCAACGCCGCGGGCGATCAAATGCTCTCGGATGCTTTGAACCGATACGGTATCGGTGGTGGTTCCCGTGCGGCTCATGATGGCGGCCGCGGCCCCCGCCGCCTGTCCCATGGCCATGCAGATGCGCATGACCCGATAGGAGGAGTGAGCTACGTGGGTACCCGATATGCACCGCCCTGCCGTGATGAGGTTGCTGCATCCCAGGGGGCACATGGCCGAGAACGGAATATCGTAGGGCTTCGGCTCGGTGGGCCGTCTTTCTTCGTGCTCAAACTGACCGGGTCCCGTGGGGTTATGGATGTCCAGGCAGAACGAGGCGTTGTGTACCACGGAATCGGGGTAGGAGCGCCCTTCCATCAGATCCTCCTTGGTCAGCACGTACCGCCCCATGATCCGACGGGATTCTCGGACACCCAGAGTAGCCGAGCTGCTCTGGATGGTGATATTTTCAAATCCCGGAATATTGTTCCGCAGGAAATCCACGATCTTTCCCATCTGCCCGCGAAGCGCGGTTTCTGCGCGGAATACGGCTCCGGGATCCAAGGGATCCACGCAATTCTCCTGGGTGGCGTTGACCATGCGCTCGGTTATCCGCTCGGTACGGTACAGCCGCACAATATTCACGGTTGCAGGAAGCTCCCCGCTCTTGCAGGCCTTGTGACAGAGATCCAGATATTCCCGTCCGTCTCCCAGGTCGGTGTAATACTCCTCGTGCGCGCAAATCAGAGGTTGATTCGGATCCACCCCGTCAATGATAAACATGAGGGACACCGGCTGAACAAGCCCGTCTCCTTCACGGCCAATCTCCCAGGGACAGCCGCACTCTACCGCAAGGTCACCATCGCCGGTAGCATCAATGAACACATCCGCCTCAAATTCCAGCTTCCCGAATTTGCCGATGGTGAATATCTTTTGGATGGTGTCTCCCTCTTTTTCCGCGCCCGTAACAAGGGTCTGAACATACACGTCCACCCCCTCTTTTTCCAGCATGGCAGGCAGAAGGATTTTGGCGCGTTCAAAATCCGGAACTGTGTACCGCTCACTACCGATGGCCGCCTCGATCTCCATGGACATAGAGCCAAAACAGCCCTCACCCAGAATCGGACCCACGTGTCCCAGCGTCAGGTTTCCCCCGACGCATCCGTAGCGTTCGATAAGCGCGGTTTTCGCCCCCGAACGGGCCGCCTCCAACGCGGCGCAAATCCCCGCAGGACCCGCTCCCGCAACAACGACGTCATAGTGATCCATAGTCTGTCCTTTCTATCTCTCAATATTTCCGATGCTTCTTCCAGACATCCAGAATCAGCTGATACCGCTCGGGGGGCATACCGAAGAACGGAACGTTGCTGGTGGCGAAAATATATCCGCCGCCCTCGCCGCCGTACTTCAGGCAGTATTCGGCACTGGCGATGACCTCCTCGTCGGTGCCCGTCTGCATGGCGGCGCAATGGACGTTGCCGCAGAGGGCCACCTTATGGCCCACCAGCCGCTTGACCTCGCGGATGTCCACCCCCGCCATGGGGTCGATGGAGTGGAGGGCGTGGGGGCCCGCCTCCACCAGGGAATTCAGAATGGGCATGATGTTCCCGTCGGTATGCTTGATCATGTACATACCGTCCTCCCGTCCCGCCTTGCAGATCATGGCCAGGAAGGGGGTAATATACTCGTCGAACATAGCGGGCGACAGGAAGGGACCCGAATTGTAGCAGTAATCCGAGCAGAGGAGCGCCACGTCAATGTCGTTTTCCATCTGTCGGTGGTTCAGTCGGATGGCATTCTCGGCCATGCGCTTGGCATCCGCCAGCACCGCCTCGGGCTCGTCGGCAAGACGGTAGGCAAACTCAAACATCGACGTACCGTCGGGAACGCAAAAGGTGCCGTCGCCGTGGCAGGCCAGGAGCCGTGTGTTCCCGAAGTGCTCCCGCAGACGCTTGCGAAAGGCGCGGGTGGCAGGGTACTCGGGCTCATCCCAGCCGGCACAGTTCACGGGAATAATGGCGTAATCCAAGCCGGGCTTGTCGTCCTTTTCCTCGCCGTCGGTGCTGAGCTTCAAGCCCATTTCCTTGGCGCTCTTGTTACCGAACACGCGGGCGTGGCGGTCAGCCAGGTCAATGGCCATCTTCTCCTGCTCGGCGGCGGAATACTTGTCCCGATTGCGCCGCTCCAAGCGGGGCTCTCGGAGAGAACAGCCGAAAAAGGCCTGGGACAGGTAAAATTCCAATTCAAAAGTAGGGATCTCATCGGGCTTGCCAAGGGTCAGCGCCGTGATGGCGCGCTTGGCAGGGGTCCAGTTCGTCGTCATAAGAGTGTCCTCCTAAAAGATTGATTTCAATACTTCCGATGCTTCTTCCAGACATCCAGAATCAGCTGATACCGCTCGGGGGGCATACCGAAGAACGGAACGTTGCTGGTGGCGAAAATATATCCGCCGCCCTCGCCGCCGTACTTCAGGCAGTATTCGGCACTGGCGATGACCTCCTCGTCGGTGCCCGTCTGCATGGCGGCGCAATGGACGTTGCCGCAGAGGGCCACCTTATGGCCCACCAGCCGCTTGACCTCGCGGATGTCCACCCCCGCCATGGGGTCGATGGAGTGGAGGGCGTGGGGGCCCGCCTCCACCAGGGAATTCAGAATGGGCATGATGTTCCCGTCGGTATGCTTGATCATGTACATACCGTCCTCCCGTCCCGCCTTGCAGATCATGGCCAGGAAGGGGGTAATATACTCGTCGAACATAGCGGGCGACAGGAAGGGACCCGAATTGTAGCAGTAGTCGGAGCAGAGGAGGGAGACATCGATACCCGCCTCGTGCTGACGGCGGTTGTTCTCCACAGCCCGCTCGGCCATTCTACGGGCATCCTCCAGAACCGCCTCGGGCTCGTCAGCGATGCGGTAGACAAATCCATACATTTCGCTCCCCGAAGGAATGGCGAAGGTGCCGTCTCCGTGGCAGGCGAACAGGCGGGTATTGCCAAAATGCTCCCGAAGCCGTTTGCGGAAGGCCAGGGTGATGGGAGATTGGGGATCAGGCCAGTCGGGAGCGTAGACGGGAATGATGGAGTAGTCCAAGCCGGGACGGTTGTCCTTTTCCTCATCCCCGGAACAGAAATCGGGGCCCATCTCCTTGGCGGTCTTGTCACCGTACACACGGGCGTACTTGTCGGCCAGAGCGATAGCCATCTTCTCCTGCTCAGCCGCCGAATATTTTTCCCGATTGTGCCAATCCAAGCGAGGCTCATCCAGGGTATACCCGAAAAAGGCTTGCGAAAGCTGAAATTCCAATTCAAAGGTCGGTATCTCGTCGGGCTGACCCAGAGTCAGCGCCGTAATGGCCCGCTTGGCGGGGGTCCAGTTCGTCGTCATATCGATCATGCTCCTTTTCTATCTATTACACAGGGTTCTTGTGCGGTATTGCATCAAATCATGCATCTCCATTATAACATATTTATGAAAAAAGTCAATATATTGGACAAAACTCGAAAATAAAAATCCAAAATATCTTGTAATTTTTCCCCATATATGATATACTATTATTATCGGACAAACCGTTGCCCCCACTACTTACATTACAGGAGGAGATACGCGCTATGAGCCAATTTTCCCACATTCTGAAGGATCAGATCGACCTCGTCTGCAAGAGACTGCATGAAATGGGTCGGGATGACCTGGCCCTGCTTTTCACCAAATGCTATCCCAACACCCTTGAGACCACCACCAAGCTCCTGGACGATGGCTCTGCCTTCGTCATCACGGGTGATATCCACGCCATGTGGCTCCGTGACTCGGCAGCCCAGGTCCACCACTACCTGCCCGTCGCCGCGCAAAACGATGAGCTGGCCGATATCATCGAGAAGATGATCAAGCGTTACGCCATCTACGTGCCCAAGGACCCTTACGCCAACGCCTTCAACGAGTGCGATAACGATCGCGGTCACAAGGAGGACCTGACCTTCCGTTCCCCCTGGGTATGGGAGCGCAAGTATGAGGTAGACTCCCTCTGCTCGGTGATCTTCATCGCCTACAAGTTCTGGAAGAAGACCGGCCGTACCGGCCACCTGGATCAGGACTACAAGGCTATGCTCTCCATCATCCTGGAT
>CAYRTP010000183.1:0-4800 GCA_964427175.1 uncultured Clostridium sp. | reverse complement strand
GGGCGCGGAGGAACAGCTCGGCGTTGTAGAAGCTGTCAAAGTAGTTGATAGGATTGCGGGTACCGAACTTGATGCCCTTGATCTCCTGCAGGTTGATGAAGTAGGCCTTCTGGGAGGTAGAAGGCACACCGCCGAACTTGATGCGGGAGAAGGACTCCTTGATGGACGCGCCGAAGCCGCCCGAGAACAGGGAGGGTGCGGCGGCGTTATCCACCTTATAGTAACCCTCCTCGGCGGTAAAGTCCACGATCTTGCCGCCGTCCACCAGCATCATGAACTGGTTGGGGTAGACGTGGATGATGGAGCCGTTGGATATGTAGTCCTCGGTTCCCTTCTTGTTGCTGTTGCGCTTATCGTTTGCGCGGACCTTGACCCCCTTGGTAAACAGGGTGGTACCGCCCATATCGTTGGCCTCCAGGACCTCCAGCCATTGATCGGCCAGGCCGCCGCCGATGGCACTCATTGTTGCTTTGATGATTCCCATAGGTGTTTTTCCTTTCTTTATATAAATGTTGTGACAAAAAATCAATCTAACCGAATGACCCAGCTTTTATCAAAGGCCACAGCCGATAATATACTTGACTTATCCAATTTTGGCGGAATTTTTATTTTTAAGTGATATCGATTCGTCGGAATCTCCTCAATAATTGTAAATTGGCTCCCGTGAGGTTGCCAAGTAAACTTGTGGATATGTCCCTCTTTGGTGTAGCCCTCTAAATTTTCTCGATCATTCCACTCAAATACATATTGGTCCGCGTCATATCGCACAGTTTCAAGTTCAAAAATCAAATACTCATCATAACTTGGACCTTTTACTAAAACCACTGTTCTGGCAAATTTAAAATATTGCCGAATACCCGAAACTCGCTCGTTCCAAATATCCAAAACCATTTTTCCAATTGTATTGGGCTCAACCTTCGTAATTCGATCGACACCAAAGCTGTAGGTAGGAGAATTTCTGCCACTAATCAACCTAACTGTTTTTTGCTTGCCTAGTTGGCTACTTGATTTAACAGTTTTGGCACTCCAGCAACAGTTATCTAAAACAACATCATCCAATCCAACATTAGACGGGTGCCATTCAGCACCAATACAATTAGCAAAAATTTGTTCCCACTCGTTCCCTTCTAATGACATTGTAGATTTTGTCGCCAACATATATACAATATCTTCGGCAAACCTCTCAATGAACGCAGCAGGAAACTGATTTATAGGATATGGTGGTACAGCTTTATTAACAGTTCTCAATCTGGGTTCTGCCATATTTTCCTCCTAAATATTCAATATTCTTTTTAAATAATTTTCAAAAGTAGCATAGAATAATATAATTTCTCGATTTTCTATAATCATATTGACAAAATAAATTCAAAATGTTATAATAATTGAGAAGTTAACTTCTCATAGTTGGTAAAGGAGTAGCCTATGATTTCAAATGTTGAAATGCAGAGAAAACGAATTGGTTTGACACAAATAGAATTATCGGCAAAAGCAGGAATCAGCCGCCGCACACTTTCATCAATAGAAAAATCTGTATCTATCCCCTCAGTTGATATTGCTATCAAGATAGCGACCATACTGAATACGACCGTAGAAGATCTATTTTCACTTACCGACCTCCCTACACAAGAAGCACAGGTGTCTTCGATGCCTGCCCCAGCTCCCCTATCCATGTCCAGCAAATGGGATGAATTTACTTTTATTGATTTATTTGCCGGCATTGGCGGTATACGTCTTGGATTTGAAAGTGTGGGAGGAAAGTGCGTTTTTTCTTCCGAGTTTGATGAAGATGCTTGTAAAACTTATGAAGCAAATTTTGGGGAGCATCCATCTGGAGATATTACCAAAATCAACGCATCTGAAATTCCTGATTTTGACATATTGCTTGCAGGATTTCCCTGTCAAGCTTTCTCCATTATCGGAAAAAAAGAAGGGTTTGCCAATGAAACTTGCGGAACACTTTTTTTTGAGATTGAACGGATACTAAAAGAAAAAAAACCACGTGCCTTCATGTTGGAGAATGTCAGAAATCTAACAGCACACGACCAAGGTAAAACATTTAAAATAATTAGAGAACATTTAGAAGCACTCGGGTATAATGTACATACCAAGGTATTAAATGCTTTAGATTATGGAGTTCCTCAAAAAAGGGAGCGCATTATCATTGTGGGTTTTCAAAATAATATTCCATTTACATTCCCGAAACCAATTTCTATCGATCAACGATTAAGTCTCTCCGATATACTTGAAGATCAAGTTGATGAAAAATATTACGTTAAAGAAAACATTCGAAATTCTCGGCTTGAAAGACTGAAGGATAAGAACTATCCCAAGCCATACATTTCTCATGAAAATATGGCCGGATCTGTTACGCCTCACCCCTATTCTTCTGCTTTAAGAGCAGGAGCATCAGCTAACTATATTTTAATTAACGACGAGCGTCGCCCTACAGAGAGAGAAATGCTCCGCATTCAAGGCTTTCCAGACACCTTTAAAATCGTTTTACCATACGGAAAAATCAAAAAGCAATGTGGAAATTCTGTTGCCGTTCCCGTAATAAAAGCTGTTGCGGCTGAAATGTTAAGTTCCCTCCGTACATACGATTTGTAAATTTTACCTTTACTTCAAAAACGGGCGTATGCCCATCAAGACATACGCCCACCAAGCACGCCTTTGCGTGTTATTCGTTTACAATGAAACGGTTCTGTTTCAAATATCCCGCAAGGCCGTGTACACAGCCATTCGGAACCCTGTTTTTCTCCAGGGCGGTGATCTATCCGCGGCTTTACTGCTCCCAGCGTCCGCCCGCCTTCGGGACAAGTCAACCGTAAGGACGGCGGGAGGTCTGCAAACCACCTCGTGAGTCGATCTCCTTTAATCAGATGTGGGTCACAATATCTGCATATCACGAACCCCGCAGGAATATTTTCATAAGGGGTGACGGGGATCAGTTCCCGTCGTTGCCGAGGTCGTAGTCGGCCTCATCGGCGAGCATATCGTCGAAGTAATCAGCAACGTCGTCAAACTCGTCGTCATCGTCGATGGTCACAAGGACCTCCTCGCCGTCCTCGTCGGTCTCCGACTTGAGGATAACGTACTCGTACACGTCCTCCTCCTCGGGCTGATCGTCCACGGGGATCATGGCGTAGTACATAGTTCCGTTGATCTCAGCGGAACCGATGACCTCGAACTTGAGCTCATTGCCCTCTTCGTCGGTCAGAATATAGTATTCTTCCTGAAACTCTTTCTCATCCATGGTGAAAGCTTCCTTTCTTGAAATTTGAAATATCAATTACGAAACCGCAGAAGCGGTTGGGTTTAGCCACGCTTATATTATACACGAAAACCCCGATCTTGTCAACGGGGTTTCGTCATGTTTTTTCGGAAGATGACCCAAAATTTGACAAAATTTCAGATCAAGTCCGCCAAAATGGCGTTGCTGACGGGGAAACCCCGCTCGGTCAGGTACACCCGACCGCCCTTTCGCTCCATAAAGCCGCCCTCTATAAAGGGTATGCAGAGGGAGCCGTAGGTATGCCAGAAATCCCGCCCGAATCGGCGGGCAAATTCCGACTCGCCTATGCCGTCGGAGAGGCGGAGGGCCAGCATGATGTATTCCGACTCCCGATCGGCGGGGGACAGCGCCTCCCGAAACTCGGTGATGTCCTCCCCCCGCAAAAAGCCCTCCAGGTCCCGTGACTGGCCGAAGCGCATCCCGTTCATACAGGAGTGGGCGGCCACACCCAGCCCCAGGTAGTCGCGGCATTGCCAGGTATGGAGGTTGTGGCGGGAGCGTCGGCCGGGCTTTGCGTAGTTGGAGATCTCGTAATGCTCGTAGCCCGCGGCGCGGAGGGCAGCCGAGGCCTGCTCCCAAAACTCCACCGCCTGCTCGTCGGCATCGTCCTCGTCGGCGGGGAGCCCCAGGCCCACCCGCCCGCGGCGGTGGAAGGGAGTTCCCTCCTCCAGCATGAGGGTGTAGGCCGACAGGTGGTCGGGCTCCAGTTCCAGGGCACGGTCCAGGGTGTCTGCCAGGCTCTCGGGGGTCTGATGGGGAATACCCAGCATGAAATCCAGGTTGATGTTCCGTATGCCCACGGCGCGGGCATCGGCCACCGTACCGACCACGTCCTCCCAACGGTGCAACCGCCCCAGGGCCTTCAGCTCGACGGTTTGGGCGGATTGGGCTCCCAGGCTCAAACGGTTGACCCCGCACCCATGCCAGACCGCCAGGTCCTCACGGCTGACGGCGGCAGGGTTGCCCTCCACCGTGATCTCGGCATCGGGAAGGATATCAAAGCCCTCGCGGATAGCCCCGAACAGCTCGGCCACGCAGTGAGCGGGGAGCAGCGTAGGCGTCCCACCGCCGAAATAAACGGTATCCACCGAGAGACGGCCCGGATCTCCCCCGTAGGCAGGAGCGGGGAAACTTTCCCCGGGGAATCCTTCCCCGCAGAGCTTCCCCGCCTCCCGGATACGGCGGGCCAGCTCGCGTGCGTAGGCCTCCATCCCCTCGGCGATGGGACGGGGGTAGGAGCAAAAATCACAGTAAGGACACTTGGACCTGCAAAACGGAATATGCAGGTAGAGTCCGATGGGTTCTCGATTCATGTTTCCTCCATGTGTAATTCTGATTCACAAACAAAAACTTGAATAGGAGAGCGCGCCTCCTGGCGTCCGACAGGCAAAGCCTGTCAAGGGCTTTTGCAAAAGCCCCTTAAGAATCCCAAAAACTTTTTTATGGGGGTTGCGAGAGAACACCAGGAGCCATAGAGGGCATCACCATGGGGCCCCTGCCCCATTGGT
>CAYRTP010000182.1:0-4829 GCA_964427175.1 uncultured Clostridium sp. | reverse complement strand
GCGGGAAGGTGCTTCTTCATGCGCTCGGCGGCTTCCTCGCACCGGGCGGCGATGGCATCCTCGCCCAGCTCACGGAGCAGGTAAGCACCGTTGTCCAGGGCGATCTTGAGCAGACCCTGAAGACCCGCGTGCTTGGCCACGTCGTCGTCGTTGGTGGGCCAGTCAATGAAGCGCATATCGGGCATATGCTCCACGCCCTCCTCGTCCACCAGGGAAGCGAAGATGGGCATCAGACCCTTGAGGTAGTCTCTCTGCTCCTCCAGGTAAGCCTTGTCGCCGAAGGCGCGGTACCAGTCGCAGTGGATCATGAGCCACCAGATGGAGTAGGAGGAGATGCCGTTCATCCACTGACCCACGGGAGTCTCGTCACGGACCACGTCCAGGGAGCGGGGCACGATATCGTTGTAGCCGAAGGTGGCCAGGATGGTGTTGACCTCGGTGTGCATATCACCGATCCATACCAGACGGTCGCGCTTGATGCCGTCCCACAGGTACTCCTGCATGTTGACGTGAGCGGTGTAGGCGGCGGTCTGCCAGATTTGGTTCAGCTTCTCGTCGGAGCACTGGAAGGAGCCCTGGTAGTCCAGATCCAGGTAGTGGAACACGCCCTGCACAGCCTTGAAGGTCACGTGGCTGTCCTCGTCCAGAAGCTCGATGCAGACGAAACGCTGGCCCGACTCGTTGGTCTCGTTGGCGGAGTAGAAGCCCACGTTCATGACGCGGTCGCGGATGGCGTGGTCGTTGGTGGTGTTCTTGACCTTGATGGGGGTGAGAGCCTCCATGACGCTCTCGCCGGTGCGGACGCTGATGTCACAGCGTGCCTCGTCGGCGGTGCCCTTGGAGCCCGCGCCCCAGATCATGAGACGGATGCTGCCGGGGAACTCACAGCCATAGTCCAATACCAGCTTGGCGTGGGGCTGGCCGGGCTTGTTCCGCAGGGTGCAGCTCTCGCCCACGCCCAGGGTGATCTGATTGCTTCTCTCCTGAAGCAGACATTCGGGGTTGTGTACCTCACCCTCGGTGAGGACCACGCGCTTGGGCGCGAGGTATCGGCGGGTGCGGGGGTCGGTCATGGAGCCGTTGAGTGCGGGATTGATTTGGTTGATCTTCATGGCGTATCTCCTATCTGTATCAAAAATTTCAGCCGAGGCGGATAAATAACCGCTATGGCTTCATTATACCATGTTGTACGGTTTTTTGCAAGATATTTTGGGTATTTTTTGCGATTTTTGCGAATCATGGGGGCATAAAATTTGCCGGATCCCCATAGAATGGCCCGATTCCATGCCAAACGGAGTGTCCCATGCGCCAAACAAGCTCAAAATGCCTCGCCGTCCTCCTGTCCGTCCTGCTTCTGTGCCTATCGGTTCTCCCTGCCCCGACCCGCGCCGTATATGCCGAGGACGGGGATCCCATGACCCTCCTCTTGGCGGGCCTTTTGGCCTGCGCCGAGACGGTTGACCTCTCGGCCGCCGCCCTCCCCGTGTCCGACCTGGGACGGCTTTACGCCGACCTGCTCCACAGCCATCCCGAGCTGTTCCACGTGGCCCTGCGGCTGTCCTACACCTCTCGCGAGGGAGAGGCGGACGGGGTACCCGTGCGCCTGGTCGCGGCGGTCTACCCCGCCTATACTCTGACGGGAGCCGACCTCACGGCCGCCCGTACCCTCTACCGCGATACCGTGACAGCCATTCTGGCCGAGATGGACGGGGCCTTCGGGGGGAGGCCCCCCTCGGAGGCCGAGATCGTCCTCTATCTCCACGATCTGCTGGCCCACCGCTACGCTTACGATACCCGAACCGATGCCCCCAACGCCGAGGTTTACGGCTTCTTCCGCGAGGGCGTGGGCATCTGCCAGGCCTACGCCCTCGCCTTCCTGGCCCTGGCCCGCGCCGCGGGGCTGGAGGCGGATTTCGTGGCCTCGGATGCCATGGACCACGCCTGGAATCACGTGCGGGTGGACGGGGTGTGGTACCACGTGGACGTGACCCGCGACGATCCCATTCCCGCCGCCGATGGGAGGGAGCAGGTCAACCACACCCGCCTCCTTCGCTCGGACGCGGGGATGGAAGCCCTGGGTTACCATAGCTATACCTGCGCGGCGGGGCATACCTGTACCGATACCCGCTACGAGCCCGAGGGTGAAGCCGCCCTGGTAGATTTTCATACCCCCGTGACCCCCTTCGGCACCGCCTGGATGGCCACCCACGAGGACGGCGCGCCCGTTGCCGTGGAAGTAGGGAACCACGAGATTTCCACAGGAAAAATGGGCGACATCAACGGGGACGGCAAAATTACCCCCGCCGACCTGCTGGCCATCTATGGCGCGGACTGCCCTGAGGTGTGGCGGGAGTGGCTTCGGAGGGAGCTGACCGCGGGACAGAAATTCAACCTGAAGTAGAGATTACATCATAAAACTCAACATTCTTAGTATTGCAAGTTGATTCATTTCGTGCTATAATATACTCACAAGATAGCTATCATAAAAAATCCCGGAGGATAGAATATGTTAGATCAAAAAATGTTTGGAGAAAAACTTCGCAATCACAGAAAAAAGCTTGGTATGACGCAGGAAGAGGTTGCGGAAAAAGTAGGTGTCTCTCCACAGGCAATATCAAAATGGGAGGCAGGAGATTGTTTGCCCGATTGCTTCAATCTGAAAGCAATCAGTGATGTTTATAAAATTTCCGCAGATGTTCTTCTTGAAACAGAATCAAGTGGTGATCTTGATACGGTGTCAAGTAAGATTGAGCAGCTTGCGACAGAGTTCGTTTGGTCAATGGCGAACTATGACCGCTATAATAGCAATTACAGTCAAGAGCTTGGAGACGATCTTTGGAAAATGTGGAAGGGTATATATTTTGCCGAAGTTGGAAACAGGGAAAAACAAGAAGAAAGTAAGAATCAAGGAAATCTTAGGATTATAGGTCCATACGGAATGAAGATTTGGGACGATCAAGGTGTGGCTTGCGTGATCAAATCATCACTCATCAAGCAGCTTTCTCCCTTCGACGCAAACACGCTAGAAGTCATGCAGGCACTTTGTAGCGAAGACGGGCAAAAATTGATTCTTGCTCTGTGCTGTGATGTTCCAACATCAAAACAGGCACTCATCGAAAAAGCCAATATTGAAATATCCCGTTTGAATGAGCTTTTACTTTTATTTACCGAAAACCGAATTATCGAATTTGTTTCAGCCAAGCGTTCGGATGACAGAGGATACATGATCTGCGGTCATTGCGGTATTGCCGCATATATGATACTAACGGCAATGTTTGTTCTTGACAAAAAGATTTGCACCGTTTCGCAATTTATTAAAGGATGAACTGCTTTCACGCCCCGCCTTGTGCGGGGCGTGCTTTTTTACGCAAAAAAAGCCATCACGAAAATGTGATGGCTGAATGCAATTTTACCGTTGACTTTGCAGAGCCTCAAGCCCATCCCTTCTGCAACGGTATCCACTTCGGTTTAGGATTCCCGCACGATGATCTCGCACCCCGTCCCGTCCACGGGTGCCCGCTCGTAGACGATCTCGCCCACGCGGTCCACCTCGATCTTGCCCGCGGCAGGGCTCTTGATGCTCTCCACGTAGCCCTTCACCGTGGCGTTGACCTCGCTGTTCTCAAAGGACAGATCGCAACCCTCCATGGTGCAATCGATGAGGGTCAGATTCTTGCAGTAGCACAGAGGCTGGGTGCCCACGATGTGACAGCGGATGAGGGTCAGGCCCTCGGAGTACCAGCCCAGGTACTCACCCTTAACGGTGGAGTCGGTGACCGTGATGTTTTTGCTGTGCCAGAAGGCATCCTTGGTGTCCAGGTAGGAGTCGGCAATGGTGCAATCCTCCACGTACTGGAAGGAGTACTTGCCCCCCAGCTTGACCCCGTTCAGATGCAGTCCGCGGGTCATGAAGAAGGGATACTCACCCTGCATCTCGCAGTCGTTGAGCTCCACCCCGCGGCAGAGCCAGCCGAACTCGGCGGAGCGGATGGCGCATTTGTTCAGCACCATACGGTCGCACTCGCGGAGGGCCTTGATGCCCCCCAGCTCGGAATTCTCGATGACCATGTCCTCGGCGTACCACAGAGCGGCGCGGCAGGTCTCGGTCAGAAGACACCCCGCCATGGTCCCGCCGTGAATATGCCACAGGGGGTAGCGGAGATGGAAGTTACAGCTGGTGACCGTAACGTCGGCGGCCTCCTTCAGGGCGGATTCGCCGTCGGCAGGGCCGTCAAACAGACACCCCACCACGTCGGCGTGGCGGATGCCGTAGAGGGCGCGCTCCTCGTCCAGGGTCAGGCCCGTAAAGCTCTCGCGGGCAGGGGCAACAGTGATATGTTCCATGGAAATTTTCCTTTGTCATGTATGATAAATTACGGCTCGCCAAGGGCAACCGTTGTAACGCGGTTATTATAGCACACTTCGACAGGTTTGTCAAGACGCAAACGGCTCCAAATGAATCGAGAGAGCAAAATCGAATTACGTGTTTCTGACTTCGGCGGCCAACCGAGTACTTTGCGGGGGATTTGCGGATTCCCCTTTACTTTTTTTCGCTTGTGTGTTATAATAGATGTGTTCGACCGTTAACCTTGCGTACTACAGAAAATTTGCCGTAGGGGAGGGGCTTGCTCCTCCCGCTTCTACCAATAAATTTCAGATATTCTCGATTTTGACAGATTTCGGGAGGAGCAAGCCCCTCCCCTACCCAGGGTGTACCCAGGTTATCGAACACCTCTAATGTTATAATCGTTATAATACAGAAAAAATAGACAACTGTAAAACTCTATAAAGACAAGTGGCGTGTTTTCTTGCCCTCCCCAGCGGGGAGG
>CAYRTP010000181.1:0-4832 GCA_964427175.1 uncultured Clostridium sp. | reverse complement strand
GTAAGCCCACCCCGCCAGCAGAGCCAGGATGACGACGAGCCCCAGCAGGAGCACGGTTCGAAGCACGGGAAGCTGCATTTCTTCCTTGAGCATAAGCACGTGCTCCTGCCATGTGGCGGAGTAGCCCGATACGGACACGGTGTTGTCCCGCGTGTGGTTGATGGTAAACTTTCCGTAGCTGGTCCAGCGCAGGGTGTCGGTCAGCATGGTAAACAGCCCCGCCCCCGCGTGGTCGGAGAAAAGGGTCCGTCCCAGGGGAGTGCCGAACAGGTAGAAGTCCAGCATTCGCTGGATACCCCACAGGAGAGCGTAGGGTGCGGCCAGAACCCCCGCGGCGGTCAGCAGAGCCGACAGGAACCGTCCGCAGAGCACCGCCACCAACACGCTGACGGTGTAGGAGAGCAGCAGAACCACAAAGAGGCTGAAGCCGTAAACAAAGGTGTAGTTGGAGCACAGTCCCACAGGGTCATCCCCGATGGTCCGCATTTCCAAGTGATAGGCCAGGACCATGGGAACCGCCACCGCCAGCACAGCCGACAAAAGGCCGAAGAGGTAGCGCAGGGTAAACTGCTTCCACCGCTGGGTGCCCACCGACAGGGTCATGATGCATTCCCGACGGTCCCACAGGAAACGGAACAGACAAAACGCGGCAAAGAGGCCGTAGATCACCGCCGTCATCCGCGGCAGGACCTCCAGGTCCGAGCTGACGATGGAGAAAACCTCGGGATTGTTGGGCTCAATATGCATGAACAGGTAGGTGGACCCGAAGATCAGCACCATCCCCACCAAGCTGACCCACCAGTAGCGGCGGGCGGTCCACAGGATTTCGTGGAGCAGGGGGCAGAACTTACGCTTCCCCGCCAAAGAGGCCTTCGACGTCATAGGACTTCCCTCCCTTCTTCATTTCAAATTTGAATACGTCCTCCAAAGACAGGGGGTGCTCCTCAAAGAGGCAGAGTCCGCCCTGCTTTTCCAGCAGAGTCTTGACCTCGGAGGCTGGTGTTTCGGAGACAAAGGTGAGCACCCGTCCGCTGACCGACAGCTCTCCGTAATGAACCCCCGCCAAAATCTCTCCCGACACCTCCCGATCGAAGGCGGCGCGGATGCGGGTGTAGCCCGCCTTGATGGTGTCCACGTCACAGCTGTAGATGATGCGGGAGCCGTTGAGCATCCCCACGGTGTCGCAGATATGCTCGATCTCGTGGAGGTTGTGGGAGGCCATGATGATACTGGCTCCCGTCTCGGCCATGTATTCCAGGAGCAGGTCGCAGACCATCATGCGGATGGTGGGATCCAGGCCGTCAAAACTCTCATCCAGGAGCAAATAGCGGGCACGGGAGGACAGCCCCAGGATGAGAGCGGCCTGGCGTTTCATGCCCTTGGAGTAGCCGTTGATCCGCTTTTTGGGGTCCAGTCCGAAGATGGCGGTGAGCTTGCGGCAGGTCTCCATGGAGAAATTCGGGTAGAAGCCGCGGTAATAGGCGGCCATGGTGCTCAGGTTGGCCTGGGGGAGAATGTACGGGTCGTCGGGAATGAAGAACAGGTTGCGGCGCACAGCCTCGGAGCCGTAGGCCGTCAGCTTCCCGTCGGGAATGTCGGCGGTGATATTGC
Source organism: uncultured Clostridium sp. (assembly GCA_964427175.1). Classification (GTDB taxonomy): domain Bacteria; phylum Bacillota; class Clostridia; order Oscillospirales; family CAG-272; genus CAMEON01. The sequence goes on along the minus strand of CAYRTP010000181.1, from coordinate 3,221 downwards.
CCCGATCGGGACGGTAGAGGCCGGCTATGAGGCTCAAAAGGGTGGTCTTACCCGCTCCGTTATAGCCGACCAGACCGTAGATGGAGCCATCGGAGACCGACAGGGTGATATCATCCAGCACCGTCTTATCTCCGAAGGATTTGCAAACGTGATTGATTTCGATCATGGATCCTAGGATTCCTTTCTGTAATGTGGCGCGAAAAAGGGGTTACGCCTTGGTATCGGCATAAACCTCGGTTACAATACGGGCTGCCTCCTCTTGGGAGAGCCCCGACGCGCGGGCGGTTGCGATCGCCTCCCGCAAGGCATTCTCGGCGCGGTCCAGCACGGTGCGGTTGTCCTTGGCTGTATCCGCCACGAAGCATCCCTTCCCCTGCACCGTCACGATCACGCCGTCAGCTTCCAGCTGGGCGAATACCTTTTTGATGGTGTTGAAGTTGAGGGAGAGATCGGCGGCCAGGGTCCGCAGGGACGGGAGCTTATCCCCCGGCGTTAGAACGCCTGAGGCGATGAGCGACAAAATCTGCACCTTGATCTGCTCATAAATGGGGGTCTTACTGGTGTGGTCGATGATGATCATGAACATCCTCCAACTGTGATACTTGCTATAGCACAGTTATTATAGCACAGATCATACGCCGTGTCGATAGCTTTGGAGATTTTTTCGATATTTTTATCGGAGGTCTCTTTTGAGTAATGCAGACCGAAACCGCGTCTCCCGCCAATACGCAAAAATCCCCCGCACGCATGACACGCGCGAAGGATTTTTGGATCATTACCGCTTATGCGGCATCACCGCTTCACGTATAGCTCCCCGTCCGCCATGCGGTAGGCTCGGTCGGCGCGGTTAGCCAGCTTTTCGTCGTGAGTGACGATGACCAGGGTTTGATTCAGCTCGTCCCGCAGGCTGACCAGCAGGTCGGTGACGTTGTCGGCGGTGGTGCGGTCCAGGTTACCCGTGGGCTCGTCGGCAAAGAGGATCATGGGGTAATGGATCAAGGCGCGGGCGATGGCCACCCGTTGCTGTTGGCCGCCCGACAGCTCACAGGGGAGGTGGTTCAGCCGATCCCCCAGGGCGAGACGGTCGATCAGCAGGGCCAGGCGGTTCTCCACACGGCTTCTGTCCTGGCCCGAGGCCGATATAGGGAGCAGGATGTTTTCCAGGGCGGTCAGATAGGGCACCAGGCGGTGGGACTGGAAGACGTAGCCCGTGTGCTTCCCTCGGAACAGGCAGAGGGGATCGGGCTTCATGTTGACGATGTCCTGTCCCAGCAGGCGGACCACCCCCGAATCGGGCTTATCCAGCCCCGCAGCGATGCGGAGAAAGGTGCTCTTGCCCGAGCCCGATTCTCCCATGATGGCCACGAATTCCCCCTCCTCGACCTCCAGGTTGACCCGGTTCACCGCCGTGATCACGTGGTCGTACAGGTGGTATTGCTTGATGATGGATTCACATTCCAGAACTTTCATGGTGCTTCGAGGCCTCCTTGGATTGATGTGGGGTTCTTCTGCGGCGGTAGGTGTCTCCGACCTTCCCGACCCGCAGGTGGGTAACCAGCCCCGCCGCCAGGCAGGACAGCAGGACGGGCAGGAGCATTTGGACATACAGAATGGGATCAAACGAGCTAAACGGAATGGTGGCGCCCACCCGCTCGGCAAACATCAGGGTGAGGATATACCCGACGGGGCAGGCGATCGCGGTAAAGATCCCCAAAATACAGGCCGTAAGCCCCCACTCGGCGGCGAACTGTCTGCGCCGCTTGCGGGGAGTCTGACCGACCGTGGAGAAGATGTCGAACTCCTCCTCCCGCTTCTCGTAGAATACCATTTCGGCCGCCAGCAGGAGCAGAGGGATCATACAAACCGCCACGTATCCGATCTGCCTTAGAACACGGCTGTCATGTCGGGCACTGACCTTGGATTCCACCATGAAATCCTCGTCAAAGGTCATGGTGGCGTTGGTTCCCGCCCGATTCGTAAGGTCGAACACGTCTGTGTAGAGCCGCAGGTAGTCCTCCATGCCCGTGTCGAGGGTTAGGTAGATATCCAGCTCCTCATACACGCCGCTCTTGCCCAAAACCGTGGCCGTGTCGGCCTCGGAGAGGATCAGCTCGGTTCCCTCCCCCTGGCGGATCTCGTCGATCTTGATATTCAGGTAGCGGTAATCCGCCCGATCAAGCAAGTAGGCCAGCAGCTTGAGCCCGCTGAGTCCCATGAACTCGGGGTCCCGCAGAAGCTGGGTGGTGTCGGCGCGGATGGCCACGGGAATGGTATCCCCCACCCGAATGGGGCAGGCGTTCGGATCTCCGTCGGTGATGAGGATGCCGTGTCCCGTCGGGATCTCCATACGGGGATCCGTCTCACAGGCGGGGGTGATGACCCAGTCCATGCGGGCGTAGAGGCTTTCGATGGTCACGCTCTCGGAGCGCATCTGCCCGATGGAGGTATCCGAAAACAGTCCGAAGGCTCCCAGCTCCGAGACCGACAGGAAGCTCTCCCCCTTGGTGCTTCCGATGGGGGCGAAGTTCCCCGTCCCCTTGATGACGCGGGGGTATTCCTCTGCCTGGAGGTAGCCCAGCACATACCGACCTTCGGTGTAGGGCTCGGCGATCAGGTAGTTCTGCTTTTCTATGGAAAAGCCGGCGCTGATGACGGAGACGGTGTGGGTAAACCACCCCTCGGAGAATTGAAGGCTGACCTTGTGGGCCTTCATTTCCTCCAGGAAGTGGGGCAGGAGGTAGGTCCCGATGCAGGCCTGGCGCAGGTAGAAGGAGGGACCCAGCAGAACGTCGGTCTCCAGCAGGTAGGCCTCGTCGGCGATCATTTTCAGGTTGGGGCCTCCATCCATGCCGATGGTGTCCAGGCGGAAGGCACAAACGTCGCCGCCGATGGTGGTATAGTTGACCTCGGGACCATTGAGCAGGATCAGGTAGGGTCGGCTTCCCGGCTCGGTGTAGATCACCCGCTCCACCCGATATTCGGTGCGGGTCATGGGGGTGAGGGGAGAGTCCTTGTATAGCATCAAGGACCGTCGGGTGTAGGCGATCATCTCGTCCTCGGCGTCGTAATCCGCCATAAACTCCTGCTCGGTGCCCAGGTAGACACCCGTTCCCTTGTAGGTGAGATTGACGAAGTAGGTATCGTCGGGGAGGGTGTCCTCCTGGTCATGGAAGGCGGCCGTGATCCGATCGGTGGGCGCGATGACGGTGACGTGGGAGGGG
>CAYRTP010000180.1:0-4846 GCA_964427175.1 uncultured Clostridium sp. | reverse complement strand
GAAAGAAGGTGGCCGTGGTGGGCATCTCGGCTACCATTGCCCTGTCGGTGACGGGATGCGCCAATCCCCTCGCTACGGCGGGGGATATGCAGGTGGAGCCGGGGGAGCCCGTGTTTTACACAACCACCGCCGAGGAGACCTTCACCGAGGTGGCCGATGGGGAGATGACCATCCCCGAGACCGACACCGAGGAGTGGGTGCTCCAGGGGGATCCCATCCCCGGCGGGGAGACCGAGTTCTTCCCCGAAGGGGAGGTCGAAATGGGCGAGTTCCCCGAGGAGACTACCTCCGAGACCGAGACGGAGAGCGACACCGAAACCGACCCCGAGGTGACCGACCTCATGGGCGAGCCTGCCCTGTAAGGAGCGGCTATGGATGACATGACCGCGCATCGGCCCACCTTTCCCCTGGCCTTTTGGGACCGCCTCCGCATGGCCACCGACGGAGCGGGGGTCACCGCCCTGGTGGGGGCCTGGGGCTGTCCCCTGCAATGCAAGCTCTGCCTCAACCCCCAGACCTGGCACCCCCGCTCCGACGGCAAGCCCGACTTTGAGCGGGTCACCCCCGAGGAGCTCTGCGAGCGGGTCAAGATCGACAATCTCTACTACCTGGCCACGGGGGGCGGCGTCACCTTCGGTGGCGGGGAGCCTTTGCTCCACACCGATTTCATCCGGGCCTTCCGCGAAATCTGCCCGCCCGCCTGGCACCTGTACGCCGAGTCCTGCCTCTGCATCCCCGCTGAGCACATCCCCACGGCGGCGAAGGTGATCGACCATTTCTTCATTGATATTAAGGACATGAACCCCGCCATCTATCAAGCCTACACGGGGCGGGACAACCGCCTCGTCAAGGAGAACCTGGCCGCCCTCCTGGCCCTGGTTGGGCCCAAGCGGGTCACGGTGCGGGTGCCTCATATCCCGAATTTCAACACCCAAGCCGACGTGGAGGCCTCGGTGGCCGAGCTGAAAGCCATGGGGGTGGAGGAGTTGGACGTGTTCTCGTATAAGATTCCGAATAAGAAGCTGTTGTAGGGCGGAGGCTTGCTCCCGCCGCGTACAAAAGCCCCGACAGATTTTTTGAGTCTGTCGGGGTTGATTTTTTCTGTTCGATAAATTGGAATTGTTTTTTCAATATCTATTACCATATAAGGCTTTCGCTTTTTCGGTATATTCTTTTACAAAACCAGTCTTTGCGTCTGTATAAGCGTCTCTGTTATGCTCGTACTTTTTCCATAAAGTTAATTTCAATGCTTCGTATTCTTTTGCTACGTCCAAATGCTCTATGAGATAATCCCTAAAATACAATTCATTGTTATCTCCCGCATATCTCAAGTGCAAATGAAACACTCGTTTGGCAAATCCATTCTCTGTATATCCTTTATTAAAAGACATACCGTTCTCACTTTGCGACATACAAATATAGCCGCAATTTATGATCGCCGCTTTGTAATCAAGCAAATTTCTCCTCGCTGGAATCTCCACAAGAATATCTACAATGGGTTTTGCCCATATAGAAGGAATAGCGGTGCTTCCAATATGGCTGATTCTTTCTCCTGAGGAAAATTCATTTTTCAACAGATATTCTTCTTCACGATACCATTCTTTCCAACAATCTTTATGTTCTTCTAAGAAGATTGGAAACAACAACCAAAGTTCTTCTAAACTCATTTCTGATAATTTCTTTCCCATGATACGCTCCATCAAATTCTTATGTATCGTTCGTTTTTAGCGCACGGCGGTTTCACTTCTGTCATACAAAAGTGTAGGGCGGGGGCTTGCTCCCGCCGTGACGAACACCTTGAATCGAAAAGGCGGCGGGAGCAAGCCCCCGCCCTACGAGCAAACGGTAACCGCCGCCGAAATCTCACAATACCAACAAACCCACCATCAACCCGATCTCGGCCAGGCCGATCACGCTCAGGATAGCCAGCCGCTTGCCGTAGGGCTTGCGAACCTTGACGGGTGTGATGAAGGAGACCGCGGTGGCGATGAGGAACACGGGGAACAGCCAGGGCGAGACCGAGGCGAGGAACCCGCCCGGGGTGCGGATGAGCTCGGCCACGGCGAAGACCAGGGGGAACACCACCGCCGAGGTGGTTACGGGGACTCCCTGGTAGTAGGTGCGGCGGCCGCCCTCGGTGCTCTGGCGGGTCTCCTCGGTGACGTTGAAGTAGGCCAGGCGGATGAGGGCGCAGAGGACGTACAGCCCGCCCGCGCACAACACCGCGATGCGGTCGGCGGAGGCGGCGGAGGAGGCCAGGCTGATGCCGACGGCGGCGGGTAGCACCCCGAAGCAGATCACGTCGCAGAGGGAGTCGATCTGGATCCCGAAGCGTCGCTCCTCCTCGGTGCTTTGCTTGCGGGTGCGGGCGATCTTGCCGTCGAACATATCGCAGATGCCCGAGGCTAACAGACAGAAAAGAGCCGCGTAGGGATGGCCCGCGGAGGCCAGGGCGATGCCTGCGGTGGAAATGAGCAGGCTGGCGTAGGTGAGAATAACGGTGTAGTTGTAAAAGCCGATCATGGGAAACTCCTTATGTATGGCCGAAGCGATCGAAAAATGTTCTATTCATTATTATACAACTTTTCGGCGGTTTTCGCAAGACGTTTTCTTAAAAATTTTCGACAAAAAATCCCGACGACATTGCCTTGCGGCAGAGAATCTGCCGAAACCCGCTTGACAAACGGGGGAAAAGCGTGTATAATAATTTTGTAAATCCGAATCGCGACCGCCCGATTTTGGCGGATTTCTTTTCCATGGAGTACCACCATGAAAATCACTCGCTTTTTCACTACCCCGACGGGGGGCGTGACCCGCGCGTCTGCTCCCGGGGCTGACGGGGAACAGGTCCCCACCGATGCGGGAACCATTCTGGCCATCGCCCTGGACGTGGGGGCCGAGACCCTGCGGGTCGGCGGGGAGATCCACCGCGTGGAGGATACCGTGGCGCGGATCTGCCGTGCCTACGGTGCCGAGTCGGTGGAGGTCTTTGCCATCACCTCCCTCATCACCGCCGAGGTCCGTATGCCCGACGGTACCTACGCCACCCGCAACCGACGGGTCCTGTCCACCTACAACCACCTGGCCCGCCTGGAGGCCCTGAACGCCCTCTCCCGCACCATCTGCCGCGAGCCCATCTCGGCCGCTGAGGTGGAGTCCCGCCTGGAGGCCATCCGCCGTTACCGTCCCGTCCCCGAGTGGCTGTGCTACCTGGGCGGTATGCTGGCTACGGGGGGATTCGCCGTGTTCTTCGGAGGAACCCTCATGGACGGCCTGGCGGCCTCGGTCATCGCCTTCATCCTGGTCCTATTTGCCCGCCTGCGTCCCATTCAGATCAACAGCATGGTCAAGACCCTCATCAGCTCCTTCGCGGCGGGGATCCTGTCGGTGCTGTCGGTGAACCTGGGCTTTGGCGATCACGTGGACAAGATCATCATCGGCACCATCATGCTGGAGATCCCCGGCCTGTCCTTCGGTAACGCCCTGCGGGATATGCTCAGCGGCGACACCCTGGCGGGGGCCATGCGCTTCATCCAGGCCATCCTCCAGGCCCTCATGATCGCCCTGGGCTACATGGCCGCGCTGTTGCTGTTCAATCAGCAGATTGGAGCCTGATATGGATATTCAACGAATTCTCGTCGGCCTGATCACGGGTGCCATCGGCACCATGGGCTTCTCTATCCTCTTTTACGTCCACCCCCGCCGTCTCTGCCTGGCGACCCTGGGCGGCATCCTCTGCACCGCCGTCTACCTGCTGTCGGGTGTGTGGCTGGGCGGCGAGCTCCTCCCCAACCTGCTGGGGGCCCTGGTGGGTGCCGGCTTCTCGGAGATCTGCGCCCGCCTGACCAAGGTGCCCGTGCCTGTCTACATGGTCCCCTGCGTCATCCCCCTGGTACCCGGAAGCGCTCTCTACGCCACCATGTTCAATTTCGTGGCGGGGAACTACCGCGCCGCCGCCGATGCCGCCATGACCACCCTGGTGGTGGCCCTGGGTATCGCGGGCGGTATCGTCATCGCCTCGGTGCTGGGGCTTTTGGTGCGTCCCCGCAAGAAGCCTCACAAAGGGAATTCATGATGGAATGTTAATAAATTAAAATCCGAATTCCGCCCGACCGCCCGTGCCTCCCCGCTTTTCCACTGTATTTTGTACAGGGTGTACAAATAGAAAGTGGAAAGTTTGGGGAAATAACCTCTTTCTTTTTGCCGGTTTTTTTGGTATAATATCAACGTGTACAGGAGGTCTGCGTACAGATACGCTCTGCCTGCTGTGCCTCGCGCAACAGTCAAAATTTAACGTGATATATTATTAGGAGGAAATTCAAATGGCAAGTGTATCTCTTCGTCACATTTACAAGAAGTACCCCGGCGGCGTAACCGCCGTTTCCGACTTCAACCTGGAGATCAAGGATAAGGAGTTCCTGGTCCTGGTCGGTCCTTCCGGTTGCGGTAAGACCACTACCCTGCGTATGGTCGCCGGTCTGGAGGAGATTTCCGAGGGTGAGCTGTTCATCGGTGACCAGCTGGTTAACGACGTAGCTCCTAAGGATCGTAAGATCGCGATGGTGTTCCAGAACTACGCTCTGTATCCTCACATGACCGTGTTCGAGAACATGGCATTCGGTCTGAAGCTGAACAAGACTCCTAAGGAGGAGATCAAGCGCCGCGTTGAGGAGGCTGCCCGTATCCTGGATATCACCCACCTTCTGGACCGTAAGCCCAAGGCTCTGTCCGGTGGTCAGAAGCAGCGTGTTGCTCTGGGTCGTGCTATCGTCCGTAACCCCAAGGTATTCCTTCTTGACGAGCCTCTGTCCAACCTGGACGCTAAGCTCCGTGCAGCGATGAGAAC
>CAYRTP010000179.1:0-4847 GCA_964427175.1 uncultured Clostridium sp. | reverse complement strand
AGATACGGTTGATGGTCATCATCTGACGGCTGACCCCCTCCACGGCGGCCATCACCGCATGACGGCCCACCTCCAAGGACTCGTCAATGTCCTGGGCGGATACCAGATGTCCCGCGCAACGCTGGGGCAGATTCAGCTCGATGGAGCGCACCTTGCACCCGATCTCGGCCTTGACAGCCAGCTCCAAAGCCTTGGCGGTACCCGCCAGGTAACGGTGGCCGAATACGTCCACCGCTCCGCTCTGGGTCCCTTCGCCCACGAAACGGCCTTCGGCGCACTGCAGACCCTCGGAAACCGCCACCACCACGTTGGGATGACGCTCCAGGGCCTTCCGCAGATCCGCGTAGAAGGCATCGTAGGAGAAGGCCCGCTCGGGGAGATACACCAGGTCGGGCTCAATGCCCGTCACCACACGGCCCAGAGCCGAGGAGGCGGTCAGCCAACCCGCGTCGCGGCCCATGATCTCCACGATGGTCACCGCGGGAACCGTGTAAACGGCGGTGTCCCGCAAGATCTCCTGCATGGTCACGGCGATGTACTTGGCCGCCGAGCCGAAGCCGGGGGTGTGGTCGGTGCCCACCAGATCATTGTCAATGGTCTTGGGCACGCCCATGACCCGCATGGGATAGCCCACCTTCTCAGCGTAAGCCGACACCTTGGCCACCGTGTCCATGGAATCGTTGCCGCCGATGTAGAAGAAATAGCGAATGTCATATTTGGCGAAGATGGCAAAGAGCTTGCCCATGATCTCGTCTTCGTCCTTGGCCCCCACGGCGGGGAGCTTCTTGCGGCAGGACCCCAGGCCTGCGGCAGGGGTGAGGGTCAGGCGATCCAGCGCGGTGTACTTGCCGTCGGCATCGGGGGCGAACAGCTTATCCAGCTCCACGATATCCTCGCGGAGCAGACCGTCCACACCGTTTCTCATGCCGTACAGGCGGGAGATCGCCCCGCCGCGATTGATCTCGTCCAGCGCCCCGCGGATGACCCCCGCCAGGGTAGCGTTAATAGCCGCCGTAGGACCGCCGGACTGGCCGACTACTGCGTTTCCATGCAAAATATCCATAATAAAACTTCCTTTCGGTAGATAGATTCCATATTATAGCATACCATAAAACGGCGGGATTGTCAATATTTTTTTGCTTCGCGCGAAAAATATCCGAAAAAATCCATATTTTGCCCCCAAACCATTTGACTTGCGGAGAATTTTGTGGTATAATAAAATGATAAAAGAAGTCAATCCCGTTTTTGACTCATATAAATGACCAATCAGATGGCCCATACACCGGAAAGGAGCCCCCATGACACCCCTTTGGACATTGCAAACCGACCATTCCCCCGCCCGTATTACCCTGACCGAGAATACCATGGTCCTGGAAAACCGCTACATCAAGCGGACCATCGACCTCACCACAGGCGTGACCGTCTCCCTCACCGACGGCGACGGCATCGAGGCTATCGTATCCCCCCTGCGGGAGGGCTCCGTATCGGTGAACGGCACCCTCTACAGCCTGGAGGCCCCCTGCACCGCCCGCCTGCGGGAAGGGAACCTCACCGAAAAGAAATTCGACTATATCCCCAAGCCCTATAATACCCACCCCTACCCCTATCCCGCCCCCGGTAAGGTGGCCGAGCTGACCTACCCCCGCGGGGATCTGGAGATCAAGCTGGTCTACGAGATCTACGACGATCTCCCTGCCATCCGTAAAACCCTCTACGTGAAAAACAACAGCGATGCCACGGTCACCGTGGACACCGCCGAGACCGAGGCCCTCCGCCTCACCGACGAGGGTACCCTCCGCCTCTACCTGGAGGCCGATTACATCGGTGACAATATGTACGGCTTCCGAAAGCCCTACCTGTTCCGCGACGGGGATACCGTTTCCCTGCGCTTCGATATCGGTCCCGATTATGACCTCAAGGCAGGAGACACCTTCCGCGGTATGCAGGTCTACGAGCTCTACTGCCAGACCGAATGCTTCGACCACCGCATGAACGAGGTACAGAATATGTACCGCCGCGTGGCCCCCTGGGTCTGCGAGGCCCCCCTGTTCATCCACCTCATATCGGACGATAGCCGCGAGCTCCGCGAGACCGCCGACATCCTGGCCGACGTGGGCTTCGATATGATCATCCAGTCCTTCGGCTCGGGCATCAACATGGAGAGCGAGGACGAGGCCTACATTGCCCGCGTCAAGTCCGACTACGATTACGTCCACGAAAAGGGTCTGACCATCGGCGGCTACACCCTGGCCATGATCCGCGACTATCAGCCCATCAACGCGGACTACGCCACCAACGGCGACTACAACAATATCTCCCGCTGTCTCTGCTCCAAGTGGTCGGAGGGCTACTGGAACCGCATCCTCTCCTTCATGGAGAAGACGGGCACCGATTTCATCGAGATCGACGGTCCCTACCACTTCTACACCTGTTCGGGTAACCGAGAGGGTCAGACCGAGCACCTCCATAAGGGCTACGCCGACAGCCGCTATTCCCAGTGGTTGAAGTCCACCGTGGAGGTCACCGCCCGCATGAAGGAGCTGGGAGTCTACGTCAACGCCCCCGACTGGCTCTACCTCTCGGGCACCAACCGTTGCGCCGTAGGCTACGAGGAGATCGCCTTCAGCCAGCCCCGCCTGACCCAGAACCTCATGAACCGTATCTACAACTATAAGGGTACCTACCATAAGATCCCCTCCATGGGTTGGAGCTTCCTCCCCGTCGAGGAGTACCACGGCGGCGGAGCCACCGCAAAATTCGAGCCTCTGACCGAAAACCTGGCGGACTACGACTGGGCCCTGGCCCAGGCCGCGGCCTCAGGTGTGTGGCCCTGCGTGCGGGGTAAGCGGCTCTACGATACCCCCTTCTGCCGCGACGTGGTCAAGTATTGGACCGACGTGATCCATCGCCATAAGGTCCTGCTCAACTCCAACACCGTCCACGCCTATCCCCCCACCGCCACCGAGGACCTCAGCATCGCGGAGGATATGGACGTGATCCTCCAGGAGAACCATACCACCAAGGATAAGCTCTTCCTCATGGTCTTCAACCAGACCCCCGTGGAGCGCACCAAGACCTTCATCCTCCCCGCATTCTATACGGGACTGACGGGGAAGGACCGCCCCCATACCGCCCCCGCATCGGGCAATTTTGATGAGGTAGCCATCACCAGCTTCGGCTCCTGGCCGCCCATCTATCCCAAGAACCTGGAGAATAAGCTGGAGGACGCAGTCCCCGCCGCCGACAGCGGCATCCGCATGGCCCTCTATGAGTACGATCTCCCCGAAAACCTCACCGAGGCGGTCATCGATATCAACGGCAACCTCCTCCTCACGGTTACCCTCCCCCCCATGAGCTATACCTACTACGTAGGCTACGCCGCGGGTGAAGGACCCGAGGACCCCATCCCCGTCCCCGCAGGCAAGCCCTTCGGCTGTCATGTTCCCGAGGCCGAGGTCCTGGTCCCCGAGGAGATCCGTAAGATCGACTACGAGGCGGTCAAGCGAGCCAATTCCACAGGCGATGTGGTCGCCGCCCTGGGTCTGGGCGGTCAGCATTTCAACGGAAACCGTGTGGTCCTCCGCAAGAGTGCCTATGCCCGTATCCACGATCTGCTCTACGAGTTCAACCCCGATAACGCCGTCAACATCATGTTCGCCCTGGCCGACGTAGGTCTCCATACCACCCTGGATACCGCGGTAGGGGAGGACGAGGTTTGGCTCCTGGAGGGCGCGCTGAAAAAGCACGAATAAAGGATCCCTATGATTATACTTGGCATCGACCCCGGCCTGGCCATCGTGGGCTGGGGAGTCCTGGAATACCAAAACACCCGCTTCCGCCCCCTGGCCTACGGGAGCATCAACACCCCCGCAGGCACCGAGACCGCCCAGCGTCTGGCCCTCATCCATAGGCACCTCTGCACCATCATCGATAAGTTCCACCCCACCCAAATGGCGGTGGAGGAGCTGTTCTTCACCAAGAACATCACCACGGGTATTCGGGTAGCCGAGGCCCGCGGGGTCATCCTCATGACGGGACAGGAGCGGGGCCTGGAGCTGGCGGAATATACCCCTATGCAGGTCAAGCAGGCGGTGGTGGGCTACGGCGGAGCCGATAAACGCCAGGTCATCTCCATGGTGACCCGCATCTTGAACCTTCCCGAGCCCCCAAAGCCCGACGATACCGCCGATGCCCTGGCCATCGCCATCTGCCACGCCCACAGCGGATGCTCAAAGCTGGGGAGCTACTATAACCAAATGCAGTAAACAAGGAGAACAATCACTATGTGGTGTGCCGATAACTGGAAAGAATACGAGCTCATTGACACCTCGGACGGCGAACGCCTGGAGAGGTGGGGCCAATACATCCTGGTCCGTCCCGACCCCCAGATCATCTGGAAGGGCTGTGCTGCCTCCCCCCTGTGGAAGCGTGCCGACGGCGTTTACCGCCGATCCAACACGGGCGGCGGAGCCTGGGTCAAAAATGACCTGCCCGCCCAGTGGCAGATCGGGTACGGAGACGATCTGAAATTCGTCCTCCGCCCCATGGGCTTCAAGCATACGGGCCTGTTTCCCGAGCAGGCCGCCAACTGGGACTGGTTCTCTGGTCTGATCCGCAAGGCCAAGACCGAAGATCCGAACCGTCAAATCAAGGTCCTCAACCTGTTCGCCTACACGGGAGGAGCCACCATGGCCGCCGCCAAGGCGGGCGCGTCGGTGGTCCACGTGGATGCCGCCAAGGGTATCGTGGCCCAGGCCAAGGAAAACGCCCAGCTTTGCGGGCTGTCCGAGGCTCCCATCCGCTACATCGTGGACGACTGCAAGAAGTTCGTGGAGCGTGAGATCCGC
>CAYRTP010000178.1:0-4883 GCA_964427175.1 uncultured Clostridium sp. | reverse complement strand
ATGCCGTGCGCAAGAAGTACGACGGCCTGGACGGCACCGAGCTGGCCATCTCCGAGTCCCAGGAGCGTATGGCGGTTGTGGTCGCCCCCGAGGACGCTGATAAGTTCATCGACTTCGCCCTCTCCGAGAACCTGGAGGCCTACCGCGTGGCCGTGGTCACCGAGGAGGCCCGTATGGTCATGACCTGGAAGGGTCAGACCATCGCAGACCTGTCCCGCGAGTTCCTCAACACCAACGGTGCCGACAAGCACACCGAGGTGGAGGTCACCGAGAAGGACCTGTCCGCCTTCTCCAAGCCCCTCTACACCGACCTCCGTACCATGGCGGCCGATCTGAAGACCGCCTCCCGCCGCGGCCTGGTAGAGCGTTTCGACGGCTCCATCGGCGCGGGCTCGGTGCTCATGCCCTTCGGCGGTAAGACCCAGAAGACCCCCGCCCAGGCCATGGCCGCCCTGCTCCCCACCCTGCCCGGCCAGTCCACCGACCAGGCCAGCGTCATGGCCTGGGGCCTGGACCCCGATGCCATGTGCATCGACCCCTACTGCGGTGCCCACGCCGCCGTGTACAACTCCATGGCCAAGCTGGTGGCCGCCGGTGCCGACTACAAGCTGGCCTACCTCACCCTCCAGGAGTTCTTTGAGAAGCTCAAGAACGAGCCCGCCCGTTGGGGCAAGCCCTTCGCCGCTCTGCTGGGCGCCATGGACGCTCAGATCGAGCTGGGTGCCGCCGCCATCGGCGGTAAGGACTCCATGTCGGGTACCTTCCTGGATAAGGACGTTCCTCCCACCCTGATCTCCTTCGCCATTGCCCCCATCAAGGCAGACCAGGTCCTGACCCCCGAGTTCAAGGAGGCAGGTCATCCCGTTTACCTGTTCGCTCCCGTGGACGAGTCCGCCGAGTCGGTCAAGGCTGTTTGGGATAAGTTCCACTTCCTCTGCGCCGAGGGCAAGGTCAAGGCCGCGTGGGCCGTTGAGAACGGCCTGGGCGAGGCCGTCATGAAGATGTCCTTCGGTAACGAGATCGGCTTCAAGGCCACCACCAAGCTGAACAGCGGCGACTGGCACCTGCCCTTCTACGGCTACATCGTAGCCGAGCTGACCGAGGACGTGACCGTGCGCGGCACCCTCAAGCTGGGTGTGACCACCGCCGAGCCCGTCATCGACCTGGGCACCGACAAGGCCACCATCGCCGAGCTGGTAGCCCTCAACGAGGCCACCCTGGAGGGTGTATATCCCACCAAGGCTCCCGCCGCGGGCGACCTCCCCGTATTCAGCTACAACGGCGGCTCGGCCGTAGCCCCTGCCGTCAAGTGCGCCCGTCCCAAGGCTCTGATCCCCGTATTCCCCGGCACCAACTGCGAGTACGACTCCGCCAAGGCCCTGGAGCGCGCGGGTGCTGATCCCGAGATCGTGGTGATCCGCAACCTGACCGCCGACGACGTAGCCCGCAGTGTGGAGACCGTGGCCGCCAAGCTGGCCGAGTCCAACATGGTGTTCATCCCCGGCGGCTTCTCGGGCGGTGACGAGCCCGACGGCTCCGCCAAGTTCATCACGGCCTTCTTCCGCAACCCCGCCATCAAGGCCCGCGTATCCGACCTGCTGGATAACCGCGACGGTCTGATGCTGGGTATCTGCAACGGCTTCCAGGCTCTGATCAAGCTGGGTCTGGTGCCCTTCGGCAAGATCATCGACACCGACGAGACCTGCCCCACCCTGACCTACAACATCATCGGTCGCCACCAGTCCAAGCTGGTCCGCACCCGTGTATGCACCAACAAGTCTCCTTGGCTGGCGGGCACCCGGGTGGGTGACATCTACACCGTGCCGATCTCCCACGGCGAGGGCCGCTTCCTCTGCTCCGAGGAGCTGGTGAAGAAGCTGGCCGAGAACGGTCAGATCGCCACCCAGTACGTGGATCTCAGCGGCAACCCCTCCATGGATACCGCCTTCAACCCCAACGGCTCTGTCTGCGCCATCGAGGGTATCACCTCCCCCGACGGCCGTGTCCTGGGTAAGATGGGCCACTCCGAGCGTATCGGTCAGAACCTCTACCGCAACGTCCTCGGTCAGTACGATATGCAGCTCTTCGAGTCTGCCGTGAAGTATTTCAAGGGATAAGAGCGATGCAGGGCTCTGCCCTGCACCCGCTTAAGGGCTTTTTAAAAAAAGCCCTTAAGAATCCCAAAAACTTTGAAAAGGGAATTATGAGGGATGCGAGAGGACACCAGGAGCCATAGAGGGCATCACCATGGGGCCCCTGCCCCATTGGTATATGGGAGCTGTATTCAAGATTTTTATTGTAAAATCGTGTAAGAGCGATACAGGGCTTTGCCCTTAAGAACCCCAAGAACTTTCAATCAGGTATTACTCATGAACAAAAAACATTCTTTTGGCGTAATCGCCTGCATAGCGGTGCTGTTGGCTTCGGCAGCTTTGAGTGCCTGCCAAGGAGGCGGCGCGCCCCATGACGGTACGGATCCCGAGACCGTCACCGCCGAGGTGACCGTTGACACCGCCGAGACCGAGGAGGTCAAGGCTCCCATGAAGCCCTACAAGGACTTCGCCGAGAGCCAGCCCTACCGCGTCACCTACACCGCCGAGGAAGGCGGGGAGGGATGCACGGCCGTGATCGAGTACCATCCCTACTACGAGGAGCCCTTCGTGCTGGAGATCCCCGATCAATCCCCCGACGGTAAGCCCGTGACCCGGGTTACCGCCAACCCTCTGGCCGACCTGATCCCCCACTATATGCTGGCAGAGGATTTCGCGGTCATCCAAACGGCCGCCGAGGCCCATTACGGGGTCACTTATGAGGATGCCCAGGAGTATCGGATGCAGAACAGCCACCCGTTGGCCAGACCGTCCTTCTACCTGTGCCGATTCATGAGCTACTTCACCCCCCTGAGTCGGGCGGATCTGGCGGCACAGCCCTTTGACAGCGAGGAACAGCGGGAGCTGGCCCTGCAGGAGATGCTGGCTACCTACCCCATCACCGCAACGGGGACGCGGGTCTACGTGCTGGATGAAGCGACCACCGATACCGAAAAGGTGAGTAAACTAGTCAGAACCATCCTGGAAATCGCACCGAACGGCTTTGACGGCCTGTGCTACGAGAGTCTGATGAAGATGAAGACCATCTGCGAGGAGGCCTCCATCGACGATCCGAACGTGACGGCTCTGCTGGAGAGCTACTCGGGCCGGGGTAAGGGCGTGACCGACATTGCCTGGCCCGCGTCCCTCAAGGGCATCGACGGGTGCAGCTTCCTGGGCTGTACCTCTCTGACCCGTGTGACCGTCCCCGGAACCGTACAGGCCGAGGGATCCCTGCGGCAGCCCAACTTCTGGGAGACGTATTGGGATGGGGACGGGGAGATCGGCGAGTACGCCTTTGCCTTCTGCACCGCGATGGAGGAGATCACCTTCTCAGAGGGCGTGTCCTATATCGGAAACAAGGTCCTGCACGGCAACGTGAAGCTGGCGCGCATCAACCTCCCCGCCTCCCTGCAGGGAATCGGTCCCGTGGTCTATCCCGTCAACCCCTTTGACGATGCCGCCTTTGACGGAAGCACCCTGCCCGAGATCCATTTCAACGGAACCTTGGCCGAGTGGGCCGAGGTGAATACCCGCATCGACGTAAACGGCTATGATACCGTGGATTACGCCGATTACGTCTACTTCACCGTACATTGCGCCGACGGCGTGATGGAAGCGAAGGAATATACGAAATAAATACTACACCAAAAAAAATTAAGTAGCCGATTGCAAAATGCTCAAATTTAGGTTTGTCGGTGGGGTAGCACGAACCAAAGGCTCCCTCCGGGAGGGAGCTCCCGACGAAGTCGGGTGAGGGAGAATGCGCTAGTAAAGGGTTCATTTTTACTTACCGGATATAGATTTATGCTCTTTGAACGCGGGCTCCCCCACCGCTACGCGGCCGAACTTGCTCGGCGGAACCCTCCCGGAGGGGGCCTCATAGTGAGTGCCGGCCTATAAACTGCAATTTATCGCATTGTACAATCGCCTAACAAAAAACATAAGTTAAAGGAGAACCTCCCCATGGCTTACTTATCCGACATCGAAATCGCCCAGTCCACCCCCATGAAGCCCATTACCGAGATCGCCAAGGTCGCAGGCGTGGACGATCAATACATGGAGCAGTACGGCCGCTACAAGGCAAAGGTCGATTACGCTCTGCTCAAGGACTCTGACCGTAAGAACGGTAAGCTGATCCTGGTTACCGCTATCACCCCCACCCCCGCGGGCGAGGGTAAGACTACCACCACCATCGGCCTCTCCGACGGCCTCAAGCGCATCGGCAAGAACGTCGTGGTCGCCCTCCGTGAGCCCTCCCTCGGTCCCGTGTTCGGTGTCAAGGGCGGCGCGGCAGGCGGCGGCTACGCCCAGGTCGTCCCCATGGAGGACATCAACCTCCACTTCACGGGTGACTTCCACGCCATCGGTGCCGCCAACAACCTGCTGGCCGCCATGCTGGATAACCACATCTACCAGGGCAACGCTCTCAACATCGACCCCCGCCGCATCACCTGGAAGCGCTGCGTGGACATGAATGACCGTCAGCTCCGCTTCGTTACCGACGGTCTGGGCGGCCGCGTCAACGGCGTGCCCCGTGAGGACGGCTACGATATCACGGTAGCCTCCGAGATCATGGCCGTCTTCTGCCTGGCCTCCTCCATCACCGACCTCAAGGAGAGACTCTCCCGCATCGTGGTCGGCTACACCTATGACGAGAAGCCCGTCACCGCGGGTGACCTGGGTGCCGTCGGTGCCATGGCCGCCCTCCTGAAGGACGCGCTGAAGCCCAACCTGGTCCAGACCCTGGAGGGTACCCCCGCCTTCGTACACGGCGGTCCCTTCGCCAACATC
>CAYRTP010000177.1:0-4915 GCA_964427175.1 uncultured Clostridium sp. | reverse complement strand
AGCGTTCGGATTATTTGTTTTATTTGAGTATCCAAATTTTAATAGCAAGAAATGACATTTGAATTGTTGAAAAAGACACATTTTCATGATACAATAAATATATCAAAATATTTTCGAAAAACCTATTGACTCTCCCCTTAACTGTAATGATATACTTTGCTTGCAAGATAGAAATAGCGCTGTTTCTATTCTGCGAAATCTCAATGAAAGGAAAAACGCTATGTATAAGATTGGTGAATTATCCAAGCTGTGTAACATCTCGGTAAAGGCGTTGCGATATTACGATGCCGAAGGGTTGCTCATTCCCGATGAGATTGATCAATTCACGGGATACCGTTACTATTCGGCATCCAAACTTGAAGCTTGCTATCGGATTATTGCCTTGAAGGAACTCGGCTTTTCGTTGGATGAGATCCGTGTGCAGTTGACAACCAATGATAACGAGAAAATCACAGCGGCCCTAAATGCAAAACTTACCGAACTGCAAGCATTGATCAAAACCACAGAAACACAGTTAAGGAGAATTGAATCCATCAAAAACAACCTGACAGAAGGGGAGTCGAAAATGTTTAATATTATTATCCGTGCAACCGATGAAGTGCGCGTTGCTTATATTCGAAAAAATTATGTATCCAAATCTGAGGCGTTGGATGATATTGCAAAAATCAGAAGTGATCTGCCGAAAACAATTCTCGGCAAAAGAAAAATCATCATCAATTACGAAATCGAATACAGAGAAGCCGACTTTGACATGGCCGCTTGCATGGAGATTGTGGGGAAACTTCCATCGTCCTGCGAATATGAAGAAAGGACAATTTCCCTTGGTGAAAGCGTTGCGTCTTTAATTTGTAAATCCGATGATCTTGACGATGCCTACAAGGCGATGATCAAGCATCTGGATGGTTCGGTTTATAAGGTTTGCGGTGCATATTACGAAATATATCACAACGACGGAACCGTTGAATTGAAAGTTCCTGTATGTGAACAAACAAAGAAGAGCTTGTATGTCAGCAATGACGATATTCCTTTCGTTGATGATCCCGAAGTGTGCGGAAAATGGGAATTGATAGACATTCTTCCTACCCGGGAGCATTTTATTTACGGAAAACCAAAGTGCAACCACCTGGCCTGGTTAGACGAATTATATTTCATCGACGGAGGCAAATCCTACTGGGCAGTCAGTGGTTGGACCAAAGGAAAACTTTTTACGTATGCGTCGAAGCCTCGTTCTGTTTATGTTAACAATTATGTGATCGAAAAGAATGGCAAACAAAAGCTATTATTTCTCGAAATGTACGATTATTGCGATGGCGACGGTGAAGGTCTTTTTGATCATCCGGAGATTTGGGTTTATGAACAAGTCGAAGATAAACATTATGCATTCCAAGAGGAGTTTCGAAGATGTGATAACATTGATTATCCGTTTATCCATGACGAGAAGGTTATCGGTGTTTGGAAGGTACGGGATTTTCTAGTCAATCGAGAAGATTTTGATGTAAAACAGCAAAATTGGGAAGTGGATAAATTATTTGCTCTGTCGGTTGAATTCAAAAATAACGGTGCATATGTGTTGACCACGAAAGAAAATACCGATTATTTCACTTCCGTGTGGACAAAGGGACTTGTTTTGAACAAACGAGAAAAGACTGCTTCCGTATATGAGATTGTGGAAATTGAAGGGAAGGAATATTTGTTTGCGGAGTGGAAAACCGGAGACTACTCGTTTGGCGGCGGTAGAGCATATTGGTACGTATTTACACGAGAATAAACAAATTCAGCCTCGGCAAGGTTCTCACCCTGCCGAGGCTATCTCAATCACGCCCTTCTCCTTTTTTCGCGCCTGTTTACCTCGCGAGCATCCCATCAATAAACTGCTTCGCAATCCTCGCCGACCGGCCGCCGCGCTCAAGGGCAAAACGCTCGGCCAGCAGGTCCAACTCGTCCGCTGGCATATCAATGCCCTTTTCCTCTGCCAAGTGATGAACGATGTGCAAGAAGGTCTGCTTGTTCGGCTTGGAGAACGTGATATGGATCCCGAAGCGCTCCGAAAGAGATACAAGCTCCTGCATGGTATCGTTTCGATGAATATCGTCGCCCTCGCGGTCGGAGAAGGTTTCCTTGATGACGTGGCGGCGGTTGCTGGTCGCGTAGATCACCACGTTCGGGGATTTGGCCGTGACCGAGCCCTCCAGCACCGCTTTGAGCGCGTTGAAATTGTCATCGTCCTTTGAAAACGAAAGATCATCAATAAACAGCACGAATTTCAGCGGGTTGCCTGACAGCTCATCCAAAACCTTGGGAATGCTGCGGAGCTGATCCTTTCGCATTTCAATGATGCGTAATCCTTCGCTCCACAGCGCGTTGGCCACCGCTTTGACGGTCGAGGATTTTCCCGTACCGGCATCACCCGTGAGCAGAATATTGGCCGCAGGCTTACCTGCCAGTAATGCTTGGGTGTTGTCAATGACGGTCTGCCGCTCGCGCTCATAGTCCACGAGATCGCCAAGCTCGGTTTTGTCGGGATGCAGAACGGGTACGATCAAGCCATTCCCGTCCACGCAGAACATCCTGTGCTTGGCATAGATGCCGTAGCCGTATCGACAAATATGCCCGGCGCGGTGGAGATATATCTCTTTGAGCCTGAGCGGGGTGGAGGTGAAATTGGGGAGAAATCCCACGTATTTACTCAGCGGGGCAAGCGTATCCTGATCCAGCGCGCAGACGGCCTGCAACGTGTCCAGCTCATACTCAACCGCTTCCTGCATATAGGCGGGAATGGGTTTCCCCGATGCCACCCGTTTCACGAACACGTTCTCGCTGTTCAGGCAAATTTCCTTGACGTGCTCGCCCAAATTTCCGCCGTTGGCATCGTACAGAAACGAAACAAATTCGGCGTAGGCGGTAGCGGAGGGGTGCTTGATATAGGAAAACAGGGAGTGAAGCACCGGATCCTCCAAAAGATCACGGAAAATGCAAAGGGTAAACAATCGATCCTTCAATTCTTTCATATCAGTTCAGAATCGCCCCCGCAGCACCGCCCGAAACCAGAGCCGCATAGCGTTTCAGATATCCCGAAAGCTCTTTTGTCTTGGGCACGAAATGCTTCATACGCTCGGCCAGGATGGCTTCGTCCACCTTGAGTTCAATGGTGTTTTCGGGAATATTGATGCGGATGATGTCACCATCCTCCACCACACCGATCATACCGCCCGACGCGGCCTCGGGGGTGACGTGACCGATACACGCGCCGCGGGTCGCCCCGCTGAAGCGTCCGTCGGTGATGAGGGCTACGCTGTTGCCCAGTCCCATGCCCATAATGGCAGAGGTGGGATTCAGCATTTCCCGCATACCGGGACCGCCCTTGGGGCCCTCGTAGCGGATGACCACCACGTCCCCCGCCACGATCTTGCCGCCGTTGATGGCCGCTTGGGCTTCCTCCTCGGAATCGAACACCTTGGCGGGACCCTCGTGTACCAGCATTTCGGGGAGAACCGCCGAACGCTTGACTACGCTTCCCTCGGGAGCAAGATTTCCCTTGAGCACCGCAATACCGCCCGTTTCGCTGTAGGGATTCTCAATCGGACGAATGACGGCGGGGTCAAGGTTGACACAGCCCTCGATATTCTCCCCGATGGTCTTGCCCGTGACCGTCATGCAATCGGTATGGAGCAATCCCTTTTTGGTCAGCTCGTTCATAACCGCATACACACCACCCGCCTCGTTCAGGTCTTCCATGTAGGTGCGGCCCGCAGGAGCGAGGTGGCAAAGGTTGGGCGTGACCGCGCTGATCCCGTTGGCAATATCCAGGCTCAGCTCCACACCGCATTCGTGGGCAATGGCGGGAAGATGAAGCATAGAGTTGGTGGAGCAGCCAAGAGCCATATCCACGGTCAGGGCGTTCATGAGCGCTTCTTTGGTCATGATATCGCGGGGGCAGATATTTTGGCGGACAAGCTCCATTACTGCCATACCCGCGTGCTTGGCCAGCTCAATGCGGGCGGAATAAACGGCGGGAATGGTGCCGTTTCCGCGGAGTCCCATGCCGAGAGCCTCGGTCAGGCAGTTCATGGAATTGGCGGTGTACATACCCGAGCAAGAGCCGCAGGTGGGGCAGGTCTTGCATTCGTATTCATAAAGCTTTTCGTCGGTGATCTTGCCCGCATTGTAGGCCCCCACCGCCTCAAACATCGAAGAAAGGCTGGTTTTCTTCCCTTCCACGCGCCCCGCGAGCATGGGACCGCCGCTGACGAACACGGTGGGAATATTCACTCTGGCCGCCGCCATGAGCAGTCCGGGGACGTTCTTGTCGCAGTTGGGGACCATGACCAGGCCGTCAAAGCCATGGGCACGGATCATGCACTCCGTAGAATCCGCGATGAGATCCCGGGTCACCAGGGAGTATTTCATGCCCTCATGGCCCATGGCGATACCATCACAGACCGCAATCGCGGGGAACACGATAGGGGTGCCGCCGGCCATGGCGACGCCCAGCTTGACGGCGTCCACGATCTTGTCCAGGTTCATGTGACCGGGGACGATCTCGTTATAGGAGCTGACGATGCCAATGAGGGGCCGCTGCTGTTCTTCCGCGGTTAGGCCCAGGGCGTGATACAGGCTACGGTGGGGTGCGTTCTGAGGACCGTTGACAATGGTGTCTTTGATCATAACATACAACTTCTTTCGTAAAAATGTAAAATGCGTCATTGCGAGCCAGTGCGCACACTGGCGTGGCAATCCCGTAAGATTTCGGAAAATCTACGGGATTGCCACGCCGGCTTACGGCCTCCTCGCAATGACGGCGTGTTCAGTTTAGTTGTTGATCAGCTTGTCTTCGTCGCTCCAGCTATAGAGCTTGCGGATGTCGGTGCCGACGATTTCGGAGGGATGCTCGGAGGCCAGCTTCCGCATGGCATTG
>CAYRTP010000176.1:0-4916 GCA_964427175.1 uncultured Clostridium sp. | reverse complement strand
CGCTCCGCTCAGGATGACCGTCCCCTGATCGTTGCCTCACTCAGGTCGGCCGCGATTCCTCACATCACCACCGACCGATAGAACCGCAAAGTCTCGAAATCCCGCTCCAGCTGGTTGAGTAAGAAGGTCTCGGCGGCCCGCTCGAAGCTCCGCTCCTCCTCGCCGTCCGAGAGGGCGAAGGAGAAGATCTTCTGCTCGGGGGCGGTCAGGGCGTAGCGGATGGCAGCCAGCACCGAGGCCGAGATGGGGCAGATGATACTCCGCTCCCCCAGCTCCTCCTCACGGAGCAGTTGGATCTTCCCTGCCAGGCGGTTGCGCTTGGTCTGACAGTCGGCGCAGATGATGCGGCCGTTCATGATGTCGAAGTAGGCCTCGTCGGGGTAGCCTTCCCCGCACATATCACAGCCCATGAAGTTGGGCTGGTAGCCCATCATGGACACCGCCCGCAGTTCAAAGACCCCCTTGACGAGGGCGGGGGATTTTTTCCCCTTATCCAGCGTATAGAGGGAGTTGAGCAGCATCCGCAGAAGCTCGGCGGTCTCCTCGCCCCCCGTCTCGCGGTCGGTGAGCTCCGAGGCCACGTCGCAGAGGTAGGCGGCCAGGGCCATACGCCCCAGGTCGGCGGACAGGTTGTAGAAGCTGCTCAACACCGAACCACCGCGGAACCAGTACAGATCTCCCGCGCTCCCGCAGTACAGCTCATAGTTGCCGTAGGTAAAGAGCTGGGTGCAGGCGGCGGAGTGGCCCCCCTTTTTGGAGTTGCCGCCCTTGACCATCACGGCCAGCCGCCCGCGGTCCTCGGTGATCATGTGGACGAGACGGTCGTGGTCCCCCGAGGGATAGGAGCGGGTGATCAGGCCGTTGACGGTAATCAGCATAGAGCCTTCCCCTCCCGCTTACTGATCGTTGTAGCCGAAATTGGTGACGGCGGCGGTGCTGTCCCGCCAGTTCTCCTTGACCTTGACCCACAGATTGAGGTAGACCTTGGTACCCAGGAGATTTTCCAGGTCCTGACGGGCGTAGGAGCCGATGCGCTTGAGGCCCTCGCCTCCCTTCCCTACAATGATACCCTTGTGGGAGTTGCGCTCGCAAAAGATCTCGGCGTGGATGGAGACCATGCCGGTCTTGGGGTCCTCGATGAACTTCTCGATGACCACGGCTACGCCGTGGGGAATCTCCTTATTGGTGGTGCGAAGCACCTTCTCACGGATGATCTCGGCGGCCATCTGACGCTCGGGCTGGTCGGTGGCAATGTCCTCGGGGAAAAACCACTCGGACTCCCGCAGGTGGGGCTTGCACTCCTTGAGCACCGCCTCCACGCCCTTACCGCTCTTGGCGGACAGGGGGACCACGGCGTAGAAATCGTGGAGGGCGGCGTACTTCATGATGGCATCCGCCACCTCGGTGGCGTTGTATAGGTCGGTCTTGTTGAGCACCAGGATGCAGGGGATCTCGGTGCGCTTGGCGTAGGCGATGACGTTCTGCTCCACCTCCGAGACCTCCTTGCCCAGGTCGGTGACCAGGACGATGGCATCCGCGTCCTGCATGGAGGCGTTGGCGGTCTTGACCATGTAGTCGCCCAGGGAGTTCTGGGGCTTGAAGATACCGGGGGTATCCAGGAAGACGAACTGATCCTCCCCCAGGGTCAGAATACCGTTGATGCGGTTACGGGTGGTCTGGGGCTTGGAGGAAACAATGGCGATCTTCTCCCCCAGCATGGCGTTGAGCAGGGTGGACTTACCCACGTTGGGGCGGCCCACGATGGCGATGAATCCGGTCTTTTTCATAATGTGTTTTCCTTTTTCTAATCAAGAATGGGACTCGATGAAGGTCTCGAAATTATCCACTCCGAGGACCATGCGGTCGCCTGTTTTCATGTCGAACAGGTAGACGTAAATGGGTTGCCGGGAGGTACTCGTGCCCGAGATCCACACCTCGTAGTGGGTTCCCTCCACCGACAGCATCCAGGTGATGGAGTCCTCGGCCTTGGATTCGTCACGGCGGAACTTGTCCAGGTCGGACCAGGTGATGGGGGTGGACTTTTCGGTCAGGCCCTGGACGTAGAGCAGGGTGATCTCCTCCTTGTCGGCCTGTTGGGACTGGGTAATGAGGTCCTCCACCACGCCCACCACGTCGGTGATGAGCACCAAGGCCAGCACAACCAGCACCGTGGCGATGGTGGCGATGAGCTTGACGTGCTCGAACATCCAATCCGAGAAGGTGCGCTTGCGGACGTAGCCTTCCCCGTCATCGGCCGCCTCGGCGGGGGCCGAAGGCTGGTCGGTCCCGGACTCCGCGGGGACCTCGACGGGCTTTTCCCGCTTGGGCTTTTCAGGCTTGGGAGCCTTCTCGACCTTGGTTGTCTCCCGCTTTTTCTTTAAGTAGGGATTTTCCCGCTTGGGAGTCTCGTAATCATCCAAAAAGAGGCCGCCCTCGGGCTGATCGTTGTTTTGGTTACGGTCGTTTTCGCTCATACGTTTCCTCCTTTATTCCTCACCCGACTCCACGGTCAGGCCCATGAGCTCCATGATGGTGCGCTGGCGGGCCCGCATATCCCGCTCGTCATCCTCACCCGTTTCGTGATCGTAGCCCAGCAGGTGGAGCATGGAGTGGACGGTCAGGAACGCCACCTCCCGCTCAAAGCTGTGGCCGTACTCGGCGGCCTGCTCGGCGGCTTTTTCCAGGGACAGGACGATGTCCCCCAGGCTCACCACAGGCTCGTCCGCCACGGGCTCGTCGCTCTCCCCCGAGAAATCCATCATGGGGAAAGAGAGCACGTCGGTGGGGCGGTCCACCTGGCGGTACTGGAGGTTGAGGGCGTGGATCTGTTCGTTGTCGGTGTAGGTGATGGACACCTCACAGGCGTTGTTGTACTGCTCGTGCTCGATGACGGTCTCCACCGCGCGGCGGGTGAGCATCTTGAGCTTGTAGGTGACAGGGAGCTTGTCCTGGTCGTTCATGAAATAGATCATAGGGGGCATATGTTGCATAAGTAACTCCTTTCCGCTGTGGCGGGTATTTTGGGGGATGCTCAATTGTTTCTCTTGGGTCGGTAGGTGTGGCTGTCGGGGACCCGACGGTCTCCGTCACGGCGGTCGGAGTCCCGACGGTCATGGTCGCGGCGATCGGAATCGCGGCGATCTCCATCGCGGCGGTCGCGGGAGGCGGCCTGGGCCTTCTTGGCGGCCTGCTCACGATCGTAGGCATCGTAGGCCAGGATGATCTTCTGCACCAGGTGATGACGGACCACGTCCTTCTCGGAGAGATAGTGGATGGCGATATCGTCAATGCCCTCCAAAATCCTGATGGCGGTAGCCAGGCCCGATCGCTGACCGTAGGGCAGGTCGGTCTGGGTCAGGTCGCCCGTGACCACCATCTTGGAGCCGAAGCCCAGTCGGGTGAGGAACATCTTGACCTGCTCGGGGGTGGCGTTCTGTGCCTCATCCAGAATGATGAAGGCATCGTCCAGGGTACGGCCTCTCATGTAGGCCAGCGGAGCCACCTCAATGATTCCCTTCTCCACCAGCTTTTGGTGGGTCTCGGGACCCAGCATCTCCCCCAGCGCGTCATAGAGGGGACGGAGGTAGGGGTCGATCTTGCTGAGCAGGTCACCGGGGAGGAAGCCCAACCGCTCCCCCGCCTCAATAGCGGGGCGGGTGAGCAGGATGCGGGAGACCTGCTTTTCCTTGAGGGCCTTGACCGCCATGGCCACGGCCAGGAAGGTCTTACCCGTACCCGCGGGACCCACGCCCAGGACGATGGTGTTCTTGCGGATGGCATCCACGTACTTGGATTGGCCGACGGTTTTGGCCTTGACGGGCTTGCCCTTTGCGGTGACGAAAATGCAGTCCGAGCCGATGTCGGCCAGCTCCCCCGCGTTGCCCGTGGCGATCATGTCCACCACGTAGCGCACCGATTGGTCGGTGATCTCGGCGGTGTGCCGCACCATGTCGCGGAGGTACTCCACCACGGCGGCGGCACCGTTCACGTCATTCATGTTCTCGCCGCTGATGACAATGGCATCCGAGCCGTCCTCCCCCGACTTGTTCCGCAGGCTGACCGCGAACCGCTCCTCAATGATGCGGAGGTTCACGTCATAAGCCCCGAAGATCAAGGAAGTCGCCTCGGCGTTGTCCACTTTGATGATTCTTTGATTCATGTATCTCTCCTGTATTTGATCTGGTTTTTTATAATGGAGGTGTTCGATAACCGGGGTTATACCCCGGTAGGGGAGGGGCTTGCTCCTCCCGAAATCTGTCCAAATCGAGGATATCTGAAATTTATTGGTGGCAACGGGAGGAGCAAGCCCCTCCCCTACGGAAAATTTCCGTAGTACGCAAGGTTATCGAACACATCTTATATATTTTTTTGTAAAGTTTTTTGGAATCATGAACCTTTTTGCAAAAAGGTTCATGCGGGGTAGCGAAGCGGCACCGCGGTAGTGAATGACAGGCCGGTGGCCTGTCAGAGCCGCGGTGTGACCGAGCCTCAGCGAGACCAGGGGCGGAGCCCCTCGCTCTCCTCGCTCTCCTCGTTCCCCAAGCTCTCTCCCCCCACCTCGATGGGCCTTACGGTGCCGATGTCCTCGATGCAGGTGAGGGTGCAGGTCAAGGTCAGGACTCCGTCGCGGAGGTCTGTTTGGATGGTCTTCCCGATGAGCTCGGGACCGCCCGGAAGGGCGGCGATGCGGCAGGCCAGCTCGAAGCGGGCCAGCTCCAAAGCCTCGTCGGGGGTGCGGGTGGCGGTGTTCACGGTGTAGGGCAAGTGCCACACGGTCCGCACCGAAATGGGGAATCCCACCCCGTCCACAAGACCCCAGGATCTCTCATTCTCTATTGTATCACAAAACCCCTCTGTATTTCCAGTCTTTTTTGAAAACTTTATGTAATTTCCGAAAAATTTCAAGGTTTTTTCTT
>CAYRTP010000175.1:0-4959 GCA_964427175.1 uncultured Clostridium sp. | reverse complement strand
CCATGTGTCAGGATCGCCGGGGCGAGTTCCGGGATATGCAGTATCTGGACACCAATCTGGTGGAGCTGCACTACTACATGCCCATCGGCGAGATCATCTACGATTTCTTCGACGCGCTGAAGGCCCGCACCAAGGGTTACGCCTCTTTGGACTACGAGCTGGACGGCTACCGCCCCAGCGACCTTGTGAAGGTGGACATGCTGCTCAACGGCGACCAGGTGGACGCCCTGAGCTTCATCGCCCACCGGGAAAAGGCCTACGGCCGGGCCCGCCGTATCTGCGAGAAGCTGAAGGAGAACATTCCCCGGCAGCTGTTTGAGGTGCCGGTGCAGGCCGCCATCGGCGGCAAGGTCATCGCCCGGGAGACGGTCAAGGCCATGCGTAAGGACGTGCTGGCCAAGTGCTACGGCGGCGACATCACACGTAAGAAGAAGCTCTTGGAGAAGCAGAAGGAAGGTAAGAAGAAGATGCGCCAGCTGGGCTCGGTGGAGGTTTCTCCCGAGGCCTTCATGGCGGTGCTTCGGTTGGATAGCGACGATCAGTAAGGAGCGGGGAACGAGGGGCTTTGCCCCCGGCCCCCACTCAGAACCTTTCTTGGAAGAAAGGTTCTGAGAACTCCAAAGAACTTCAAAAAATTTCGTATCACAGTATTTACTACGAAGGGAGTCTATCACTATGAGAATCATCCCCAAGCAAGGCATATGCGATCCCCATATGCACGTCTATAACGGCAAAGTCTACCTCTACGCCACCCACGACCGTTCCCCCGGAAACGATCATTTCTGCATGGACGATTGGAAGATCTTCTCCAGCGACGATCTCTTGAACTGGACCCCGGAGACCACCGTGCGTCCCGAGGATACCTTCATCGGCAAGTGCAGTGACTGCTACGCCACCGACTCCGCCGAGCGGAATGGGAAGTATTACTTCTACTTCTCCAAGGGTCAGTCCTGCACCGGTGTAGCGGTCAGCGACCACCCCGCGGGACCCTTCAAGGATGCCCTGGGTAAGCCCCTGCTCCCCGAGGGCCTGGCGGACACTCCCAGCTACGATCCCACCGTCTTCATCGACGATGACGAGGCCCGCACTCCCTACATCATGTGGGGTTATACCTGCTTCAATAAGAAGTACTACGTCGCCCGTCTCAACGAGGACATGATCTCCCTGGCGGAGGAGCCCCGTCCCATCGAGCATGGCCCCTGGTGGTCGGACGCTCCCTGGGTGTGGAAGCACAACGGGGTGTACTACCTGATCACCCACCGCGCCTGGTACTCCACCGCCGACAACATCTACGGTCCCTACACCTACCGCGGCAAGTTCTGCCACGATTGCAACAACGTGGACCATCCCTGCGTCTTCGATTACCACAATCAGACCTACTTTGCCTACGGTGTGCCCGAGAACTTCGGCGAGCCCGTGCCGGATCCCTTCTTCCGCACCACCAAGATGCTCTATGCCCACTACAAGGACAACGGGGAAATCGTCATCGATGAGTTCATCCAGGAGGTGGGCGTGGGACAGTACGATGCGTCCTGGCCCGCCATCAAGGGCGAGTGGTTTTTCGCCGCCTCGGACGGGGTGTATAAGAAGGAGAACGCCGACGGCTTCGAGATCCTCGGTCTGAAGGACGGCTCCTACCTCTACTTCCAGAACGTACACAATATGCGTCAGAACGCCAAGCTGTTCATCCGCGGCTCCCACGATGAGGGCAAGCCCACCCGGATCGAGGTGCGGGAGGGAAGCCCCTTCGGTCCCGTCCTGGGATGCTGTAAGGTCCAGCCCGAGCTGAGCATTCAGCACGGCGGCACCCGCGAGTTCGCCATCACCCTGGATAACACCCACGGCACCCATAACCTCTGCTTCGTATTCCGCGGCGAGGGTGAGGATCTCTTCACCTTCGAGGACTTCCGCTTCGAGCAGGTCAAACCCTAAAGGAGGAGCGTCATTATGAGAATCATTCCGAATCAGGGGATCTGCGACCCCCACGTACACGTATATAACGGCAAGGCCTACCTCTACGCCACCCACGATCGCTGTCCCAATAGCGGGGGCTTTCGCATGGACGATTGGCGCATCTATTCCAGCGACGATCTGGTCAACTGGAAATTGGAATACACCTTCCGCCCCGAGGACACCTTCCTGGGCAAGTGCGAGGAGTGCTACGCCGTGGATGCCGCCGAGCGGAACGGGAAGTATTACCTGTACTTCTCCCACTGTCAGTCCTCCACGGGCGTGGCCGTGGCTGACCACCCCGCAGGACCTTTCAAGGATGCCCTGGGCAAGCCTCTGTTGGAGCCCTGGATGGTGGACACCGCCAGCTACGATCCCACGGTGTTCATCGATGACGATGAGGCCCGCACCCCCTACATCATCTTCGGCTATACCGTCATCGGCAAGCAGTACTACATCGCCCGACTCAACGAGGACATGATCTCCCTGGCCGAGACACCTCGCCCCATCGAGCTCATCAACGGCTGGCAAAACGATGCCAACTGGGTCCACAAGCACAACGGCGTATATTACCTGAACACCCACGGCGGTGAGTACGCCACCGCCGACAACATCTACGGCCCCTACACCTACTGCGGGAATTTCCACCGCGACGCTACCGTGGATCACGGGACCTTCTTTACCTTCCACAATCAGCTCTACCTGGCCTACGGTGTTCCCGAAAACTGGGGCGAGCCCGAGGTGGACTCCTTCTACCGCACCACCAAAATGGTCTACGCCCACTACAAGGACAACGGCGACATCACGGTGGACGAGTTCATTCGGGACGCGGGCGTGGGACAGTATGATGCGTCCTGGCCCGCCATCAAGGGCGAGTGGTACTTTGCCGCCTCGGACGGGGCCTATAAGAAGGAGAATGCCGACGGCTTTGAGATCCGCGGGCTGAAGGACGGCTCCTACCTCTACTTCCAAAACGTCAGCGGGATGCGTCAGAACGCCAAGATGTTCATCCGCGGCACCCTGGCGGGAGATCAGCCCTGTCAAATTGAGGTGCGGGAGGGTAGCCCCTTCGGTGCCATGCTGGGTTGCTGCAAGGTTCAGCCCAATGCGGACGGGGAGATCGCCTGCCGCTTGACCAACACCCACGGCACCCATAACCTCTGCTTCGTCTTCCGATGCGAGGGAGAGGACACCTTCTGCTTCGACGAGTTTTCGCTGGAGCGGGTTAAGCCCTGAGAAAGGATATCCGTGAGATGATCGATATGACCGAAAAAATCTATGAGAAGGTCAAGTCCGTCATGGACACCTGGTCCGAGGCGGATATATAC
The DNA here is from genome assembly GCA_964427175.1 of uncultured Clostridium sp. Taxonomy (GTDB): domain Bacteria; phylum Bacillota; class Clostridia; order Oscillospirales; family CAG-272; genus CAMEON01. The sequence goes on along the minus strand of CAYRTP010000175.1, from coordinate 1,681 downwards.
GCCATCTCCTTCTTCGTTTACGCCAATGGGGCCAACGAATATGAGGGATATTACAACGTCTCCTCCTTTGCCATCAGTTACAATGCCGAGGGCGACTGTCCCGGGGCGGGCAAATACGACGAGGAGCGGTGGAATTATGCCTTTTGGAGACAGGACGAGGAGCCTATCATCGACCCCGACAACGGCGGGGAGCTGACCGACCTGCTCTTTGCCTGGTATCGGGAGCAGGGGATCACCAATATCGGCTATGAGGATGAGGAAAACTGCTACGACAAGCATTTTCGCTACGTCGGAAAGGGTCCCGCCGGGCATTACGAGCTTTTGGGCATCGTCTCGGAGGTGGCCGCCCGCCTGCAAAATGAGGGCTACACCGAGGCGCACTTCGGAAAGCCTCTCCCCATCATTGTTCACGGCCTGGAATATGCCTGGTACGACGTGGAGGCCACCAAAAAGGCCAATCCCCACGGCGAGGCAGAGCAGTTTCTGAAGGCCCTGAAGAAAAACGGTATGATCTAAAAAACTACATAAAGGAGAATCCATCATGCAAAAGTACGATATCGCGGCCTACATTTGGCCCTCTTACACCGGTAAGGAGTTCCGCGCCCGCCAGTTCTGGCCCGACGGCATCGGCGAGTGGCAGACGGTCATGTCCGTCCCCTCCCGTATGTCCCACAAGCCAAAGGATTACGAGTGGGACCGCAAGCCTCTGTGGGGCTGCTGTGACGAGGCTGACCCCAAGGTCATGGAGATGCAGATCGAGGAGGCCACCAAGCACGGTGTCAACGTCTTCATCTACGACTGGTACTGGTATGACCGCCGTCCCTTCCTGGAGCAGTGCCTGGACGAGGGCTTCCTGGGGGCATCCAACAATGAGAAAATGAAGTTCTACCTCATGTGGGCCAACCATGACGCGGGCTACACCTGGGACGTTCGTCTCTCCGACCTGGGCCGCATCGGCGGTGATCCCAACGTATGGCTGGGCTCGGTGGACCGCGTGGAGTTCGAGAAGGTGGTCCATCGCATCATCGAGAAGTATTTCTCCCGTCCCAACTACTACAAGATCAACGGCAAGCCCCTGTTCATGATCTACGACGTGGACAACCTGGTCAATGGCCTGGGCGGCATTGAGGCCACCAAGGATGCTCTGGAGTGGTTCCGCGAGGAGTGCGTCAAGGCGGGCCATCCCGGCCTGGAGCTCCAGCTCACCGCATGGGGCGAGCGCGTCACCAACATGAGCGGCGTGGACGGCTCCCACGAGATGTCCACCAAGGAGGTTGTTCCCACCCTGGGCTTTGACAGCGTGACCAACTACCAGTTCTGCCACTTCTGCTGGATGGACCGCGACTACGAAGCCGAGATCCTGCCCCAGGTCTACGAGGAGTGGGCCCGTATGGACAAGGACTACACCGTCCCCTACTATCCTCACGTTTCCATCGGTTGGGATAACAACCCCCGCTTCATCAACTTCACGGGTTGCGTCTGCCGCAACAACGGTCCCGAGAACTTCCAGAAGGCCCTTGAGAAGGCCAAGGAGTACGTGGACACCCACAATCTCCCCGTTCCGCTGATAACCATCAACAGCTGGAACGAGTGGACCGAGACCTCCTACCTGGAGCCCGACACCAAGTACGGCTACGGCTACCTGGAGGCCATCCGCAACGTCTTTGTTGAAGACGGGAAG
>CAYRTP010000174.1:0-5161 GCA_964427175.1 uncultured Clostridium sp. | reverse complement strand
AGATTTACTACAATGCTGTCGGCATCATTGACTTGCCTACTGCCAAGAAAGACGACTGCGTCGTTCTCCACGGCAGAACCAAGGGCACGAAAGAAGCCGTATAGAACAGCAAGAGGTATTGTGACCGAAAGCGGCCACAATACCTCCTACATACAAAACTTCCTTATGGGGCGGCAACTTCGGTTGGCGCACTTTTTGTTTTGGAGGAAAGAATCATGAAGAAACTTCTGCCGCTCACCCTAACCGCACTGCTGCTTGTAGCATGTAGCAAAACGCCTGATACCCATGCACCGATCGACACAGTCCCCCCATCCTCTACCAATGCACCTTCTAATGTAGGCACCGAGGCCCCCTCGCCCTCATACACGTTGAAAACGTACAGTTTGACCGATGAATACGGAAATGCGGGCACATACTCCGAAATAAGCAAGCAATATCATTCGGGTGACGTGATCGAACTGGAAGCAACTGTAAACGCAGGCTATAACTTCGTCGGGTGGTTCATCAACGACGCCTGTGTCAGTAATGATCTGCAATTTGCTTTCACCATGAAAGCAAATCCCGTAGAAATTGAGGCTCGCTACAACTACTATACGGTTCAAACCGTATCGCATACGGATGATTACGAAAAAGCAGGAACTTATACTGCTTTGGACAACAAGAAAATTTCAATCGGAGAACAAGTAACGGTCGAAGCAACCGTCAATGACGGATATAATTTTGAAGGATGGTACAGAGACGACGTATGTGTCAGCGAGGATTTGTCCTATTCCTTCACCATGAAAGCGCAAAATATCGAATTAGAGGCACGTTGGAATTACTACTCGGTAACGGTCGAAAGCTGGAGTGACGAACAAGGAACTGCCGGGACCTACACCAAAATGGCGGATGTCAAGGTAAGCGTGGGGGAGCCCGTCACTCTAACCGCAACCGTCAACGAAGGATTTAATTTTGACGGTTGGTATGTAAATGACAATTTGGTTAGCACCGAGTTGGAATACTCCTTTACAATGAAGCCACAGAATGTATATGCCGTACCTATGTACAGCTTCTATACCGTCTTTGTGGATAGCTGGAGTGATGAGCAAGGAACCGCCGGGACCTACTCCAAAATGCAAAATCAAAAAATCAGTGCCGGTGATACAGTTACATTGACTGCAACTGTCAATGATGGCTTTAATTTTGAGGGCTGGTATATGAACGATGTCTGCGTATGCGAAGATTTAACGTACTCGTTTACAATGGAAAACAAAAATATTGAACTTGAAGCCAAATTCAGTTCCTATACAGTCACAGCATATTCAGACAGTAACCTTGAAGGTACTATCGGTACTTACACACAAATCAATGATAAAAAGGTAAGTGCAGGCGATACCATTACACTAATTGCTGAGCCAGCACAAGGGTGTAACTTTGAAGGGTGGTATATATGGACCGATTGGTGGAATTCCATTTGTGTATGTGAAGACATCGAATACACTTTTGAAATGAGCAAGGAGGACCTTAAAATAGAAGCAAGATTCTCGGCATATACCTTGACAACAAATGCTTTTTTGAAAACCGATAACTGGAATCTGGATACAATCAAACCGGGAATAAATTTTGACTTCTTCTATAGTTTTTCTTTCTCTGATTATGATTCTTCGATGGGTGACTATACGCAGTATAAGAACACCTATGTTGCCGCCGGTGAAGAAGTCACTCTGACCGCCACTGAAAAAAGCGGATATACCTTTTTAGGTTGGAAACGAGGTTTCGATTTGGTTTCTACAAATCATACCTATACATTTGAAATGGGCAAGTCGGATATCACCTATGAGGCCGTCTATATCATAAATGAATAAGGAACTCATGTGAACAAATCGAACGATTTACAGTTCGATTTGGCTTAATATTGGACTAATAATGATAAAGAAACGATCATTTTAGTATGTCAAAAAACCGGACGGAGAAACAAAAAATTTCTCCGTCCTTTCCTGTCGGTAGGCACTCTATTCAAGACTATCCTTGGCACCGCCGCGGGTTTTCTTTCCCATCCCCATTGACAAATCCCCCAAAATCCGTTATAATATACCCAATAAAACCGAAAGGAAGTTCCCCGCCATGCGCGCATTTATCTACACAGGCGGCACCGTCCGCACCGAACATATTACCGAGCATCCCAAGGCTGACGATCTTACCATTGCCGCCGACTCGGGCTACCATACCGCCGTCGCCCTGGGCGAGCGGATCGACCTGCTCCTGGGCGACTTCGATTCCATCGGCCAGGTTCCCCGTGACGCGGAATTTGAGATCCAACAGGTCCCCGCCGAAAAGGACTACACCGACACCCAGCTGGCCGTGGAGATCGCCATCGAGCGGGGGGCCGACGAGATCATCATCGTGGGCGGCCTGACGGGGCGGCTGGACCACACCCTCTCCACCCTGGCCATCCTGGAGGATATCCACGCCCGCGGTCTCCACGCCACCATCACCGACGGCCAAAGCCGCGCCCGCTACCTGAAGTCCTCCTCCACCCTCATCGCCCGCAGCGGCTACAAGTACCTCTCCCTGGTGGCCGTAGACGAGGTTGTGAAGGGCGTGGACATCGAGGGCTGCAAATACCCCTTGAAAAGAGCTACCCTCCGCCGACGCAACCAGTTCGCCGTGTCCAACGAGATCACGGGAAACGTGGCCTTCATCGCGGTGAAGAAGGGCGGCGTGTATATCATCGAGTCGCGGGATCTGTGATCCGTCCACGCCTCTCCTCATCCTCGGTGTGTAGCCCTTCGGTCTGCAGAAATGCTTCATACGGACCGAAACTCCCTTAATTAGGACCTTGTGCTTGCTCTTGAAATATGGTATAATAGGTGTGGGGATTTGTTTCCCTGCTCCATCCACAATTTCATCAGTAAGGAGAGAACCTATGAAAAAACTGTTATGTCTGCTCCTTGCGGGTTTGATGTGCGTCAGCCTGATCGCCTGCGGAGATTCCCCCGACATCCCCAATGACCACACCGAGCATACCGAGGCCCTGTCCACCCCTGAGGTCGAAACCGAGGATCCCAACTATTTCTGCGACCTTCCCTCCGACCTGAAGTTCGACAATCAAACGGTGAACTTCCTCTATTCCCAAAACACCAGTTTCAGTAACGAAATCTACAGCGAACAGCTGGGCGGCAGCTTGATCTCAGACTCGGTCTACGAGCGAAATCTGGCCGTGGAGGATATGCTGGATATTCGGTTCGAGTTCTACGCCTCAGGCAACGTAATCTATGACCTGACCCTGGATATCCAGGGAGGTCTTGGCGACTACCATATCGCTTCTAACGAAACCTACAAGACCATCTCCTCCACCGTTGAGGGCCGTTTCCTCAACCTGAGGGCTTTGGACGAATTGGATCTGAGTAAGCACTACTGGACTCAGGGTTACAACGACATGATGACCTTCACCGAGCGCGATATGCAATTTCTCGCGTCGGGCTCCATTGCGCTGTCCATGTATCGGTATGCCTACATGACGCTGTACAACAAATCCCTGTTCGCAGACAACAAGCTGGAGGATCTCTACGACACGGTGATGAAGGGTGAGTGGACGCTGGATCAGCAGTACGCCATCTCAAAGAACCATTACTTGGATTCCGACGGCGACGGTGCTGTATCAGAGGGCGACTTTTACGGTTTTGTAACAGGCAGTTGGATCTCCGTCGATGCCTATCCCGTGGCCTCGGATATCCACCTGGTCATCCGGGATCCCGATACCGGAGATCTGGTTTTCAACGCGGAAGCCCTCGGAAAGCTCTCCGATCTCTGCGACAAGACCCAGCTTCTCTATAACGATGCCTCTACCTACGTCTACTCGGGTGCCTCCAACGATGACACCCAAACAGCACCCATCATTCGCCACTTTATCCGCGAAAAAGCCCTCATGGTTACCGCTTTGTTCTCGCACATGGAAATGAACTACGGCGATTTGGCCGCCCTCTCCTACGGCATCGCCCCCATCCCCAAATTCGATCAGACCCAATCGAGATACTACTCTTACGTCCAGGATCAGGTGTCTGCTTTGGGAATCTCCTCGGTAGTGGGTGATCCCGCCGATCAGGAAATGTGTGCCGCCGTCCTGGAGGCTATGGCCTACCACAGCCACCGGCTGGTCCGTCCCGCTTACTACAATACGGCTCTTTCGGAACGGTATATGCAGGAGCCCCAATCCAAGGAGATACTGGACCTCATTTTCAATACTCTGTATTTTGACTTCTCCTCCACCTGCTGTAATATGCTGAACGTCCAGCCCCGTGACGAGCTTCGTTCTCTGCTCACCCAATCTGCCAACACCATTGCTTCCTCCACCAAGTCCTGGGAAAAGGCCATTCAGAACAGCATGACCTCTATTAACAGACGGCTGAACCGCATCGCCGAAAAACAGGGTCAGTAATTCAAAACAACGGCTACGATTGATCCTTGCCAATCGCAGCCGTTGTTTTGTTATGCAGAACTCTCTACATGGATTCGATCAAGATCCCCAGCTCGGACAGCCGATGCAGGATCCGCGAAAAGGTCTCCTCGTCCCGCACCGAGATGGTGTGGACGTGAACGCCCTCGGTCAAGAGGGAGAGGGGATTGGCCCCCGCCTCGCCCATGCGGCTGACGAACGCATCGGCATCGTACCGCGACGCAACGTTCAGGTCCACCGAGATCCGCCCGTAGACCGAGTGCTCGATGATAACGTCCAGTACCTTCCCGCCGTTGTCCACGATGGCGTAGAATTCCTGTGATACGTCCTCTCCGCCGTGCTTGACGGCGATGCGCTTGACCAGGCCCTCGGTGCCACTCTCCAGGATGTAGCCCCGATTGACCGCTGTAATGCGGTGGCCCGCCGCCCGCAAAAGGGCGATATCGGCCACAATGATCTGCCGAGTCACGCCGTGATCCTCGGCCAGCTTTCCTGCGCTGATGGGACCGTTCGCCTCCCGCAGGCGCGCCATGATGGCGTTTCTTCTCTCTTGTCCGTTCATGTGATACCCCCGTTACGTTGATTTTCAATCATGGATAGTATACCACAAAATTTCTCAAATTGCAATACCGAACTGCCCTCGTCTCATACTAATCTCCGATTAAAACCTTGTAGACAATTGTAAAACTCTATAAAGACAAGTGGCGTGTTTTCTTGCCCTCCCCA
>CAYRTP010000173.1:0-5212 GCA_964427175.1 uncultured Clostridium sp. | reverse complement strand
CCTCCCACGGTAGCGGTGGGCGGAGAGGCCTCGGACGAGACTCACGCCCCCGAGACCGAGGCGGTGACGATCCCTGCCCACAAGGCTCCCGAGACCCAGCCCTCGGAGGATGCGTCCGCAAATGCGGATGGCGGCAACGAGGAGACAGCCGCCGCCCAGTATATTCTGACCGAGCATGACAGCATGATCGGGGTCTTCGATGCCTCGGGGGTGCTGGTCCGCACCGTCAACGTTTTTGTCATGACCCTGCCCGAATCCGAGCGGGAGGCGTTGGCCGTAGGCATCCCCGCGTACTCTTACGAGGAGATGTGCGAGCTGGTGGAGCAGTATGAGTAGGGCGGAAGCCTATTCGGAGAACGTGCCTCCGGCGGCTTAAGGGCCTTTTACAAAAGGCCCTTAAGAATCCCCAAAACTTTTAAAAAAGGATTTATGATGGATACGAGAGGACACCAAGAACCATAGAGGACATCACCATGGGGCCCCTGCCCCATTGGTATATGGAGCTCGCCTTCAAGATTTTTGTTGTAAATAAGAACTCCCAAGAACTTTATGGAATCATTTGGGGGCACTACCCGCAATCCCAAAGCCGAAAAAAGGTGCCACTCCACTGACGGAATGGCACCTTTTTGGCCGTGTATGTGTCCAAAAACCAGAATGCAGACGACAGGCACGCACTATCGTGCAGAATCGTACAGTCGATTGAATCCCGCTTTCAGGAGGGGGTCATCAACGGTCTCTTCTTCTTGCCTCGAAGCAGGCACTGCAGTACACAGGTCTGTCTGCGCTGGGCTGGAAGGTCAGCTTTGCGATGGCACCGCAATCAGTGCAGGTGGCCTCGAAATACTGACGCTCGGGCTTACCGGCGTTCTTCTTGGCATCGCGGCAAGCCTTGCAGGTCTTGGGCTTGTTCTGGAAGCCCTTCTCGGCATAGAAAGCCTGCTCGCCTGCCGTGAACACGAACTCATTGCCGCATTCCTTGCAGACAAGGGTCTCGTCCTCGTAAACGGGAGTCTCCACGTTCGCGTCCATGATCTCATCTTCGTACATTGGTTTTTACCTCGCTTAAAATGGTTTTTTGCCCCGCGACGGACTTACACCGCCACCTCGGAATTCGGATTCCGCGCTCTCTTTGAACCATCGGGACACAGCACCCATCATTCGATGGGTTAAAAAATTGACTTTGTGAAAGGGTCTGCCTCAATCCCCTGGACGGGTCAGGCAGGCGCGCAGCTTACGGCGGATGCGGTAAACTGCGTTATGGACCGAACGCTCGTCACGGCCCAGGTCTCGGGCGATATCCGACACCGAAACACCCATGACGTACTGCCACCACACGCGGTTCTCAAAGTCCGAGAGGTGGCTACGGACGGTATGGCAGAGTTGGCGGAAATCCTCGTCCTCCACCAGACGGGCGGCGGGATCTTCCCCGCCCGGGATTTCCGCGGCTCCGAGGGATTCGTCCAAAGGGAGGGCGGTCACACGGCGGCGGGCGTTGAGATGCCGCCACTCGGAGATCAGGCCGTTTCGCAGGCAGATCTTGGCGTACAGGCCAAAATCCACCGAATCCTGCTCGGTATCAAAGGAGGAGACCGCGCCCAGGAACACCCGTTCGGCCTCCTCGCGCAGGTCGGCCTGCTCCTGCAGGGTCATCTCCGAGGCGCAAAAACGGGCCACCGAGGACTCCAGGAGGGGGCGATATTTGGCGCGAAGGGTAAGATAGGCTTCCCGACTGCCTGCCTGAGCCTGACGGATCAGATCCATGAGGGCAGGATCGGGGGTATGGGGAGTAGTTTCCTGTTCGTATTCGGGTTTTGGATGAAGCTCTTTCATGCCACACACCTTTTCCGTCCGAAAACGCGACGGGAGGGCCGCTGTCCCTTGGAACAGCCGCCTTGTCGGATTTTCGTCCTATTATATATATTATATCATGAATTTGCCTAATGTCAAGTACAAATTTTCAACAAAAATTGTAGAACAATACTATTTTTACCAAAAGGCGGCTTTGATTGTGTGGAATTCACACATTCAAAGGCCGCCGAATTGTTTGTTTTGACGGAAAATCTGCCCTGTTTGGGCAAAATCACTTAAAATTCAGTTAAAATTTTGTGAGTGTTTTTTGACGAAATTTCGAACAAATTGAGAAAAATTCTTTAAAAACCGTCAGAATCACAACGATTTTCCGTAGGTTTTGGGCAGAACTCACATGGTGTAGAACCAGCCGAAACGGGCTCCGCAGATGTTGACGGCCACGATTCCCGCCGCGAACAGGATGATGGTAATCAGGGTTATCACGTCGCGGGCGCGGTATTTGAGGATGCGGAGTTTGGTCCTTCCCTCGCCTCCGTGATAGCAACGGCACTCCATGGCGGTGGCCAGCTCGTCGGCACGGCGGAACACCGAGGCAAACAGGGGGACGATGATGGGGATGAGGGCCTTGGCCCGCTTCATGAGGGAGCCCTGGGTGAAGTCGGCACCGCGGGCCTTCTGGGCGGCCATGATCTTTTCGGTCTCCTCCATGATGGTGGGGATGAAGCGCAAGGCGATGGTCATCATCATGGCGAAGGCGTGGACGGGGACGTGGAGCTTGGCCAAGGGGCGGAGCAGGCTCTCGATGGCATCGGTGAGGGCGATGGGGGTGGTGGTATAGGTCAGGAACAAGCCTGTTCCGATGACCATCGCCAGGATGCGGATGAGGATGAAGGCGGCGTGGTAGATGCCCTTGGGGTAGATGGTGAAGATCCAGAAATCCAGCAGGGGGACGGCTCCTTCCCTGGTGTCGACCACCCAGAAGATATTGAGCATGGCGGTGACCAGCATGATGAAGATCAGGGCGCGGACCGAGCGCAGGACCACCTTCATGGGGATGCGGGAGATCAGAATGAGGGCAAAGCCCGACAGAAGCAGGATAGCGAAGGAGATGGTATTCTTACACAGGAAGGCGGCCACGATGTAGATCACGGCGGCCAGGACCTTGGTGCGGGGATCCAGTCGGTGGAGCACCGAGTTGGCGGGGTAATACTGACCGAATGCAAAGCCTTTCATGTACGTCTCCTCCCTTCTCGGTCCCGTTTCGCGGCGTTGAAGACCTCCATAAGAGCATCCTCGGCGGCATCGGGGGTATAGAGTCCTGCGGGGACGGGCATTCCGCCCTCACGGAGCAGGAGCATGAGCTTGGTGATCTGGGGGATATCCAGGCCCACGGCCTCCAGCTCGTCGGCGCGGGCGAAGACCTCGTCGCGGCTTCCCGCCATCAGGACCTTGGAGTGAGCCATGACCACCACGTCGTCGCAGTACTGGGCCATGTCCTCCATGCTGTGGCTGACGATGATGACGGTACAGCCCGTGAGGCGGTTATAGTCGCGGATACCCTGGAAGATGGTATGGCGGCCGCCCGGATCCAGGCCTGCGGCGGGCTCATCCAGGACCAGCACCTCGGGGCGCATGGCCATGATGCCCGCGATGGCAACACGGCGTTTCTGTCCGCCCGACAGGTCGAAGGGGGATTTATCCATCACGTCCTGGGATAGTCCTACGAAGGCGGCGGCTTCGGCTACCCGCTCACGGATCTCCTCCTCGGAGAGGCCCATGTTCCGCGGGCCGTAGGCGATATCGGCGTAGACGGTCTCCTCAAAAAGCTGGTACTCGGGGTACTGCATGACCAGTCCCACCCGATAGCGGAGCTTTCCGATCTCCTTGGGGCGGGCCCACACGTCCTCGCCGTCCAAGAGGACTCGGCCGTACTCGGCACGGGTCAATCCGTTGAACAGCTGGATCATGGTGGACTTGCCCGAGCCCGTGTGGCCGATGATGCCCGTCAGCTTTTTGGCGTGGATATCCAAAGACACCCCGTCCAGGGCGCGGACCTCAAAGGGGGAGTTCTTACCGTAGATATAGGTGATATTTTCCAGGCGGAGCTTGGGGTTTTCGGCGCGGTTCATGATGGGTGTCTCACTCGGCGCACCGAGCGCATCTGAGACCGCATAGAGCTCCTTGTTCTTTTTTTTCTTCATAATGTCTCCTCACATACTTTTCCAAGCATTCAGAATCGCCTCGGCGCATTGCTCGGGGGTGTTGATCTCGCCGTGGACGGGGAGGTTTTTGGTGATGAGGAACTGGGAGACGGCGGTGCATTGGGGGAGGTCGAGGCCCGCTTTGCGGAGGGTATCGCTGTGGGTGAAGACCTCGCCGGGGGTGCCGTCCAGGAGGAGCTTACCGTCCGAGAGGACGATGACGCGGTCGGCGCGGGCGGCTTCGTCCATGTAGTGGGTGATGGAAAGGACGGTGATTCCCTGCTCGCGGTTGAGCTTTTCGATGGTCTCAATGACCTCGCGGCGGCCCACGGGGTCCAGCATGGCGGTGGACTCGTCGAAGATCATGCAGCGGGGCATCATGGCGATGATACCCGCGATGGCCACGCGCTGCTTCTGACCGCCCGACAGGCGGTGGGGCTCGTGGCGGGCGAAGGCCGACATACCTACCGTGGCCAGGGCGTTATCCACACGCTCGCGGAGCTCGGCCTGGGGGACACCCAAGTTCTCGGGGCCGAAGGCTACGTCCTCCTCCACCACCGTGGCAACCAGCTGGTTATCGGGGTTCTGAAAGACCATGCCCACGTTGCGGCGGAGGGTCAGCACGTCCTCGTCGGTGATGTCGGGGGACATCACGTCCATGCCGTCCACCCGAATGGAGCCCTCGGCGTAGGTATAATCGTCAATGACCAGGTTGAGGAGCTTGGCCAGGGTGGATTTACCCGAGCCGTTGTGGCCCAGGATGGCCACGTACTCCCCTTCCTTGATGTCCAGGGAGATATTTTTGAGAACGGGTATGGGTTGCTCGTCATCGCCTACGTAGGAGTAGGAGAGATTTTCAATATGGATGAAGGAATTGTTGTCCATAGCAAAATCCTTTCAAGAAATGGGCGGTCAGTCTCTCTGCCAACGCGCGCTGGCTCCGCAGGGCAGGACAGAGCCCGTGGCACTGACCCGCAGGCCCAGCTCGCCTGCCTCGGTGCGGCCGCCGTGGGGCTTCTTGACCTTGAGGTCCAGCAGGTAGGTCATGGTCAGGGGCGACAGGCCCGTGGTGTAGGAATTGATGAGGAAGAACAGAGCATCGTCGGACACCAGCTTGGCGGCCAAGCCCACCAGCTCGTCTACGCTGTCCTCCAGCTTCCAGACCTCGCCGCCGGGGCCTCTGCCGTAGGAGGGGGGATCCA
>CAYRTP010000172.1:0-5229 GCA_964427175.1 uncultured Clostridium sp. | reverse complement strand
GTGAGATCCAGTCCAAGATGTTCGAGGTCCTGGGCTTCACCCCCGAGGACGCGCAGGAGAAGTTCGGCTTCCTCCTGGAGGCCTTCAAGTACGGCGTACCTCCCCACGGCGGCCTGGCCTTCGGTCTGGACCGTCTGGTGGCTCTGTCCATCGGCCTGGAGGATATCCGTGACGTCATCGCCTTCCCCAAGGTACAGAACGCCAGCGAGCTGATGACCAAGTGTCCTTCTCCCGCTGATGCCAAGGCTTTGGAGGAGTTGGCTATCGCCATTGTTCCTGAGGAATAATCAGAACGCCGCTTTTGAGGGGAGCTTCTTGAGAGAAGTTCCCCTCAAACTCCCTTTAACCCTAACGAGGAAGGAGTACCAACCATGATCTACGCCGACCACGCCGCTACCCATCCCCTCCGCGAATCCGCCTGGGAGGCCATGTCCGCCGCCCGAAGCCTGTGGGGGAACCCCTCCTCCATCCACGCCTCGGGACGGGAGGCACGCGAGGCCCTGAACCGAGCCCGCGCCACCGTCGCCCGCCTGGTGGGGGCCAAGCCCTCCGAGATTATGTTCACCTCGGGCGGGAGCGAGTCCAATACCACCGCCATCCGCTCCGCCGCCCTCCGTGGCGCAGGGGAAGGGAAGCGGCACATCCTCACCACCGCCATCGAGCATCCCTCGGTCCTGAACACCCTCCGTGCCCTGTCCTCCGAGGGCTTTGAGGTGGAGATCCTGCCCGTCACCTCCGAGGGGTATATCCAAGCCCCGCAGGTCGCCGCCGCCATCCGCCCTGATACCGCCCTGGTCACGGTTATGTACGCGAACAACGAGATCGGTACGGTCCAGCCCGTGCGGGACATCGCCAAGGTCTGCCGTGAGCGCGGGGTGGCGTTCCACACCGATGCCGTCCAGGCGGTAGGGCACATTCCCGTGAATGCGGAGAAGCTGGGGGTAGATACTCTGTCCTTCTCGGGGCATAAATTCGGAGGCCCCCACGGGGTGGGGGTGCTGTACGTCCGCAAGGGGACACCCTTCCTCCCCCTGATCCCCGGAGGCCACCAGGAGTCGGGCCGCCGTGCGGGCACCGAAAATCTTCTCGGTGCCGTGGGCCTGGCCGCCGCTCTGGAGGAGTCGGTCAGCCGTATGGACGAGACGAACGCCCTCCTGCGAAGCCTGTCCAATACCCTGGCGGGGGACCTGCTCCACGCCATCCCCGGGACCCGTATCAACGGCTGTCCCCGCTGTATGTCCCCCTACTGCGATGCTCCCTGCTCCCTGCCCCATATCGTCAGCCTGACCTTCGAGGGCATCGACGGTGAGGCCCTGGTCTACCGCCTGGATATGAAGGGCATCCACGTATCGGCGGGCTCGGCCTGTACGGCGGGCTCCCCCGACCCCAGCCACGTCATCACCGCCCTGGGGGTCGCCCCCGAGGAAGCCCTGGGCACCATCCGAATTTCCCTCGGGGAAGGGAACACCGACGAGGATATCGCCCGCATGACCGAGACCATCACCCGCATCGTGGAGAATCTGCGGGAAGCCTGAAAGGATGGATGACTGTCTTTCAAGCGGACGTGATAGCCCCGGGAGTACCTCGTCAATCCATTTCACCCTTCTATTGTAGCTTAGGAATGAGAACCTGCCGTGTACATCTGGCTGGTGTACTACGGATGGCAAATATATTATAACAGGAGTACCTATGTTCATCGATACCCACGCCCACTATTTTGACCGCAAATACGACACCCTGGAAGGCGGGGCCGAGGCCCTTCTGAATTCCCCCGACTTCCTCGCCGTTACCAAAGCGGTCATCAACGTGGGAACCAACCTCTCAAACAGCCGCGTGGCCGTGGCCCAGGCAGGGAAGTACCCCTTCATGGCCGCCGCCGTGGGGATCCACCCCGAGGATGCCCAGGGCATCCCCGACGGTACGCCCCTGGATCCCGAGGCTGAGCTGGCCTCCCTCCGTGAGTGGCTGTTAGACCCCGCCGTCCGCCGACGGGACAAGCTCGTGGCCATTGGGGAGATCGGCCTGGATTACTACTGGGAGCCCATGGATAAGCCCCTGCAAAAGGCCTTCTTCGAGGGTCAGCTGGCCCTCGCCGCCGAGCTGGATCTCCCCGTCATCATCCACGATCGGGAGGCCCACGGGGATTGCTTCGATACCGTTCTGAAATACCCCACCGTCCGCGGTGTCTTCCACGGCTACAGCGGCTCGGCCGAAATGGCCCGCGAGCTGACCCGCAGAGGGTGGTATATCGCCTTCGGCGGAGCCTCCACCTTCAAAAACGCCCAGAGAGTCCGCTCGGTGGTGGCCTCGGTGGATCTGAACAAGCTCCTCCTGGAGACCGACTGCCCCTATATGGCCCCCGTACCCCATCGGGGAAAGATCAACCACTCGGGTCTGATCCCCTGCATTGCCGAGGTGATCGCCCCCCTCCACGGCATCACTCCGCAGGAGCTGGCCGAGGTGACGGGTCGGAACGCGGAGGCGCTTTTTGGGCTTTCGGAGGTTCTGGCTCCATTCTGACCGCCGAAAAAAGGGAAAGATCCCGCAATGCTCCGTTGAGTTCTCCGCATATTTGCATCGCTTGACAATCCCCGAAACCTATGCTATACTGTTTACAACGGTACCGGAATTACAACCAAGGAGAACAGTATATGAAAGAAACAATGGGACAGATCATCCGCAGATTGCGAAAAGAGCGGAATCTGACGCAGGAAGAACTGGCGGAGCAGCTGAATATCACCTACCAAGCGGTGAGCCGCTGGGAAAATGAAACGGGGATGCCGGATATTTCCATGGTCGTTCCCCTGTCCAACGTGCTGGGTGTATCCACGGATATTCTGTTTGGCCGGGACGGCGCCGACGGGAATGAGGAGATCGAGGCGCATATCCGGGAAACCGAGATCAAGCTGTGTAACCGCCCCGAGGATACAGATGAGCTGACGTGGCGTCGGGATTGCTGTGAGGAGAGCCGCAGGCTTTTGGAGAAGTATCCCAATAGCTATCGCTTGCTTGCGTATTCGCTGGGAAACCTGAACGGGCTGTTGAGCGCCTATTACCATGCCGAGAACCGAGATGAGCTCACAACCGAAAAACAGTTTTGGGAAAACGAATTTCTCCGTGAGGCCAACGTGATCCTCCATCACTGTACCGACGTTCGTTACCTGAGCCAGGCGCACAGTTGGCTGACCCACTATTACGAGCGTATGGAAAACTACGTCAAGGCGGAGGAGCACGCCAAGCAGATCCCCACGCTGAATCCCCATGCAGAGGGCGGCGGGGAGTTGGCCTATTTGTACCATCTGCTCGGACGGGAGGAAGACAGCCGTAAGCAGCACGCCGAAAACATTTCCGGCGCGTTGACCTATCTATCCATACAGCTTTACCGGATTACGTGGTCATGGTACAAGGCGGGTGAGTATGAGAAGGCCTATTCCTGTCTCCGTCTCTATCCGGATCTGTACGACCTTATGGTGGGAGATAGGGAAGACGAGATGCCCTTCTATATCGATCCCTGTTATACGAATTGCGCAGAGATATGTATGCGGTTGGACCGTCCCGACGAAGCTATGGATTGGCTGGAAAAGGCGGTACGGCATCATCGGATCGTAGCGAAAACCTACAATGTGGTGACCGAAAGCAAGCTCCCCTACCTGTATGGGCAAGAGCTTCGCTATTGGGCCGAAACCTATCCCGCATCTGACGACCGCATCACACCCGATCTGGCCAAAGCCATATTTGACCCATCCGCAAAACCGAGCGCTTCCAAGCCATCCTGGCCGACGCGCAGGCCTTTGAGCGCGGGGAATGATCGTTCGTAATCGGGATTCCGTCAGGAATTTTGTGTTCCCGTAAAAAATACGGCAAAAGGGTCTTGACAAATGAACCCTTTTGCCGTATAATATAAGCAGGAAGGCTGCCGATACGGTTGCTTCCCCTCAAGAAAAGAAATAATCGCCTTTACTTGCGAGGTTGCGGGCGGTTATTTCTTTTTATTATTCTGAAAGATAAGAACGACGAGAGCAATCAGATCAACGATCAGTGCGCAGAAGGCTAACAGCACCTCTATAGTTACGTACATTCCATCACCTCCCCTCTGTTTTTCACGTCGGGAAAGGCTTCAAAACAATGAAAGATACTTTCCCGTAAAAAACTGGGAAAGCAACCGCACCGTGGGACTGCCCCAAAGGGCAGTCGGCTGTCCTTACGGACAGTCGGCAGCCAATCTTCATTTTACCATTTTTCGAGCATTTTGTCAACCCCATTTTGATTTCTGAACGAAATTTTGTTTTATTTCACCAAAAGCGGGCTTGCAATTTCTACGCGCCGTGGTGTAAAACTTCAAATAACCATCTTGAAAAAATCGCAAAAATATAGTATAATAGACATGTTGTTCGATTATTGTACTGCATTGTTGCGATTTTTGCTTATTCTGTACAAAACTTGAACGAAAATATTACACCTAAAAAAAGAAAGGTGTCCGCCACCGTCCCGGGGAGAGCTCGGGGTGCGGCAGGGGGACAAAGGTGAATCAAAATGGCTGATTTCAACACCAAGCAACTCCGTAATCTGGCACTTCTCGGTCACGGTGGATCGGGTAAGACCTCCCTGGCAGAGGCTATGCTGTACATAGCAGGCGCAACCGACCGTCTGGGCTCCATCTCTGCCTCCAACACGGTCTGTGACTATGACGCTGAGGAAAAGGCAAGAGGCTTTACCCTCTCGGCTACCCCCGCGTACATGACCTGGAAGGACACCAAGATCAACGTGCTGGATACCCCCGGCTTCCTGGACTTCTCGGGTGAAGTCAAGCAGGCCGTGCGCGTGGCCGATGCCGCCGTCATCAGCGTAGACGGTAAGGCAGGCGTTGAGGTCGGTACCGAGCTGGCATGGGACTACGCCTGCGCCGCCGGTATTCCCAAGGCTTTCTTTATCAATAAGTGCGACGATCCCGAGACCAAGTTCGCCCGCGTGTTCCACCAGATCCACGCTACCTTCGGCGTATCCGTCTGCCCCGTGTTCATCCCCGTGGAGACCGGTAAGGACGTTACCATGATCGACCTGATCGATATGCAGGCCTTCAAGTACGACGAGAAGGGCAAGAGATCCGGCGTTCCCATGAAGATCAACTGGGAGCAGACCGCACAGGACTACAAGGACGCGCTCAATGAGGCTCTGGCCGGTACCTCCGACGAGCTCATGGAGAAGTACTTCGAGGGTGAGTCCTTCACC
>CAYRTP010000171.1:0-5291 GCA_964427175.1 uncultured Clostridium sp. | reverse complement strand
TCGGGATGGTCCGCAGGGAGCGGAAGATACCGCCGATGCCCAGGGTATCCGCGATGGTCTGACGGAGACCGTACTTCTTGGGAATCTCGAAATCAATGATGGTACAGGGATCGTAGCCGCCCACCTGGATAGCATCCACCACGAAATCAGCCCCGCGCAGAGCGTCCTTGCGGTTGGGAATACCGAGATACTTGGTGATCTTGGCCCGTCCCTCGTTGATATTCTTGTTGAGGGCGGTGACCATGATGTAGGATTCCTCCAGACGCTCGGGGTCGATATCGTAAAGCGCGAACTCGAAGTCCCGCAGAGCCTCACTGCACATGGAATCACCAATGACGTTTTTCGCAAAAACGGTGCTGCCCGCACCCATGAACGTAATCTTTCCCATTTTTATTACCCTCACTCCCTTGGGGGTGAGCCTTTCTTGATGTGGTAGGTTCATTATAGCATATTCGAACAAAAAGTACAAGAGCATACCGAAATATTTTTTGAAAAATGTCAAGAAATCCGCACCGTTCGTCCCATCTGTTGATGACTGTAAGCCCCCTATACACGCCAAAAGGACGGAATTCCGTTATGGGAATACCGTCCTGCTGTTTGTGTATGTACGATTACATTAGAGCAGCCTCTGTTTCGGCCACTCCGTCAAACTGAAATCCGGCGGGACTGCAACGGATTTACATATAGCAATTTTCCCGGAATACTTCCATCGCGTAGCAGTAGGAGTCATAATCCACCGTCGGCGGAACAGAATGGTCAGAACCGAACATATATCCAACACCGAGTTTCCGCATAGCGGAACAGATGCGGATCACTTCTTTTTTGATGGTGTCTCGGTCGCCGTCCGCCAGGATCCGTACGTCAAAACCGCCGAAGAAAGAGAGCTTATCCCCGTAGTTTTCCGCAAAGCGGACAACGTCGCATCCCGCCTTGACTTCCATGGGATTGAGCGCGTCAAACCCGCTTTCCACGATCAGCGGGAGCAGGGCTTCCACGTTCCCGCAGGAATGCAGGACAACAGGCAGATCGTAGGAATGGAAGAAGTCCGTCAGCTCCTGATAGAAAGGCACGAAGTATTCCCGAATGAGGGACGGGGAACAGAAAGGCCCCTTGCCGTAGGACAAATCATCGTAGAGCCATACGTGGTCCGGCTTTACAACGTTTTCCAAAATGTGTTTGTAGTGGAGCTTGAGAAAATCCGTATAGGTTCTGTTGAAATCCAGAATCCATTCCGGCTCCTCCAGCAGGGTGGTCAAAAGCTGATAGTCGCCGAGAGCGTGACGAAGATACTCCCAAAGGCAGGAACAACCGAATTCGGCGGACTGATGATTCTGCTGAACGGCGGTGACAAAATGCTGAAGAACGGCGGGATTGATTCGATTTTCGTCGAAGAAAAGCAGATGCGGCTTATACATTTCCTGCCATACTTCCATGCTGTCCATATCGAAGCGGGTGTGCTCCGGCACACCGGTTCTGTTCTTCCAGTTCTTGAATACCGCGCCGGATCCGTCTTTGGTGATGATCCACTTGTCGTTTTCCTCGAGAACCTCGTTGAAGCCTCTGATGGGAATCCAATCCACAGGCCCCCAATGCTCTTGCATATCCGCGTCAAACCAGGTCGGGAAATCAAAATGTGCGATTTCTCCCGTTCCCTCATTTTTCCGTTGCATACCACCCTGTTCCCGCCATTTCTGATCGGTTTCCCACCAGATTTTATCGGTAAAACCCATGCGGTCGGTTGGTTTTTTTGTCAGTATGTTTCTGACCAGTTCCCGTCCATCCATCAAAATGTACCTCCTCGATGCTTCATTTTTCGGGATTGTTCTTGCCAAAGAAAATTAAGAGAACCTCGTTTTTACTTGGTCCCCGTAGACCCGAAGCCCCCCGCGCCGCGCTGAGTCTCGTCCAGGCTGTCCACCTCGACAAACTGCGCGGTGATGACGGGCATAATGAGGAACTGGGCGACACGGTCTCCCGGCTCCACGGTCTGGGGAATGTCGCCGTGGTTATGGAGGGCCACCATGAGCTCGCCGCGGTAGTCCGAGTCGATGACACCCACCTTGTTGGCGGGAGCCAGTCCCCGCTTGGAGGCCAGGCCGCTCCGGGCGAAGTTCAGCCCCACGTAGCCCTCGGGGATGGCCATGGACAGGCCGGTATGGATGAACACCGTCTCACCGGGCGCGATCACAGTGGGATCCCCTTCGGGGAGGGCGTAGAGGTCAGCACCCGCCGCCCCTGCCGAGCCGTAGGTGGGCAGGATGGCCTTGGGGTGGAGTTTTTTGATTTTGAGTTCCATAGGTTATAAGTTCCTTTTTTAAAGGTTTGAAGTCAAAGGTTTTCGAAGTTCCAAGAACCCTTTTTCAAAAGGGTTCTTGGTGGGGGTCAGGGGCAAAGCCCCTCGCTCTCCTTCAGTTCCGCGATCTCCGCCATCCACAGCGCGCTGGATGCGTCCGAGGGCATAGCCCAACCGCCGCGGGGGGACACGCTGACATCGAATACGGCGGGGCCGTCGGGGAGGCAGGAACGCTTGAACTGCTGGGTGAAGAAGCGGCGGGTGAAGGTCTCCAGCCACTTGAGAAGGGTGGCGTTGTCGTAGGTCCCGCCCAGGGCGTACCGCGCCATGCGGAAGAGCTTGGCGGGAGTGAAGCCGTAGCGGAGGAGGTAGTAGAGGTAGAAATCGTGGAGCTCGTAGGGGCCCACCAGGTCCTCGGTCTTCTGGGCAATGTTGCCGCTCTCGTCGGCGGGGAGCAGCTCGGGGCTGACGGGGGTTCCCAGAATGTCATCCAAAGCATCGGCCAGCTTCACGTGGCCCGCCGCACGCTCGGTGTCGGCCACGTAGGCGGTCAGATGGCGAACCAGGGTCTTAGGCACACCGCCGTTGACGCTGTACATGGACATATGGTCACCGTTGTAGGTAGCCCAGCCCAGGGCCAGCTCGGAGAGGTCGCCCGTACCGACCACCATACCGCCCACGTCATTGGCAATGTCCATGATGACCTGGGTGCGCTCACGGGCCTGGGCGTTCTCGTAGGTCACGTCGCGGACGGCGGGATCGTGGCCGATGTCCTTGAAGTGCTGGTTCACCGAATCGAAAATATCCACGGTGCGGAAGTCAACGCCCAGCTCCTCGCAGAGAACGGTGGCGTTGGTCTTGGTGCGGACGGTGGTGCCGAAGCAGGGCATGGTGACCGCCACGATATCGGTGCGGGGACGGCCCAGCAGGTCCATAGCCCGCACCATGACCAGCAGGGCCAGGGTGGAATCCAGTCCGCCCGAAATGCCCAGCACGATCTTCTTGGCCCAGGCGGCGGTGACCCGTTGCTTCAGGCCGTTTGCCTGGATGGTCAGGATGCGCTCGCAGGTATGGGCGCGGAGGACGGGATCGGCGGGGGTGAAGGGGTGAGCGTCGATGAAGCGGGTCAGCTCGCAATCCTCCACGCAGAGGTCGAAGTAGCACTCGGTGATGTCTCCGCAAGCGGAGGTATCAAAGCTGCTGACGCGGCGGTCGTGGGTAATGCGCTCCAGATCCAGCTCGGTAATTGTGAGGGTCTGGCCATGGGCAAAGGGAGCCCGCTCGGCCAGGATCCCACCACACTCGGCCGCGATAGCGTGACCGCCGTAAACGTGGTCGGTGGTGGACTCACCGGCACCGCATTCGGCCAACAGGTAACCGCACAGGGCGCGGGCCGACTGACCCTTCACGGTCATGCGGCGGTACTCCTCGGCACCCACCATCTCGGGAGTGGCGGCGGGATTGCAGATGAGGGTAGCCCCCGCGGACACCAGGCGAGCAGAGGGAGGAACCGCGGCGTACAGATCGCCGCCTACCTCCACGCCTACGCGCAGAGTGGGCAGGCTGTTGCAGACGAACATCTGCTTGGTACCAAGCTGGACAAAACTGCCGTCTCCCAAAGGATCCAGTGCCAGATTCTGCGCGGGAGCGGGGGTGAACACCCGACGCTCGGCGGAGGTCAAGGTCTGCTTGGGCACCAAGCCCAGCACCATACCGCCCGATACCACGGCGGCGCAGTTGTAGATCTTATCGGCAAAGGCCACGGGCAGACCCACCACGCTGATCAGATCCAGGGCGGCAGTGGCCTCGGTATAGCTCCGCAGAGCCTCCACGGCTCCCCGCAGGAGTCGGTCATGACTGTACAGATCCCCGCAGGTTGCGCCGGTCAGGCAGAGCTCGGGGAAAGTCAGGACCTTCACACCCTGCGCGGCGGCTTTCTCGGCCAGAGCGGCGCAGGCGGCGGTGTTGTAAGCAGGATCTGCCACCTTGACAATGGGGGTGGCGGCGGCAATTTTGACGAATCCGTAATTCATACATATACCTCTTTTCTGTTGCGATTTTATTATGAGTCCATCGCGATGGTCTATTGTACCTACATTCGGTTTTTATGGTATTATTGTACCAAATTTTTGCCCGGCTGTCAAGATTTCGGGGAGGATTTTTGCAGAAATCCTCCCCGTTTATTCTCTATTATGCTCGTTTTTCCTGTTTCAGCATTCAACCTCAAGCACCAGTACGTTGACGCGCCCGCTGTCGATGGTTCCCGCGTCAATGGCGATCATCCCGTCCCCGTAAAAGGGCTCGGAGCAATCGGGCTCCCGCAGATCATCGAACATCCGCCCAAGCCGTGCGGGACGGTGTCCGCAGACAAGGGTCTTACCCTTCAACACAGCGTGTACGCTGTACAATTGCTGCCATTCCAGCTCGTGGGCCACCTGCCATTCCTCGTCGGAGGCTTCCCGCCACATCGGGTCGACACGTGGGCGGTTCCCGTCAAATACGATAGGAAGCCAGCCATGGGTAAAAACGTAGGTCTCGGTTTCGTAATAATCCCGCATAGAGTCCACAAAAGCCGTGATCTCGCGGATCTTTTCGGCATGGGCGACGGTATCAATGCAACCGTTTTCGTCCACCGCGCCGATGCCCAACAGCTCAGCGATGGTCACATCGGTTTTGTTGGCGGTGTCCATCTCGGCAACACTTCCCCGTCGGAGCGCATTGTACAGATTTTCCTCATGGTTGCCCTTGAGCAAAATTTTCCGAGGTAAGTCTTTCACGAAATCATAGACACGAACATTCTCCGGACCTCGATCAAACAAATCGCCGCAACTGATGAAAACGTGATCTTCATTTGTTTCATCGAATCCGACCACTCGCAGGGCATCCGTCAGTTGGGTGTAGTGACCGTGAACGTCGGATACGGCAAATATTTTTTTCATCATTAGTCAATACTCTTTCCGCAAGCAAGGAACTTGCTTGGGTCTTCCTGCTCGGTCTA
>CAYRTP010000170.1:0-5316 GCA_964427175.1 uncultured Clostridium sp. | reverse complement strand
GTGCCAGCCGTACCCCCGGGCATACGGTTTTCGATTGCTACATCAAGGCCGCCGAGCTGGTGGATGAGCTGGACGGCTACAACCATCCCAACTCCGCCCACATGGATCCCATGCTGGCTACCGACGAGCGGGCGGTACGGATGGACACCAGCCATTGGCACGATACCTGGACGGTCCAGGGCGGTCACGGCAACCGCAAGAGACCCCTGGTGGGCCATATGCAATCCAAGGAATTCTACAAGAGCTACTACGATGCCTGCGGCTCGGGGGCCTGCAAGGTCTTTATTGAGTCGGAATCCAACTACGAGGACATCAACTGCGGTCCCTTCACGGGCTACGATGCCAACCGCATCGGCGCATGGCGGGCCGTGCTCTGCGGAAGCGCGGGCTTTACCTACGGCGTGTCGGGTATTTGGGCGGGTTGCTTCTCCACCAGCCGCTTCACGGGCTGGTACGGCGGTTTGAACGGCTACAGCTACGAGCCCTGGTACATGACCCTGGACAAGCCCGGTTGCTTTGAGGTGGTCTACATGAAGGATTTCTTCGAGGCCATCGGCCCCTGGTATTCTCTGCGTCCCCGCTTCTCGGACGTAGGGGACGCTTTGGGCCTGGACCGCGAGGCCTGCCTGCTCTCGGCCACCGAGGACGGCTCCCTGGCGGTGGTCTACCTCTACAGCACCGAGGATCATCCCGTGACCGTCAAGTGCCTGGACGGAAACAAGACCTACGATGCCTACTGGTTCAACCCCAAGACGGGGAAGTACCTCCCCGTAGCGGCAGGTGTCACCCCTGCGGATGGGTGCTACGCGCTCCCGAATAAGCCCACACGGGACGATTGGGTATTCCTGCTGACTGCGTTGGGCCTGGGCGACCACGCCGAGGAGGCTTATCCCGCCGACCTCAATCCCGACTACGCTTGCACCACGCCTACGGGTATTCCCGTGACCCCCGTTTCGGTGACCGCCGTGGGCGGTATCACCTACAGCGGTGACGATAAGGCCCATCAGGTCATGTCCGATCCCACGGCCAACCTGTGGGACGGCGATCCCGCCACGGTTTGGGAGCCCAGCGCGCACCGCACCACCCAGACCATTCGCTTCGACCTGGGAGAGGCTTTGGCGCTGTCCTACATCACCATCACCCCCGCCGCGGGCACCGTGATCCCCAACTTCCGCGTAGAGGGCTCGAATGACGGCAAGAGCTGGACCATCATCACCGATACCTCCCTGCGGAGTGCCAAATTCCCCGGGGCGGGAAGCGAGCCTCTGACGGGGTGCTACCGCTACGTCAAGGTGCTCCTCCTCAATGCCGAGGACCTGACCGAGGCGGTGGACTTTGAGACCATCCACAACAACATGAACAACGCGGATTATTCAGTGACCAAGATCACGGATATCACCATCTATTCCGCAGATGAGAGGTAAGAGAATATGAAGACCTATTCCAAGGATTATTTGCAGGAGATCGCCTTCCCCCTGTCGGGTATCGGTTGCGGCGGTCTCAGCATCTCGGGCATCGGTGCCCTGGTGGATTGGGAGCTGACGGGCAGGGCCAACAAGCGGTCGGTCAACGAATACTCCCACTTCGCCGTCAAGGCCGAGCGGGACGGGAAGGTCCTGGACGCGCGGGTACTCCAGGGCGATCTGACCGGCTGTATGATCGGCTCCCAGGAAGCCTCCCATCATCATTCCTGGGGCTACGGTCAGGGCATCAACCGCACCACTCTGGCGGGCCTGGCCCACTTCCCCGACGTGACCTTCGAGGGGGAGTTCCCCCTGGCCCACCTGTCCTACGGCTGTGACACCATGCCCGCGGACATCAAGCTGACCGCCTACAACCCCTTCATCCCCGGGGACGAGGACAACAGCTCTCTCCCCGCCGCCTTCTTTGAGTGGGAGATCATCAACACCGCCGACGCGGCCACCGACTACACTCTGGCCTTCTCGGTGGGCAATCCCTTCTGCATCCTGGACGAGTGCTTGAACACCTATGGGAAGGAGGGAAATATCTCCTCCATCACCCTGTCCAGCAAAAAATTCACCCCCGATCAGCCCGAGTACGGCGAGCTGACCGTCTCCACCGACTGCGATGACGTTTCCTACCAGGAATACTGGTACCGAAGCGGCTGGTTTGACGATCTGACCACCTTCTGGCGGGAGTTCTCGGCCTACGGCCCTCTGAAGAACCGTCACTACGATGATTGCGCGCCCAACGGCAAGTTGAATATCGGCGACATGGCCACCCTGGCCGCCAAGGTCTCCCTGGCCCCCGGGGAGAGCCGCAGGGTCCGCTTCCTGCTGACCTGGTATTTCCCCAATTTCGTCAAGTATTGGGACGGAAACAAGCCCACCTGGAAGCACGAATATTGCCGCCGCTTCGCAAGTGCCGCCGAGGTCATGGCCTACGGCTATCGGAGCTGGGATGCCCTGTACCGCGATTCCAAGCGGTTTGCCGAGGCACTCTGTGGTTCCACCCTGCCCGAGGCCTGCGTGGAGGCGGCTTCCACTAACCTCTCGGTGCTCAAGAGCCCCACCTGCCTGCGGCTGGAGAACGGCGAGTTCTGGGCCTTTGAGGGGACGGGTGCTCAATCGGGGAGCTGTGAGGGTACCTGCGACCACGTCTGGAACTACCAGTACGCCCTGGCCTTCCTGTTCCCGCGGATGGCCCGACAGATTTTGGAGATCAGCTACACCTACAGCCTCTCGGAGGCGGGCGGTATGGCCTTCCGCACCGTGATCCCCCTGGGTTCGGGACGGTCAGGCTTCCGCGCCTGCGTGGACGGGCAGATGGGCAGTATCCTGCGGTTCTACCGCGAGTGGAAGCTATCGGGCGATGACGAGTGGCTCCGCCGCTACTGGCCCAGTGTCAAGAAGACCCTGGAATTCGCCTGGAATCCCGAGAACCGCGACCTGTGGGATCCCGAGCGGACGGGCGTGATCCGCGGCCGTCAGCACCATACCCTGGACATGGAGCTGTTCGGGGCCAACGCCTGGCTCAACGGCTACTACCTGGCCGCCCTCAAGGCCTGCGCCGAGATCGCGGAGTATCTGGGTGAGAACGAGGATGCCCGTGAGTACTGCGCCATGTTCCAAAAAGGCTCCGAGGCCACCGAGCGGGAGCTGTTCAACGGGTCCTACTACATTCAGAATATCGACTTTTCGGATAAGTCGGTGCTGGACCGCTTTGCCGAGTTCGATCCCGGCATCTACGGTCCCTACTGGAACAGCGAGGCAAACGAGATCAAGTACCAGTTCGGAGAGGGAAGCGAGATCGACCAGATGATCGGTCAGTGGCACGCCACCCTGCTGGGGCTGGGCGACGTGTTCGACCCCGCGCACCGAAAGATCGCCGTGAAGGCTCTGTATGACAACAACTTCCGTTCCATGCGGGAGGTGTTCAACCCCTGCCGCATCTTCGCCGTCAACGACGAGCGGGGTGTCCTGATCTGCAACTGGCCCGAGGGAGCCTACAAGCCCGCCATTCCCATCCCCTACACCGAGGAGTGCATGACCGGCTTCGAGTACGCCGCCGCGGGGCTGATGATCCAGGAGGGCCTGGTGGAGGAGGGCGTGTCCATCGTGGAGGCCATCCGCGAACGCTACGACGGCAAGAAGCGGAATCCCTACGCCGAGATCGAGTGCGGCTCCAGCTACGCCCGCTCCATGGCCAGCTTTGCCCTGCCCGCCATTTTCTCGGGCTTTACCTTCGACATGACCCAAAAGCGCATCGGCTTTGCCCCTGTGACGGCAGAGCGGCCCTTCAAGTGCTTCTGGTCGGTGCAGGGTGCCTGGGGTACGGTGGAGATCACCGAGACCGAAACCACCCTGTCGGTGCTGTACGGTGCCCTGCCCCTGGAGACCTTCGGGCTCCCCGAGGAGCGGACGGTTACCCGCGTGACGGTTGACGGGAAGGAAGTCTCCTTTGCGTTGGACGGCAACCGCGTCTGCCTGCCTACGGGGACTGTGATCCGTGAGAGCTTGACTGTTTGCGGATAATTGAATCAAAAACCGAACCCGAGGCTCAGTGCCAAGGGTTCGGTTTTTGTCGGTTATACGAATTTTCGATAAACATCTTAAAATAAAGTCATCCTGAGCGAAATGGAGCGCGTGCAAAGCACCGCGGAATGGAGTCGAAGGATCTTCTGCCCGCCAAGAGATCCTTCGACTCCGCTTCGCTCCGCTCAGGATGACTCTATCCGAGGACGAGTCAATGTTTTGAAAAAAGGATTCGTATAAGCGGTGATGTCCTTATCGGAAAAATCGCAAATCAGTTTGTTCATATTGCGAAAAATTGCTCCGCAGTAACCAAATAATTAACGCCGACAGATTTTCAGGGTCTGTCGGCGTTAATTATTCGATGATTTGGTATTTGATTATGACTCCTATCGTCTATATCATTCGTAACAGGCTATATCAATAATGTCCGTTATGAACAGTTCGATATTTGACCGGCTCGTGCTTGTATTAAGCTGGATCATTTTCCAGTTTGTTAGCTTGCTGTCGTATTCATCATGTATAACCATATTTCCTTTTTTGAAAAGAGAAATAAATTGCTTAAAAGAAATATCCTTCCAACCGTTATAACGACGATTGATTCTCCTAATAAAGACAGAAGATTCTAACGGTTCATCAGGACAGGTTCGGTCGATTGTAAATACAAGCTTATGCCTTAAAGGCATTATTTCGTTTCCATTATCATCCTCGGCATAAAAGCCATTTGGAAATGAAAGAATGATCGAATCTTTTTCAAGAATAAAAGAATCAATCTCAGAATCATGGAGCTGATATTTCATTGGTATTCCCTCCAAAATCAAGTTAGACGAATTAGTATTTACCGTTATGCTTTATCGCCAGTTTCGCCTTTGTAATACAAAGGCACAGGGCAAAGCCCATACCCCTATTCTTGTTTGGCTTTAATCGTATTTAACGATGCTATTAACATTCGGCGTATAGCTCCGCAATCGTTTTGAATGGCCTTATATACAGTTTGTTCTATACAACCTGTTTCAAATAATAGCTCAAGCCAATATTCGGTTTCGTAGCATTCCTTTTGCGCTATTTCGAGTTTGGATATAAAATCTTTTGTGCCTTGCGCATACTGCGCCTCGTGAATATTTGCTCCAATAGAAGTGCCGGAGCGTAATAATTGATTTATCAGGACAGTTTCTTTATGTTCTGATTTCATATTACGGCAGAGAAAGACAATATTTTTAGCAAAATCCTTTGCTTTATCTCTCAAAATGCTATTTGACATAATATCACCTCATGCAATATTATACATCAAAATCACCAATTCGTCAAATTATATTCCGACTTC
>CAYRTP010000169.1:0-5350 GCA_964427175.1 uncultured Clostridium sp. | reverse complement strand
CCTACATGGAGATGGAGACCGCCCAGATCAAGGGCGTGGACTCCACCAACCGCAAGACCGTGGCCAAGCTGGCCGACCGCGCGACCCTGGTGATCCGCGAGAAGATCATGACCCACGGTACCCAGTTTGCCGAGACCCACTTCGAGGTGGACCTGGACGGCGAGGACTGCGGAGCCCACGTGGTCTCCCGCTCGGTGGCCAAGGAGGATTCCAGACAGTATTTCTACTCCAAGGTCAACGGCAACAACCGCTGCTCGGGCCACACCGAGTGCGACGCCATCATCATGGATGGTGCCAAGGTGGTAGCGGTGCCCCAGATCGAGGCTAACCACACCGAGGCCTCCCTGATCCACGAGGCCGCCATCGGCAAGATCGCAGGCGAACAGCTCATCAAGCTCATGACCCTGGGTTTGACCGAGAAGGAAGCCGAGGAGCAGATCATCAACGGATTCCTGAAGTGATTCCTATACAAAACAGCCTCCCGACCGTCGGTCGGGAGGCTTGTTTTATGGGGTGAAGGCTTACTTGGTACCCTTTGCCAGATAGTTCAAAGTCTTCTCAATAGACTTGTTGATGGCGCGGCTGTAGCTCTTGGAAGAGGAAGAGAAGCTGTCGGCCTGTTCCGTCAAGGCCTTGACCACGGTATTCTCGAACTCGTTCCATGCATAAATGTGCTCCAGCTCAAAGCGGGTCTCGGAGTTGAAGAGCATCTCCATGATCTCCATGGACTCATGGTCGCGGACGTACTTGGACTCCAGCAGGACCTGGAAATACTCGGGACGGACGCGGCGGTAGGACTCGGCGGCCAGGTTCTCCAGGATCACACCCGTGCGGTGGAGGTTGGTAGCACTCTTGGGGATGACCATGGGCTGGATCTGGTTGGTGACGAAGGAGATGTATTCCTTCTGCGCCTCGTTGTACTTGGGGAAGGGCATGAGGCCGTAGTCGAAGGCTTCCTCGCGGAGAGCACCCAGCTGGCCCACGCCGCAGGAGATGAAGGTGGCCTCCTGGGCGGCAAAGGTGGTGACGCACTCACCGTCTCGGGGGTTGCACAGCTTGGTGTCCTTGAACAGGTCGCAATACTTGGACAGAACCTCCAGGTAGGTCTCGTTGACGTCCATGAAGGGAACCCCGTTTTCGTCGTAACTGAACAGTTTGGCATCGGCACCGTGGAGGAAGCCGAACATGGTGGCGGTGGCGTTGCCTGTGTAGCCCATGCGGTCGTATTCACCGCTGCCGTTGGCGGCGGGGAGGGCCAGCTCGGTGACCAGGGTGGTGAACTTGTCCATGGTCCAGGTGCCGTTATCCACCATGTCATAGAGCTTGAGCTGATGTTCGTCGGTGACCTCCTTGTTGAACAGGATGGCGCTGTGGAAGTCGAACAGGTAGACGTTGATATCACCGAAGGCCATGTACTGATGCTCGTCCAGCATCAGGAATTGGTTAGCGGTATCGTCCCACCAGGGCTTCTCAAAATCAAAGACATCGATGGTGTTCAGGTCCACCAGGTAGCCCGGTGCCAGGAAATTGGAGACGGTGGTGGTGGAGTGCTGCCAGAATACGTCGTACTCGTCCAAGCCGCCCGCAATGCTGTTGCGGAGGCGGGTGGTGGCCTCGGTCACGGTGCACAAATTGTTGACGAACTTGACCTTGAGTCGATCCTCCACCGCGAGGGCGCGCTCGTAGACCTTGTCCTCGATGGGGTTGCCCGACCGCTCGGTCAGTACGGTGGCGGTGGCGGCGGTATCCTCCTTGTACTGGAGCACGTTGAACTCGTAGCCCCCGAAATCCTCGGTGGGCAGGTCGGCGTACAGAGCCTCATCGGCGGAGGTGGTCTCCTCGGCCTTGGTATCGGTGACGGCGGGATCGTCGGTGTTCTCACCGCAGGATGTCAGGCCAACGGCCATAGGCAGGATGGTCATCGCGGCCAGCATGGCGGCGAGGATGCGTTTGATGGAAAGATGCATGGGGGCCTCCTTGATTTTATTATATGATTACTTTTCATTATATCACAGCCGCGCCTCTTTGTCAAGGAAAAACACAATCGAAGCGGTTGTGCTTTTGCACAAAAAATACTTCCTGAATTTGGGAATTTGACCATTGTTTTTTGATCCGAAATTTTGTATAATAGAAGCGCATTCAAGCGCAAATCCACGGCAGAGCCGTTTCTTACGAAAGGATACAGGACTATGAAAATCGCAATTTTGGGTGTTTGGCACGTGCACGCTCCCGACTACACCCGTCGGGCTATGGCAAACGGTGAGGTGATCGGCTTCTTTGAGCGTGACGAGGGTCTGGCCGCGGGCTTTGGCGGGCAGTTTCCCAATCTGACCCGCTACGAAACCGTAGAGGACCTGCTGGCAAGCGAGGCCGAGGGCGTGATTGTTTGCTCCGCCTCCTGCGACCACACCGCCGACATCATCGCCGCCGCCCGCGCGGGGAAGCACATCTTCACCGAGAAGGTGCTGGCTTTGACCGACGAGGAGGCCGATGCCATCGCCGAGGCCGTGGAGGAGAGCGGCGTGACCTTCGTGATCTCCCTGTTCCAGAAGTACATCGGCTCCCGCAAGACGGTCAAGGCCGTGGTGGACAGCGGCGAGCTGGGGAAGGTCAACTACCTCCGCTTCCGCAACTGCCATTCGGGCAGTGTGGCCAACTGGCTGCCTCCCCACTTCTACAACGCCGAGCAGTGCGGCGGCGGTGCCATGATCGACCTGGGTGCCCACGGAATGTACCTGACCGACTGGGTACTGGGCGTACCCGTGGCCGCCACCTCGGCCTTCACCCTGGCCTGCGAGCGGGCCGACGTAGCCAAGATCAATCCAGACCGCGTGGAGGACAACGCCGTGACCGTCATGAGCTTCGCAAACGGTGCCGTCGCCATCAACGAGACCGGCTTTGTGACCGAGTGCGACCCCGTGGTCTTTGAGGCCCACGGCGAGCGGGGCCACGTCCGCATGGAGGGCGATCGTGTGGTCAAGTGCACCTTCGACACCCAGGGTAAGCCCGTGGAGGTCCCCCTGCTGGACAGCGATCCCCAGCCCCTGGAGCAGTTCCTCACGGGGAACATCCTGCCCGGCTGCGGCATGAAGGAAGCCCGCGCGCTGACTCACCTTATGGTGATGGCTTACGGGAAGGCGTAATACGAATCTTCATTAGACGTGTTCGATAACCCTTTGCTTTCAAAAATTTTGTCCGTAGGGGAGGGGTTTCCCCTCCCGAATGACCTGCCCTACGCCGTATGTTGACGGGAGGCGCAACGCCTCCCCTACACACCCGGAAGGGGTTACCGAACATATCTATTCAAAATATTGAATCGTACCCGGTTAGAGTCATCCTGAGCGGAGCGTGTGCGAAGCACCGCGGAGTCGAAGGAGCTCCACCCCGATAAGAGATCCTTCGACTACACTTCGCTTTGCTTCGTTTCGCTCAGGATGACCGTCGACGCTATTTCAAGGTTTTTGTCAAGGATTCGTATAAGCGAGTGAAAAACAGGAGCGGATCTGTGGTCCGCTCCTATTTTTATCCCCTCTGTATTGAAAATAAACCGTCCAAATCATGCAAAATGCGGGAGCGGAGAACGGATTTATCAGATATTTTTTGAAAATTTTGAAATTTTTGCAATTTCCTCTTGCAAAATGGGAAAAAGTGTGCTATACTATACGCATTATTCTGACCGCCGTGTTTCCGCGGCGAAAAGCACTACCCATGGAGGCCTGTTATGCCATTCAATCACAATCCTTATGCCAATGAATATATCGAAATGGACGCCCGCGCCGAGGAGGAGTTTGAGTCTCTCCTTGCGTCCTCCCGCTCTACCTACTCCATCCCCCGCTCCGCCTTCGACGGCTACCGCGTCAAGCGCGGTCTGCGTGAGGCCGACGGTACCGGCGTTATGGCGGGTGTGACCCGCGTGGGCAGTGCCCACGGTTACGTGGTCAGCGAGGGCGACAAGTACCCCGTAGAGGGTGTTCTGGAGTACCGCGGCTACGACCTGCGGGACCTCATCCACAATTTCGCCGCTGAGAACCGCTTCGGCTTTGAGGAGACTACCTTCCTTCTGTTCTTCGGCCACCTGCCCACCACCGAGGAGCTGGCTGAGTTCAACGATCTGCTGGCCACCCTGCGCCGTCTGCCCCCCCGCTTCACCGAGGACATCATCATGAAGGCCCCCTCCCGTTCCATCATGAACAAGCTCCAGACGGCGGTGCTGTCCCTGTACGCTTACGATGACAACCCCGACGAGGTGACCCTGGACAATATGCTCCGCCAGTCCATCGAGATCGTGGCCCGTCTGCCCGTCATCGCCGCCCAGTCCTACGCGGTCTACCGCAACGCCTTCTGCAACAAGTCCCTGAACCTGCACAACCCCCACGATAATCTGAGCACCGCCGAGAACTTCCTCCGGGTGCTCCGTCCCGACAAGAAGTACACCGAGGCCGAGGCGCATCTCTTGGACCTCTGCCTGGTCATCCACGCCGAACACGGCGGCGGTAACTGCTCCACCTTCACCACCCGCGTGCTGTCCTCCTCGGGTACCGACACCTACTCCGCCATCGCGGGCGGTATCGGCGCGCTGAAGGGTCCCCGCCACGGCGGTGCCAACCTGAAGGTGGTGGAGATGTTCGACTGCATCAAGGCCAACGTCTCCAACCCCAAGGACGACGGCGAGCTTACCGACTTCCTGCTCAAGATCCTCAAGAAGGAGGCAGGCGACGGAAGCGGTCTGATCTACGGTATGGGCCACGCGGTCTACACCAAGTCCGATCCCCGCGCCATGTTGCTCAAGCAGTTCGCCCGCGAGCAGGCCTACGAGAAGGGCTACGGCGACGATTTCGACCTCCTGGAGTCCATCGAGCGTCTGACCCCCGGCATCTTCTGCGCCTTCAAGGGCATCAACCAGGAGATGTGCTGCAACGTGGACCTCTACTCGGGTCTGGTCTACCGTATGCTGGGCATCCCCACCGAGATGTATACCCCCCTCTTTACCATCGCCCGCGCCACCGGCTGGTGCGCCCACCGCATGGAGGAGTACATCACCGCAGGCAAGATCATCCGTCCCGCCTACAAGTGCATCTCCAAGCCCCGTGAGTTCAAGGCCCCGAGTGAGAGAGGATGAGGGAACGAGGGGCTTTGCCCCTGACCCCCACTTAAGGACCCTTTGGAAAGGGTCCTTAAGAATCCCCTAAACTTTAAAAGATTGCAAAAAACCAAGAGCTTCAGTCATGCGAGGCTCTTGGTTTTTTTGCATATTTTTTAAGGTTTTAGGAGTTCTTAGAACCTTTTTTTAAAAAGGTTCTAAGCCGCCGGAGGCACGCGCTCTATTACTTAATCGGCGCAGGAACCACCT
>CAYRTP010000168.1:0-5444 GCA_964427175.1 uncultured Clostridium sp. | reverse complement strand
ATTATCGGTGCTACCACACGGCCACCGAGGTGCGGCTGTCCCGGAGCCGCGGCGGCGAGGCTTACGAGGCGGCCTACGAAACGGTCATCCGCAAGCGGGAGTATGACGATATCGGATTAGATTTCGAGACCCCTCTGATGGACAAGAAGCACTCCTGCGAGAACAAGTGCATTTTCTGCTTCATCGACCAGCTCCCTCCCGGGATGCGGGAGACTCTGTATTTCAAGGATGACGACAGCCGTCTTTCCTTCCTCCACGGCAACTTCATCACCATGACCAACCTCCGCGACAAGGATATTGACCGCATCATTGAGATGCACATTTCCCCCGTCAACGTCTCGGTGCACACCACCAATCCCGAGCTTCGGGTCAAGATGATGCACAACAAGCGGGCGGGCTTGGTGCTGGATTACCTGCCCCGTCTGGCCGAAGCGGGGATCACCCTGTGCGGTCAGCTGGTGCTCTGTCGGGGCATCAACGACGGGGACGAGCTGGAACGCTCCATGCGGGATCTGTACGCCCTGGGCGACGCTATGGAGAGCGTTTCTATTGTTCCCGCGGGGCTGACCCGCTATCGGGACAAGCTCTATCCGCTGACCACCTACTCCCCCGAGGAGGCGGCGGCGGTCATCCGTCAGGTGGAAGCTTTTGCCGAAAAATGCCTTGCGGAGTGCGGCTCCCGCAAGTTCTTCTGCGCCGACGAGCTCTACCTCAAGGCAGGACTTCCCCTCCCTGCCGAGGAATACTACGAGGGTTACGCCCAGATCGAGAACGGTGTGGGCATGATCACCTCCCTGCTCACCGAGTTTGAGGATGAGAT
Organism: uncultured Clostridium sp.; assembly: GCA_964427175.1. GTDB lineage: Bacteria > Bacillota > Clostridia > Oscillospirales > CAG-272 > CAMEON01. The sequence goes on along the minus strand of CAYRTP010000168.1, from coordinate 4,624 downwards.
GAACTTCCTGGACGAATATCTGCCCGACTACGCCGCTCCCCGAACCGTCTCGGTCTGCACGGGTGTGGCGGCTTACCCCACCATCAAGGCCATGGCCGCCCGCCTGGAGGCCCAGGTGGAGGGGCTGACGGTACACGTGTACGAGATCGTCAATCACTTCTTTGGCGAGTCTGTGACCGTGGCGGGGCTTCTGACGGGGAAAGATATGTACGAACAGCTGTCGGGCCGCGATCTGGGGGATCAGCTCATCATCCCCGAAAACACCCTCCGCGCCGACGAGGCCATGTTTCTCGACAACATGACCCCCGACGAGCTCTCCCGCAAGCTGGGGGTATCCATCCGTCCCGGCAAGAACCAGGGCGGGGAGTTTATCCGCGAGATTTTGGGGATCGAATAACAAGTGACACGAGATAAAGGAGAATAGATAACCATGTCCAAGCCCATTATCGCCATCGTTGGCCGTCCCAACGTAGGCAAATCCACCCTTTTCAACAAGCTCATCGGTGAGCGTCGCTCCATCGTGGAGGACACCCCCGGTGTGACCCGTGACCGTATCTACGGCGAGACCGAGTGGAACGGCCGTCAGATGGTCCTCATTGATACCGGCGGTATCGAGCCCAAGACCGACGACATCATTCTGTCCCAGATGAAGGTCCAGGCCCAGGTGGCCATCGACGATGCCGACGTGATCGTCTTTATGTGCGACGTGCGGACGGGTTTGACCGCCGCCGATCGGGATATTGCGGTCATGCTCCAAAAGAGCGGCAAGCCCGTCATTCCCTGCATCAACAAGTGCGACAGCGTGGGCGATCTGCCTTACGAATATTACGAATTCTACGAGCTGGGCTTCGACCAGGACCCCGTGGCGGTTTCCTCGGTCCACGGCTCGGGCACGGGCGACCTGCTGGACGCTTGCTGTGACGCTCTCTCCGACTGGGAGGAGGGCGAGGAGGAGGAGAGCGGCATCAAGGTGGCCGTCATCGGTAAGCCCAACGCGGGCAAGTCCTCCATCATCAACCGTTTTCTGGGCGAGAACCGCATGATCGTATCCGACATTGCGGGCACCACACGCGACGCGGTGGACACCCGCCTGGTCAACGAGCGGGGCACCTTCACCTTTATCGACACCGCGGGTATTCGCCGTCAGTCCAAGATCGGGGATCAGATCGAGAAATACTCGGTGCTCCGCGCCCACATGGCGGTGGAGCGGGCCGATGTTTGCCTGATCATGATCGACGCTTCGGTGGGTATCACCGAGCAGGACGAGAAGATCGCGGGTATTGCCCACGAGGCGGGCAAGGCCTCCATCATCGTGGTCAACAAGTGGGATTCCATCGAGAAGGACAACAGCTCGGTCAAGGCCTTCACCGACCGCATCCGCGAGTCCCTGGCTTATATGCCCTATGCGCCCATCACCTTTGTATCGGCCAAGACCGGTCAGCGGATCGACGGCTTGTACGATCTGATCCTGTCGGTCTACGAGCAGTCCCATTTCCGTGTGACCACGGGGGCCCTCAACGACGTATTGGGCGAGGCCATGATGCGTGTTCAGCCCCCCACAGACCGCGGCCGCCGCTTGAAGATCTACTACATGACCCAGACCCAGGTCGCGCCTCCCACCTTCGTGCTGTTCTGCAACTCGGCGGAGCTGTTCCATTTCTCCTACCAGCGGTACATTGAGAACTGTCTGCGGGAGACCTACGGGTTCAAGGGTACGCCCGTCAAGATGATCATCAAGCAGAGGGGCGATGATCCGGAGATCAACGTGAGGGGTAAGGATCGTCGTAAGGATTCCGCGGAGCCCGAGGAGCAGGACGAGGAATAATTCCCCTTCCATCAAAATTCATCCTTCCAACTGAAAGGAGAACCCATATATGCAATTTTTCGACCATGTAAAAATCCACCTGAAGGCAGGCGACGGCGGTAACGGTGCCATTGCCTTCCATCGGGAGAAGTATATCTCCCACGGCGGTCCCAGCGGTGGTGACGGCGGTAACGGCGGCAACATTGTGTTCCGCGTGGACAAGGGCACCAACACCCTGCTGGCTTACCGTTACAAGCATCACTTTACCGCCCAGAACGGCGGCAACGGCCAGCCCGAGAAGTTTCACGGTGCCAACGCCGAGGATCTGATCCTTCCCGTTCCCGAAGGAACGGTCATAAAGGATGCCGCCACGGGCAAGATCATTCACGATATGTCCGAGAACGGCGGGGCGGACTACGTCTGCTGCCGCGGCGGTCGGGGCGGATGGGGTAACCGTCACTTCGCTACCGCCACCCGTCAGGCACCCCAGTTCGCCAAGAACGGTACCCGCGGCGAGGAACGCGAGGTTCTGATGGAGCTGAAAATGATCGCGGACGTGGGTCTGATCGGCTATCCCAGCGTGGGCAAGTCTTCCCTGCTGGCCCGCATCAGCGCGGCCCGTCCCAAGATCGCGGATTACCACTTCACCACCCTCTCCCCCAACCTGGGTGTGGTGGAGGTCAAGGGCGGTGACGGATTCGTGGCCGCTGACATTCCCGGACTCATCGACGGTGCCGCCGAGGGTGCCGGTCTGGGTCACGATTTCCTGCGGCACATTGACCGTTGCCGTCTGCTTCTCCACGTGGTGGACATCTCCTGCTTTGAGGGGAGGGATCCCATCGAGGACGTGAAGAACATCAATTCCGAGCTGGAAAAGTACAGTCCCGAGCTGGCCACCCGTCCGCAGATCATCATCGCCAACAAGTGCGACGCTTTGGATGAGGAAGTGGTGGACGTACAGGCTTTCGAGGACTTTGTGGACGAGAACGAGTGGGAAATGATCTACGTCTCCGCCGCCACGGGTGAGGGCATCCAGGATATGATCTTCCGCGTGGCCGAACGGCTCAAGATGCTTCCCCCCATCACGGTCTACGCGAGCGAGGTGGATCAGGGCGAGGCATTCCTCTCCGAGACCCTCGGTACGGGCGTGGATGACATCACCATCCGTCAGGAGAACCGTACCTTCTTCGTGGAGGGCGACTGGATCTACAACCTCATGGGCCGCATCAACTTCGACGATTACGAGTCGCTCAACTACTTCCAGCGCGTGTTGCAGAACAGCGGCGTGTTTGATATGCTGGAGGCTCGCGGGTGCAAGGATGGCGATACGGTTTCCATTTATGAGTTTGAGTTTGATTACGTGAAGTAATTTCTCAAGCCCCCCATTTCCGAACGAGAATTCATAGAAGGCCCCACGCCTTCCCTACATATAATCTATATTTACAAATAACATACAAGGAGGCACCCCATGAACATTTGGCACGACATCGATCCCGCAGAGATTACCCCCACGGACTTTACCGCCGTCATCGAGATCCCCAAGGGCTCCAACTGCAAGTACGAGCTGGACAAGAAGAACGGTATGCGCCGTCTGGACCGTATTCTCTACACCGCGACCCACTATCCTGCCAACTACGGCTTCATTCCCCGCACCTACGCCGATGACGGCGACCCCCTGGACGTTCTGATCATCTGCGCCGAGCCTATCTACCCCATGACCCTGGTGCAGGTTTACCCCATCGGTTGTATGCGCATGATCGACAGCGGTAAGCTGGACGATAAGATCATCGCCATTGCCTTCTCGGATCCCACCTACAGCGGCATCCAGTCCATCCACGAGCTTCCCTCCCACATCTTCGACGAAATCATGCACTTCTTCACGGTCTACAAGCAGCTGGAGAACAAGCAGACCGCCGTTAAGGAACTCTTTGACCGCAAGGAGGCCGAGGAGATCATTCAGATGTGCATCGATCAGTACAACGAGAAGTTTCTCGAAAACTAACCCATTTTCCTCTTGACAAAACATCCCGTATGTGATACAATATGGGATATTTCTTCCCCTTTAACCATCAATAACCGCTACAGCCAGTGGCATCTAAAGAAAGGCATCTACTATCATGGATAATTCCGCAAAGACTATGGACAAGATCGTCGCGCTTTGTAAGAACCGCGGCTTCATTTTCCCCGGCTCGGAGATCTACGGCGGCCTCGCCAACTCCTGGGACTACGGCCCTCTCGGCGTTGAGTTCAAGAACAACGTCAAAAAGGCTTGGTGGAAAAAGTTCGTTCAGGAGTGCAAGTACAATGTTGGTCTGGACTCCGCCATCATCATGAACCCCCAGACTTGGGTGGCTTCTGGTCACCTGGGCGGCTTCTCCGACCCTCTGATGGACTGCAAGGTCTGCCGTACCCGTCACAGAGCCGACAAGCTCATCGAGGATTACGCTTTCCAGAACGGCCTGGAGGACAACCCCGCCGGCTGGACCGACGATCAGATGATGAACTACATCAAGGAAAAGCACATCGTTTGCCCTTCCTGCGGCAGCGGCGACTTTACCTCCATCCGTAAGTTCAACCTGATGTTCAAGACCTTCATCGGTGTTACCGAGGATTCCTCCAACACCGTGTACCTCCGTCCCGAGACCGCACAGGGTATTTTCGTTCAGTTCAAGAACGTTGCCCGCTCTACCCGCCGTAAGATGCCCTTCGGCGTTGGTCAGATCGGTAAGTCCTTCCGTAACGAGATCACCCCCGGTAACTTCGTGTTCCGTACCCGCGAGTTCGAGCAGATGGAGCTGGAGTTCTTCTGCAAGCCCGGCA
>CAYRTP010000167.1:0-5647 GCA_964427175.1 uncultured Clostridium sp. | reverse complement strand
ATAAAATCACATTCACATTCAACTACAAGGACGGAACAAAAACAGTATTCCTATCAGAACTGAATTGTTCGCCGTCTGGTTCGGATTTGAAATGCTTTACCGCACCATGAAAAAAGACGATTGCGAGTGCAATCGTCTTTTTTCAACGAAATTCGTTCCTTCGGAACGAGTGAAATACACTTCGTGCGTGAAATTGCCTGCGGCAGTGAAATACGCCTGCGGCGTGTGAAGGAACGAATTTTATTTCACATCCTGCGAAGCAGGATATTTCACAATTTCCGATAGGAAATTATTTCACATTCGGCGTAAACGGTTCATGATTTTACAAAACATATTGAAAAAATAAAGCTTTTGTGATATAATAAAATCAACATCCGAAAAGTGGGAGGTCAATATGAAACCGTTATCTTTGGAAGCCTACAAGTATTTGAATGATGAAGCCCTGATCGCCGAGCGGGATCAATGGTTTGGTCGGATGAGCGATCTTTTCGACGGGAAGGAAAATGAATACCTTCGGCATAAGGTGTTTACGCTGCATGGAACGGTGTCGATGCATGGCTCGGATCTGTACGCGGATCCCGAGGCTTGGATGCTCGGCAGTCTTGAACTGACTCTGACCCAACAGGCTTCGTTTGCGGACGGCTTTTCGCCGGTCTGCGTGGAATATCCGCCCTACGGGGTTCATTATATTGACAAAATGTTCGGTGCCAACGTCTATTATTACGCGGGCCAGTGGAACGCGGATTATTTGAAAACGCCCATCGGCTCTCTGGAAATGCCGGATCTGGATCGTGACGAAACCTGGCAGATATCCAAACGGGCCGCCAACGCCTTTTTAAGCGCGGACGTGAAGCTCCCCTTGTTCGGAATGCCCACCCTTTCCGGCGCGCTGAATATTCTGATCAACCTCTACGGCTCCGAAGCGCTTATGGCCATGTGTGAAGACGAGGATGCGGTCCGTCATGACCTGAACGTCATCAATACGCTGATTCGGACGTTGCACCGATGGTATATTGACCATATCCCGAAGCAACAGCTCCAGCCGGTGATCTCCTGGGCGCGGACACAGCCCCCCGGATACGGCCAGCTTTGCGGATGTACAACCCAGCTTTTGAGCAAAGATATGTACCGAGAATTTATCGCGGATCTGGATAACGCGATCCTCGGAGAGTACGAGCATGGCGGCATGATCCACCTCTGCGGTTCTCACGCGCAGCATATTGAAACCTTCCGCAACATGAAGAATTTGCGGTCTCTCCAGCTGAATGACCGAGCCTCCGAGGACCTGGCTCTTTACCTGGAAGGCCTGCGGGACGATCAGATCCTGTACGTAATGCCCTGTGAGAAAATGCCCGTTGAAAAAATTGTGGACATTTCCAAGGGAGAAAGGGTCATCCTGGTCGATTATTGCGCGGCACCCGATAAGCCGAGACGGTAATTTGAGCCGCCATTCCATGCTCATTCGACCCGTCTGTCAAAATGCGCATCACGTGATTGGGACACAGGTAAGATCCACCCCAAGAAAGAACGAAAAGAGCTGTCTCAAGCAGGGACAGCTCTTTTTCGTTAGTTATACTATTTTACAATAAAAATCTTGAATCCAGCCCCCATATACCAATGGGGGAGGGGCCCCATGGTGATGTCCTCTATGGCTCTTGGTGTCCTCTTGCATCCCTCATAAATCCCTTTTCAAAGATTTTTGGGATTCTTAAGGGCCTTTTGCAAAAGGCCCTTAAGCCGCCGGAGGCACGCTCTCATTCAAGTTTTTGTTTATGAATTAGTATGAGTAACCCCCTATACGATCAGATACCCAACTCCCTCCAGGGACTCCGCCGTATCGCTGTCGGCCCCCGAGGGCAGATTGTTGGCCGCTGTCAAGCCCGCCATGGGAGCGTGGTAACGCTTGGCCACCGTCCATAGGGTGTCAGCAGGGGCGGGGAAGCAGATGACGTATTCCCCCCGTCGGCGGGTCACCTCCTCACCAAAGACCACGTCGGTCAGGGCGGTCAGAGGCGCGGCGTGGTGGGTGCGGACCGAGACAGCCAGCTCGGCATCCATGCCAACCCGCTCCCCGTCCATGCGGGCGCGGCAGTTGACCACCGCAATGCTCCCGTCAAAATCCACGCTGTCGGGGGTGATCTCGGGGCGCGTCAGACTCGGATCATCGAACTCGTAACGGAAGGGAAGCTCCATGTCGGCGGCGGCGTACTCCCCGTCCCGACGGAGGAGCAGGTGGCAACGGCAGGTCCCCGTCAGAAGGCACCGCCCCTTGCCCGTGTCGGCGGTCACCCCTTCGGGGATGGCTGCCGCCGTCACGTCCACCACCTGGGAGGCGGGATCGATACCCACCTCGGTCAGGGGCAGGGAATCGCTCAAGGTGAAATTGCCATTGAGAGCCCGCAGAGCCCGCTCGGTGGGGGAGGTTGCGTAACGGCAGACTCCCTCCCGTCGGGTGGAATAGAGGTCCTTGACGTAGGAGACGGTCTCGTTCTTCTGTGCCCGCGCCTCGGTGACCACCCCCATCTCCACGTGGAGATGGCCTTCCTCCATTTCCACGCTGATGTCGGTGCAATACCCACAGGCGGTGGTTGCACAGGCGGGGGTGACACCCTCCATCTCCACGGTTTGGGCGAAGGGGACCTTCCTCTGCATGACGGTCAGCGCGGGGGGCGTGCGCCCCTCGTCGCTGTCCGACGCGAACTCGTCCTCGGTTTCGGCGGGGCAAAGCATCAGCTTGAGGGTCACCTCTCCGCGGCAGTTGACCGCCCCCAAGGCGGGAGTGGCTTCGGTGACCATGACCTTGCCCTCGGCGCAGACCACACGCCACTCCCCCTCGGCGGGAGAGAGGATGATGTCATCCTGGAGGGGCATGGTTTCCCCAAGCCCCCAGTACAGACGGCCCACCTCGGCGGTTTCGGTCAGCTTTTCCAGGGTCTCGTCCTCACCGCCGGCATCCTCCAGGGGGTATTCTCCGTAGAGCTTCACGTCCGCCTTGACCTTGCAACGGATGTTCAGCCGCCGCGGAGCGGTGACCCGCCCCACGGGGGACTCGGCCGCCGCGTCGCAGAGGCAGACCATGGGCTCCCCGACCGCCGCCAAAATGCGCCGCCCCTCGGCATCGGGTTCGGCCTGCATGGTGTACTCCGCCGACAGGGGGGCGCAGTAAATGCTGTTGTCGTGGCCCATGTAGAGGACGTAGTAGTCCAGCACCCCGCGGAGCTCCATTCCGTCGCTCCCCGCGAAGCGGTTGGGGGGCAGGACGTTGGTCCCGATCCGCAGAAGCCGCTTGATCTCGGGCTGATAGTCGGGCAGGGAATAGTCCCCCGCCACCTCCGAGGTCAGCTCCCGCTCCAGAATCGGCACCTGGACCGACTTCCGACCTGCCATCTCCCCCATATATTCATTCATCATAATTCTACGCTCCTTTGCGTGATTTGTCAACACCACTGTATGCGGGGGAGGGGAGAGATAGAACAGGGGAAGGGGGACGAAGGGATCTGCCCCTGACCCCAAGAACTTTTCATAAAAGAAAAAGGGATTGCCGAAACAACCCTTTTTAAAAATTTTAGGAGTTCCAAGAACCCTTTTTTCAAAAGGGTTCTTGGTGGGGGACAGGGGCAAAGCCCCTCGCTCTCCCTCACTCCAAATGCAAACTGTCCGCGTTCAGGAACGCATGAGCCGAGAGCATGGAGTCGGTGGGGATGACGCGGGAGGCACCGCAAAGGCGGCAGGTGAGCTTGATGCCGTCATCGGTGATTTCGGCCTCATAGCGGCTCTCAAGAGAGTCTCCTTCCTTGGAGACGGACTCTTGAGAGCGGCTTTCCTCCTCGTTCCACTCGCCGTAATCGGCGGAGTCATCCACGTTCTTCAAAGCCGGATCCGGATGACCGTCATCCAGAGGATCTGGATGGCAGCGGCAGAAGATCTTGCCCTCGGCATCCAGGTCATCGATGACGAACAGGACGATGTCCAGGATCTGGGGATCCCCCAGGTCCCGCTCGTCGCCGTGGAGGGCGGAGAAATCGGTGATGCCGTTCTCCTCCAGCATATCCAACAGCTCCAGCTCAGTGCGGGCCAGCTCGGCCTTGACCCGATTCATCTCGCCCGTGACGCAGATGTTGATATCCGAGTAGGGGCAGGGGAGGACGAACAGCTCCTCCGAGAAGAACAGATTGGACTTGACGGTGAAGTTGTGGGGCTGGGAGCAAATGAGGCAGGGAACCGTCAGACGGACGGTTCCGTTGCGGTCGTAGATGATCTTCAGCTCGCTCTTGCCGCAGGTGCATTTGAGCTTGACCATGTCGGCCGACAGGTTGAATAGACCCACCGCGCTCATAATACCGCCGCCGCATTCGGGACAGCGGTAAGCCACGGTGGTGCGTTTTTCGTTCAGTACCATAAATGGATTCCTTCCTGCCCGTTTCGGGCGTGGTGATGTGCGATCAAAACATCAAACATAGAGCTTCTTTAAAGTTTTGGGAGATTCCTAAGGACCTTTTTTCAAAAAGGTCCTTAGGCCGCCGGAGGCGCGCTCTCTATCGCATTATTTTCATCCTATGCGAAAACAAGCCAGGGTGTCACGCCGAAGCGCGACACCCTGCGTGTATCGATTCGATTATGGGAGGAGCGCGGCCTTAGGCTACGGTGGTCTCCTCGTCGTGGTCGTGGCCCTCGTGAGAGTAGTCAACCGTGACGTTGTACTTCTCAACAGCCGCGTCAAACCACTCGGTCAGCTTCTCGCCGGCGATGGCGTTGGTAGCGGTGACCTTCCAGGTCTCCTCGTTCTCGCCCATGAACAGAGCCACGATGTAACCGGTGGTCTCATCGCTGGAGTCCTTGATCTCGATGATCTCGCTCACGTCGCCCTCCTTGCGGCCCTCGGCGTACAGCCAGTCGGCCAGGTCGGCGTAAGTAGCGCTCATGCTGTCATAGGAGATGTTCTCAACCAGAGCGGCGGAGTAACCGGGAGCGTACTCCTCAACCAGCTCCTCGAACTTCTCGGAGGTGTTGGTCGCGGTCAGAGCGGCGTGGAAGGCATCAGCCTTCTCCTTGGCGGTCTTGGCGTTCTCAACGGTCTCGGCATCGTCGGTGAGCAGGATGTAGTGAGCGTTCTTGGTGTGCTCCTCGTCACGAACCATCACGCCCTCCTCCACGATGTACCAGGTGTAGGTGGTGGTGGTAGTCTGCGCGCCGTCGGAACCGGTGGAGGTAGAGGTGGACTCGATCACCTTGGTGTCGCCCTCCTTGCGGCCGTCACCGAACAGCCACTTCTGCAGCTCGGTAGCGGTGTCAGAGGTGGGATCAGCCCAGACAGAGGAAGCGTTCTGGGTAATGGTCTGAGCGGTAACCGAGGAGTTGATGGCCTTGACGATGGCGTAAGCGGCCTTCTTGTAGTCATCGGTGTCGGCAGTAGTAAATACAGCCTCGTTGTCGCCAACGCCGTTCATAGCCAGCAGGGTGGTTCTCACGTCAGCCTTGGTCTGCTCCTGGCCGGCGGTGTCCTCAACCTCAGCGTCGGTGAAGTTGGTCTTGTACTGAGCCTCGAACTTCTGCTCCAGGTAGTGGTCCACGATGACGGTGCGAACGTCGTCGATGGAGTTGCAAGCCTCCATAGCCTCCTTCATGGTCTCATTGGCCAGCTTGTAGG
>CAYRTP010000166.1:0-5667 GCA_964427175.1 uncultured Clostridium sp. | reverse complement strand
CCGCGACCCACGGTTTTGGAGACCGGTACTCTACCAGCTGAGCTATACCCCTGTGCAACGGGATATATTATAGCACACTTTTTCAAAAAAAGCAAGGGGTTTTTGAAAAATAATTTAAAAAATTTTCGTGTTTTTTTCGAGGGATATCCGAAACAGCCGTTCATAAATCAGACACGAACCGTTCTTTGTCAGTTCTTATTTGTGTGCTATAGTATATATGTCAAAATTTGCCTATGAAAGGAATTGCGTATGAATCACTTTACAAAACGCCTCTGCCTCATCCTGGCCGTCGTGATGCTGCTGTCGGTTGCCGCGGTCTTTACGGGTTGCGGCGAGACCACCGACGACCCCGCCGTGCAGACTACCGTCGCCGTCGGCACCAACGCCGAGTCGGAGGGGGCTGACGTGGACAACCGCTTTGTCGGCGTGAATTACGACGAGCGCCCCTTCCGCATCTACACCCACGCCCCCGAATCAACCGACGGTATCAGCAACTCCAACTTCCTCATTGAAGGCACCTCCAAGACCGCGGGCAACCTGGTCAACGATGCCGTGATCGAGCGCAACATCACCGTCGAAGAATTGCTGGGTGTCAAGCTGGAATTTACCCCGTGCGACGTGGGCATCTACGAGATCGCCGGCGATATCCGCAAGCTGACCCAATCAGGCACCGACGAATTCGATCTGGCCATCAACAGTATTTTCGGTTTTTCGGAGCTGGTCATCGAGGGCAACTTCCGCAACGTCCTGGATAGTGACTGCGAGTTCGATTTCGACCGCAACTACTGGTACAAGGAATTCATGGACGATCTTCGCCTTATGGACGGCTACCAGTACATCCTGGCAGGCGACTACTTCATCGACGTCATGCGCTCCGCCCACCTGCTCCTGGTCAACAAGGATATGTATCAGGACTACTACCACACCTCGGCCGACGAGCTCTACGACGTGGTCTCCAACTACGAATGGACCTTTGAGAAGCTGAACACCGTCTGCACAGGCCTGTACGCGGATCTGAACCACACCAACGAGGTGGATGACGGCGATCAGTTCGGCTTCCAGACCGCCTCCGCCTGGGGCGGTGCCATCCCCTTCATGATCTCGGGCAATCCTACCTACATCTCCCGCGACGATGACGGTGTCCCCTCCATCGCCATCCACGAGGGCGAGCGAGCCAATCTGCTGGCATCCGAGATGACCAAGATCTTCAGCAACGAAAGCACCTACATCGGCATTGCCAACGTGGCCGACCTGCTCCTGTCCTTCACCCAGAACGAATGTCTGGTTCTCGGCTACCAGCGTTTGGGCTCCCTGGAGGATCCCATCCTCCGAAGCATGGAGGGCGATGCCGCCGTGCTTCCCTACCCCATGCTCTTCGCCACCGATAAAAAGTACACCACCTCCACCCACGATACCACCGCTATGGGTGCTATCCTGACCACCTCCACCGACCTGGAGTTCATCTCCACCGTCACCGAGGTCCTGTGCCGCGAGACCGCCTCCATCCTCATGCCCAAGTATTACAAGGAATCCCTCCAGGTCCAGTGCGTGGATGACGAGAAGGCCGCCGCCATGATCGACATCATCCATGACAACTTCGGCCAATCCTTCATCCTGGCCTACAACAATGCCCTGGGTGGCATGATCCTCCAGTCCTTCACCACCTGCATCCAGGAAAAGCGTGAGTTCTCCGCCGTCTTCGCCTCCCAGGCCAAGCGCATCAACAAGAATTTGACCAACAAGATCCGCCAGTTTGAGCGAAAAAATCAGATCGGTTGATCTACATACCCGCGTCCCACAGGGTCAGGCCGGGTCATCCCGGCAGGACCCTGTCTTTTGTTCACATCTTGCTAATAGAAAGTTCCCCCCCCCGTTCACACTCGTAGGGTACTTATATGATATAATTATGATGTAATTACTTAAAAGGAAGGAATCACCATGAACATGTTCAAGAAATGGCTCAGTATCACCCTGGCCGCGCTGATGCTCCTGTCCTCCGCCGCTGTGTTCACAGGCTGTGGCGAGACCACCGATGATCCCGAGGTTCAGCAGACCGTGAGTGCCGACACCAACGACGAAAGCGAAACCGGCGAGGTGGACGACCGCTTCGTGAACGTAAGCTACGGCAACCGCGAGTTCCGCATCTACACCAGTACCAACCAGGCATCCTCCTCTATGAGCAACTCCAATTTCCTCATCGAGGGAACCGGCAAGACCGGCGGCGGCCTGGTCAGCGACGCCGTGGTGGCACGAAACATGACCGTCGAGGATCTGCTGGACGTCAAGCTGGTCTTTACCCAGTGCGATCTGGGCTACGGCTCCATCGCGGGCGATATCCGTCTCTACACCCAGTCGGGCGACGACGAATTTGACCTGGTCATCAACGACAACTACGACTACGGTCAGTTGGTCATCGAGGGCCACTTCCGCAACGTGTTGGAGGAGGAAAGCGTCTTTGATTTCGACCGCAACTACTGGTATAAGGACTACATGGAGGACCTCCGCTTCATGGACGGCTACCAGTACCTCCTGGCAGGCGACTACTTCATCGATGTCCTCCGCACCGCCCACCTGATGGTCCTCAACAAGGATATGTACTATGATTACTACCGCACCTCCGCCGACGAGCTCTACGACGTGGTAACAAATTACGAGTGGACCTACGATAAGCTCTGCACCATCATCTCCGGCTTCTACGTTGACAAGAATCAAAACAACGTAAAGGATCGGGACGACCAGTTCGGGTTTATGGATACGGGCTATTGGGGCGCCTCCATCCCCCTGTCCACCAGCGGCACCACCAACTTCATCTCCCGTGACGAGGAGGGTATTCCCACGGTGACCATCCACGAGGGCGACCGCGCCAACCAGTTGGCCGCCGCCATCACCAAGCTGCTGAATCACAACGACACAGGCCTCGCGGTTGATGACAAACTCATCATGTACGAGGACATCTTAGGGAACTTCGCGGCAGGACGAGCCCTGGTTGCCGCCGCCATGTATATGGGATCCCTGGAGCATTCGACCTTCCGTGAAATGGAGAGCGATGCCGCCGTGCTTCCCTACCCCATGCTCTTCGCTTCGGACAAGAAGTACACCACCGCCACCCACGATACCACCGAGCTGGGCGCAGTCCTGATCACCTCCACCGATCTGGCTTACATCTCCACCGTCACCGAGGTCCTCAACCGCGAGACCGCCAACATCCTGATCCCCAAGTACTACAAGGAATCTCTCCAGGTCCAGTGCGTAGATGACGAAAAGGCCGCCGCCATGCTGGATATCATCCACGATAACTTCGACAACGCCTTCATCCTGACCTACAACAACGCCCTGGGCGGCAAGATCCTCCAGGCATTCTATACCGCCGCCCAGGAAAAGCGTGAGTTCTCCGCCGTGTTTGCCTCCTCCTCCAAGTCCATCAACAAGACCTTGAGCAACAAGATCAAGACCTACATGAAAAAGAACAACATCAATTAAAGCATCCCCGCAGGGTCGGCTCGTCCGACCCTGCTTTTCTCGTTCATTCTTTATTAACGTCCTCCCTTATTCACGTTCATATTTATATGGTATAATCAATTACATCAAATTTAATGTATGGAAAGGAAAGCTCGCTATGAAACAAGCAAAAAAGCATCTCTGTATGCTCCTGGCTTCCCTGACACTTCTATCCTCCGCCGCCGTGTTCACAGGCTGTGGCGAGACCACCGATGACCCCGAGGTTCAGCAGACCGTGAGTGCCGACACCAACGCCGAAAGCGAGACCGGCGAGGTGGACAACCGCTTCGTAGGCGTGGACTATGAAGGCCGCGAGTTCCGCATCTACACCAGTAATCACACCTACGGAAATAAGATAACCTCCAATACCCTCATCGAGGGCTCCGGCGAAATGGGCGGCGGCCTGGTCAGCGACGCCGTGTTCACCCGGAACATCACAGTCGAGGAGATGCTGGGCGTCGAGCTGGTCTTCTACCAGTGCGAGCTCAGTTGGGGTAGCATTGCGCCCGATATCCGCAAGTACACCCAGTCGGGTGACGACGAGTTCGACCTGGTCATCAATGACATCTACGACTACGCCGAGCTGGTCATCGAAGGCCATTTCCGCAATATTCAGGATGAGGATTGCGTCTTTGACTTTGAGCGGAATTACTGGTACAAGGAATACATGGACGATCTTCGCCTCATGGATGGATACCAGCACATCCTGGCAGGAGACTTCTTCATCGACGTGCTCCGTTCCGCCAACCTGCTCCTGGTCAACAAGGATCTGTACCACGACTACTACCGCGCCTCGGCTGACGAGCTCTACGACGTGGTCTCCAACTACGAATGGACCTACGACCGTCTGACCTCCATCATCACCGACATATACATCGACCGCGACCTGGACGGTACCAAAACCCCCGGTGATCAGTTCGGCTTTGCCCACAACGGCTACTGGGGTGCCGTCGTCCCCCTGGTGTGCAGCGGTACCAGCAACTTCATCACCCGCGACGAGGACGGTGTACCTACCATCACCATCCACGAGGGTGATCGCGCCAATCAGATCACCGCGGCCATGACCGCCCTGCTCAACAACGAGAATACCTCCCTGGATCACGGCGGCGGACCCCTGAGCGTATTCGTCGAAGGAAATGCCCTGGTAGCGGGCGGTGTCAGCCTTGGCTCCCTGGAGAGCACGGACCTGCGCTCCATGGAGAGCGACGCAGCCGTACTTCCCAACCCCATGCTCTTTGCCTCCGACAAGAAATACACCACCTCCACCAGTGATATCACCGAGATGGGTGCCATCCTGACCACCTCCACGGATATGGCCTTCATCTCCACCGTAGTCGAGGTCCTCAACCGTGAGACCGCCAACATCCTGATTCCCAAATACTACAAGGAATCCCTCCAGGTCCAGTGTGTGGACGATGAAAAGGCCGCCGCCATGATCGACATCATCCACGACAACTTCGGCAACGCCTTTATCCTGGCCTACAACCATGCTCTGAACGGGCAGATCCTCCAGGCCTTCTCCAAGGCTGTCGAGGAAAAGCGTGAGTTCTCCGCCGTATTTGCGGGCCTGGCCAAGTCAGCCAACAAGCTGTTGCAGACCACTCTCCGCAAGTACGAGAAAAAGAACCAGATCAGCTAACAACTGCACCTTCATGAATCCCCCGGGGTCGGCTCACGCCGACCCTGCTTTTATGGTTATTCATATTTTTTTAACGCCCCCCGTATTTCTGTATGGCGGGCGACTTCTTCATCGACATCCTCCGTCTGACCTACAACCAGGCCATCAGCGGTAAGATCCTTGAGGCCTTCAGTACCGCAGCCGAGGACAAGCGTGAGTTCTCCGCCGTCTTCGCGGGTGGCTCCAAGAGTGCCGTCAAGTCTCTGGGAAGCATTGTGAAGAAGTACATGCGGAAAAACAACATCGAGTAATCCCCTATAAGCGAGAGAGCCGCCCGTTCGGGCGGCTCTCTTGTTGTTTCGTTGTGTCAACGGTTTACACTATTTTACAATAAAAATCTTGAATACCGCCCCCATATACCAATGGGGCAGGGGCCCCATTGTGATGCCCCCTATGGTTCTTGGTGTTCTCTCGCAGCCCTTATAAATCCCTTTTCAAAGTTTTTGGGAGTTCTTAGAACCTTTTTTTCAAAAAAGGTTCTAAGCCGCCGG
>CAYRTP010000165.1:0-5690 GCA_964427175.1 uncultured Clostridium sp. | reverse complement strand
ATCGACGAGGCCGCCTTCTACGGCCCCAAGCTGGATATCCAGATCAAGAACGTCTTCGGTAAGGAGGATACCCTCATCACCATTCAGATCGACATGCTCCTGGCCGAGAAGTTCGGTATGGAGTACGTAGACTCCGACGGACAGCTCAAGAAGCCCTATATCATCCACCGTACTTCCATGGGCTGCTACGAGCGTACCCTGGCCCTCCTCATCGAGAAGTACGCCGGTGCTCTGCCCACCTGGATGGCTCCCGTCCAGGCCAAGTTCCTGCCCATGGGCGATAACGAGATCGAGTACTGCGAAAAGATCGCAGAGCGCATGACCAACCTGGGTATGCGCGTCGAGATCGACAAGTCCAACAATACCGTGGGCTACAAGATTCGTAACGCCCAGCAGGAGAAGGTTCCTTATATGCTGGTCGTCGGCGGTAAGGAGATCGAAAATAACGCCGTGGCCGTCCGTTCCCGCAAGGAAGGCGAGAAGGGTGCCATGCCCGTGGATCAGTTCATCAGCGAGATCATGATGGAGATCGCTGAGAAGAGAAGATAATGATTTGAACAAAGGGGAGGAAGTTTTCTTGTACAGGAAACTCCTCCCCTTGATGCCTTACATGATAGAACAAACAAAAAACATGAAAAAACTATTCACCGCCATACAAAAAATGATCACTCTACGGTGTCTGCCCTGCTGAGCCAAGCACCGGAGTTCATTGACTGTGTTCATCAAGGAAATCCAAAAAAATATGACGGTCAGTCCCCGCTACAAGTAGCATTGAAAACTGCGGATTGTCAAATGATTCAAATTTTGCTTTCCCATAACCCCGATGTAAACTTCATAGAAAACGAACCATGTGCCAACGGTTGGCGTGCGCCCGTGGTCCACGATGCCATCACCAGGGCTGTCATGAGCGTCCGTTGGAATGTCAGTCGGCCTGACGGAATCGAGGTGTTTAATACCCGGGAGCACGCAGACGAAGCCTTTGGTATTTTGAAAACAATACTTGAGTCAGGCGCAGATGTCAACGCAAAAGACTCCTACGGAAATGCGGGAATGGACAGAGCGTGCTTGCAGGCACGACAGGTCACTCCTCGCATGAACGACCACGACCGCGTATGGACCGAAGAATTGCAAACAGATATTGCCCGTATATTTGACTTGTTAAAACAGCACGGTGCGGATATGGGGTATATCTCTCCCAATGCCTTTGGCAAAACCTACGTGGAACAATACGGTGGCGAGTCATTTGGATTTCTCCTGCGCTAAGAGGTGAGACTATGAACCCTAAAATCCAATCCCGCGCCACCCTCGCCCGCCAAAATTTCCTCAAAGGCTACGGCTGTGCCCAATCCGTCCTCCTGGCTTTTTCCGACCTGACAGGCCTGGATGAGAAAACCTCTGCCCGCCTGGGCTCCTCCTTCGGCGGCGGCATGGGCCGTCTCCGCGAGGTCTGCGGCGGCGTGACGGGCGCATTTGCCGTCCTGGGCCTGCTCTGTGGCTACGATGACCCGGCCGACACGAAAGGGAAGAGCCGCCACTACGCCGATATCCGCGAGTTTGCCCGCCGTTTCTCGGAAAGAAGCCGAGGCAACTCCATCATCTGCCGCGAGCTACTGACGGGCGCAGGCCTTTCGGGTACGAGCGGAGGGGAAGCCGAAGCCCGCACCGATGAATACTACAAAAAACGCCCCTGCCCCGACCTGGTCGCCCTGGCCGCCGAGATTTTAGCCGAAATGCTGGAGGAAAAAGGACTTCTCTGACCCCATTTCCCAATTTACCTTTTAAGTTTTAAGGAGGACCCGTTTATGATCCAAAAAACTGACATCGTTCAAATTGCCAAAAAGCACGCCATAAAAAAAGAAACCGCCGCCCCCGATTTCTTTGAGGGTGCCGTCATGGGAAACGGAAACCTCGGAGCCATCGTGTGCTCCCGCCCGGACGCGCTGGTCGTGTATTTCGGCCACAACAACATTTGGGATATCCGCATCTCCGAGAGCCACAAGGGCAAGGTCGGAACCTTCAACCAACTGTGGCAGAGAATGCGGAGCGAAAAGGATACCTTTGCCAACGCAGAGTGGCATCAAGCCTACAATGATACCGTTGTCAAAGCCTATCGCCAACCCTATCCCCGCCCCTATCCCGCCTCGTCCCTGTATTTGTTCTTTGACCGCAAGGAATACGAGGTGCTGGGTCAGGAGTTGGATATCTCCTGCGGCCTTCTGACGGTCACCCTGGAGCGTGTAAACGGCATGAAATATTTCATCCGCGTGTTCATCTCCCAAAACTCGGACACCATGCTTTGCGAGACCGTGGACGAGGAAGGGAACCCCGCCGAGATCTTCTACCGTATGCGACTCATCCCTCATCATCCCGACGAGGGACTGCCGAACTATACGGTCTGCGACAATGGTTTTACCCAGATCCTCCCGTATAACGATTACGCCGATACCCCTCGCCCTGGGGTAGATAAGGGCTTTACGGTTCGGTATCGAATCAACGGCGAAGCCGATCAAACGGGCTTGGATACCCGCCTCCATGGCACAAGCGCTGTGACGCTTCAGATTGCCCAAGGATACGTGGAAACCATACCAAGCGTCTGTGAGGTGACGGCAGGCACCTTTGCCGAGGAGTGGGAGACAACCCGAAAGATCTGGCACGATTACTGGCTTTGCTCGGGTATATCCCTGGACGATGAATATTTGGAGCACATCTGGTATATCAATACCTACTTCATTCGCTGTGCCCTGAACGAGCATTGCCGATGCCCCGGCCTGTTCGCCAACTGGATGTATCAAAATATCGGAACCGCCTGGCACGGCGATTACCACATGAACTACAACACCCAGCAACCCTTTTGGGGCTTGATGGCCGCCAACCGCCAGTCCCTCCATATGCCCTATGTGCGGCTTACTGAGGAGCTTCTCCCCGTCTCCCAAGCCTGGGCCAAGGATTTCTATGAGCTGAGCGGTGCCTGTTTCCCCCATACGGCCTACCCCGTACCCATGACCATCAACCCCTATCCCGCCACCCACTGGGGCTGGGAGATCTTTGAGACCCCTTGGACGGTACAAAGCCTGTGGTGGCACTACACCTATTCACGGGATAAAGAACTGCTCCGCACCCGCCTCTATCCCGTCATGCGGGAAGCCGCGCGCTTCCTGGTGGACTACATGACCCGTACAGATGCAGGATGTAAGCAGGACGGTAAATTCCACCTGTTCCCCACCATCGTCCCCGAGCTGTACGGATTGACCAACGGAATGGATAAAAACCAGGACGGCATCGCCGATTTGACCCTGACCAAATTCCTGTTCAACGCTATGCTCACAGCCATAAATGATTTGAACCTGGATCAGGAGGAGGCTGAGTTATCTACGCAGATCAAGCGCATTTTGGCCGCCTTTCCCGATTATCCCACGGCCCAATCCCGCCGCGGGGAGGTATTCATCAGCGTAGAGACCGAGGACCCGGATCACGTGGTCTATAACGTGCCCACCAACCTGATGCCCATTTTCCCGGGAGAGGACATCGATGCTCAACGCGCCTCCGACCGTGAACTGGACATCGCCAAGCGTTCCTGGAAGTACCACTACAACGAGGGAGGGAACGACCTGGTGTTCTACCACCTGGCAGGAGCCCGTTTAGGAATCCTGGACCTGGAGAAATTCAAGCGACAGGTCCGCTACTCGCAAATGCCCAATGAAACCGCTGCAGACCGCGTCACCCTGAGCGGCGGCCGCTACTCAGATGACCTGTCCTTCGATTTCATGAGCCGTATGGGCATTTGGTTCGAGAACTTCTCCCTCTACGCCGTCATCAACGAATGTCTGCTGTGGGGCCATACGGATGTCGTACAGCTGTTCCCCAACTGGGACACGAATAAAGCGGCATCCTTCTGCTCCCTGCGGACCAAGGGCGCGTTCCTGCTGGACGCAGCTTGTGCAGACGGTGTTGTCACTCACGTGAACGTGCGCAGTGAGTGCGGCGGAGACTTCCGCCTGAAAAACCCCTGGACTGCCGCCGTAGATCAGCACAACCGAGTCTATGACAACCAAGTGATCTGCATTTCGATGGAAAAGGGCGAGGAAATCGTGTTGACAGCCTGCCGCAAATGATTAAAAAAAACGAAACATTTGTCGGCAACTTGCAGGCTTCTCATACCGAAGCGAGCCGTCAAAAACAAAAAGGGGCTGAGTCAAATGCCAAACCAAGCAAGAGACTCAGCCCTATTTCTATTGAACCAAGGCCAAAAACAAAATCATAAGAAAAAAAGCCCCGCAAAAGGGCAAAAGATAGCATGACAAAAAGAGGATTACGAGAATCCTTGATTTTCAAGTGAATATTCAACAGAAAGGAAGACCGCTATGAGACGTTCAGCCGGAACAAATCAAGGCCAAGTCTCCCTTTTTTTCGTGCGGTTTGAAAGTTTTTCGATATTGAAAGCAATAGCGAGCAGGAAGAATTGCGTCTCAATATTTTTCCGGCCTCGTGTTAGGAATCGTCGGAAACCGTAATCTTCTTTCAGGATGCCGAATACGCCTTCTACCTGAATGGATCTGTTCATACGGAGAAGAACGCCGGTCTCACTTGTGAGGGCTTCCAGCACCTTGGGGCGGTATTCGTTCAGCACTTGATTGACGCGGATGGTTCTGGACCCTTTTTGCGACCTGTGACATTTATTTTTGTGAGGACATCTGCCACACTTATCGTTGCTGTAATACCGGGTAGCGACGACATAACCGTTTTCGGTGGTCTTCTTGCTCTCCCGTCGGAACTTCAGCTTTCGTCCATCGGGACAGGTGTACTCGTCCTTGGCGGCGTTATAGGTCATGTTTTCAACACTATACGGATCCGCCTTGTATTTTCTCGTTTTACTGATCTCATAGTTTTGAGGCTTGATAAAGCATTCTTGGCCGTTTTCTTCCAAATACAGATAATTCTCGCTACTCTCGTAGTGGGAAGCTACCGAAAACATCGTTTCAGGTATAGTGACCGACCGAACCGGAGAGATCTCGGTTGTCAAGCAGGACAAAGCGAAGTTCGAGCTCAGCACGGGAGGTGGAAAGGTAAGAAGCGTTATTGATAGAAGAACGCAGGCATAAGGACAGATATTCTATGAATAAAACGTATATATATAAACGCAATCCCACTGTAAAAAGAATATTTATGGCGATGCTTGTGCCTACCATCCTGATGAACCTCACAGCAGATCTTTCAGCCAATCTATTGAGCTTCTGGCTGTTACAGGTATTTTGTTGCTCCTGTCGGGACTGTTTTTCAGCCCGACAATCACTCATTGGCTGGGCGCAGAAGAGGACGTATTTGAGTCAGTGCGTCAGTATGCACAGATCATTTTGTTAGGCACACCGGTATTTATGCTGAACATCGGTCTTGCATTTTTTTGTACGTAACGACGGCAGACCCAAGCTCTCAACTATCGGCATGTTCACGTCTATCATTATGGCGCAAGCTCGGCACTGCATTTTGTATATCAGTTTGTGACCATTCTTATCATTAATCACTTTATGTCAAATCTTGCAGGTACAGAGGGCGTAGTTGTTTATTCAGTCATATTCAATCTTTCCACCGTGTCGCTGTCGGTATTCGAGGGAATCAGTCAGACAATTCAGCCGATGATAAGCAATTATTTCGGCGAAAAGAGCTATCGGAATATCAAAGAGACATTGGCTTAC
>CAYRTP010000164.1:0-5694 GCA_964427175.1 uncultured Clostridium sp. | reverse complement strand
GCGAATTTGCCCCCCGAACGAAGTGAGGAGGCGTTGCGAGGAGGTTTTCAAAAGGGTTCTAAGCGGGGGCCAGGGGCAGAGCCCCTCGCTCTCCTACTCCTTAAACAGGATATCCGCGCCCACGGCCCGCTCCACGGCGGACTTGATAGCGGCCATGCCCGAGCCGTCGGAGCCGGCTCGGCCGGGGATGGAGATGACGGCGGGGAGGGGTACGTCCTTGTAGCGGGCGATATCATCGGCCAGGTGCTTGGCGTAATTTTCCACGATGAAGATGATGGCGTACTCGTCGTCCTTGGCGATCCTGTGGAGGATCTTGGCGGCGGTCTCGGGGTCGGGGGCCTCGTGGACGGCAAAGCCGATGGCCATAAAGCCCATGACGCTGTCCCGCTCACCGATAATTCCGATCTTATACATAACTCAATTTGATCCTTTCCCGAATGACCTCGGCGTTCAGCTCTGCGTCCTTCGCGGCCAGTATGATGCGGAGGTTCTTCACGGCGACCTCCCAGCCTACCAGGTAGCCGCCCACCACCGTAGCCCCGAAGGGGACCTTGGCATCCTTGCGGACCAGCTCCATATACAGATCGTCAGCGGCCCGCTCCACGGCGGAGAGCGGACGGGGATCCCCCTCCACGCGGGTCAGCCGTTCGTAGGGCGTGCGGTTCAGAGAGCCCCACAGGCCCTCCTCCCCCGCCCCGTAGGCGGCGGTGAAGAAGTCCGTCCCCAGCGTCCCTCCGAGCAGAAGGGACTCGGACAAAAATCCGCTCCCCAGCTCTCCCATGCCCATTCGCAGGATGCGGAGGGTAATGAGAATATTGGTCAGATCCATCCGGGTACGGAGCCAGCCCACCAGGGCGGCCTCACCCGTCGCGTTGGCGGCGGCCAGCATATCCTCGTAGCAGGCGCGGTCCAGCACCGTGTCGATGCGGCGGGGATCGCCCGTCTTGTCAAAGGCCTCCTTGGCCACGGGCACGGCGGCGGCCATGGCGGTGGGAAAATCATTCAGCTTCCCTTCCCGCAAAAGCTCCTCCACACGGTCGGCGGGGACGGTGCCGAAATCAAAGAGCATATCCCCCGCGGGAATCCCGCGGACGGCGCACTTGATGGCGGCCTTCAGGTTGTTGCAATCGTAGGGATACCGAAAATAGCGGAACACGTCGGGATTGGGCACCGAGGATTCCACCTCGTCGTAAGCCCCCTTCAGGGCCGCCAGGAGCATCCCCTCGCGGGCCGCGCTCTGAGCTTCTCCCACAGGGATATCCCCCTCCACGTCGGGAGGAGTCAGCCCGTACTCGGCCAGTCGGTCCATCACCTCGTCGGAGGTGCGGGCCACCACGAGCAGTTCCATCCGCTCACGCCCCACCATGCGGTTTTCCAGCGCACGGATGCGGGCCGAGGCGTAGGTGTATTCGGTTGGTTGTAATTTCTTCATGGTTATCTCCCTATTCGATCAGGTGGCATCCCCAAAGAGGATGCGGCTGACCCGAGTCTCGGTCTCGCGGCGGTTCTCCGCCATGAGCATGGAGAGGGAGCAGTTGGTCTCCACCGGTCCCGCCCGCAGGATGAGTCCTCCGTCGATGGGGGCGGTGTCGGTAGCCAAACGGATCTTGGCCAGCACCGAAAGCGAGAATTTGGAGCCCAGCCCCACGCGGAACGCGCCCAGGAGCTTTTCTCCGTAATATTCGCGGTCGCGGCCGCTGAGCACCACCTCGTAGACCTCGGGGGAAATGTCCTCGCCGTAGAGGCGCAGGCTGTCCTCCTCCCCCTCGATCTGCCGCTTCATGGCACTGCGGAGCAGCTTGCAGAGCAGATCCAGATACTGGTCGTTACTCATGGATCTGACCTGCTTTTCGGCGGCGGCGTAGGCCTCGTCCAGAATGGCGGCGCGGGCCTCCAGGATAGCGTTGCGCTTGGCCATGGCCGCCGAGGAGCGGGCGCGGATCACGAGGGACTGACACTCTCGGTCGTTGGCCTCCCGCAGAGCCTCCAGGTCGGCCTCCAGCTCCGCTTGGTACTTCTCGCGGATGGCGGCACATTCGGCCTCGGCCCGAGCCAGGATCTCCCTGGCATCGGCCTCAGCGTCGGCAATGATCTTGCCGGTTACTTTTTCCAGTCCGGTCATAATGGTTTCAGTTTCCTTCCTTCAAATTCCTTGCGGGGCGGGATCAGAGTGCCGAGAAGGGGCAGAGGAAGACCAGCATGATGGTGATGAGCAGGGAGAAGATGGCGTAGGTCTCAACCAGGGCGGCGGTGGTGATGGCCTGACCCAAAGAGTTGGGGCGCTTACCGACCAGGTTGATACCGGCGGCGGCTACACGGCCCTGACGGATGGCCGAGAACAGACCCGAGATGCCAACGGGCAGCGAAGCCATAATGTAGTAGCCGCCCTGAACGAAGGAGAGGTTCATGAGGTGGTCGGGGTTACCGAACAGACCCAGGGACATGAGCATCAGGAAGGATGCCACCAGGCCGTACACACCCTGCGTCATGGGCAGAGCCATCAGAGGGAATGCCTTACCGAACATATCGGGCTGCTCGGACAAAAGGCCGGTAGCGGCCTCGCCCACGATACCAACGCCCTTGGCGGAGCCGATACAAGGCAGGACCACCGCGAGAGCGACACCCAGGAGAGCCAGGTTGGTGCCCGAGAACAGGCCGATGAACATATCCGCGATGGGACTGGCGGCAGGCGCATTGGCCTCGGGAGCACCGGGCGTACCGCTGATGGGCGCGTCGGGCATTCCCGCGTCAGCGGCGAAGGCGGTCACGCAGAGGAGGGACATAACGGCCAGGGCGGCCAGGGCAATCAGGACGAGCTTCTTGACAGACTTTTTCATGGTAGGTTTTCTCCTTAATGAATAATTATTTTTCATGAATTTGGTTGATGGATTTTATCGAACCTCGGAGGGTTCCTCAACGGTCTCCGCCTCGGCGGTGGAGAACTGATCGCTGGGGAGGGCGGGCTCAAAGGGCGTGCCGCCGTCCTCGTAGAATCGGCTGAAGAACTCCAGATACTGGAGTCGGCAGGTGTGCACGAAGGCACCCAGCACGTTGATGGCCATATTGAGTCCATGGCCGATGGGCAGGACCACGATGAGCAGGATGATACCCGGCACACTCACGCCGCCCAGGGTGCCCAAGAGGTTGAAGACCTGGGCCATAACGCCCGCGGCCAGTCCCAGGGCCAGGATACGGCTGTAGGAGAGCAGGTCGGAGGCGTAGCCGATGAGATCGTAGAGTCCCTTGAGACCGAAGATCAGCTTGGCGAAGATATTCTTCTTGGCTCGGCCGAAGGTGAGGACGATGAGGGCCACACCCGCGATGATGAGACCAAGACCCACGGTCTTGTTCAGGAACACCACACCGATACCCGCAAAGAGGATCCAGTAGGAGCCCACGTCAAAGATGGCCGAGAACACCTTCCCCTCGCGGCAGAGGATATAGAACTTCACCGCCATACCGCCCACGATATGGATGAGACCCATAGCCAGGGAGATGATGAGGAAGGGGATGGGGTTGACCAGGGGGTTGAGGGAGATTGGCTCCCCGCCCAGGGTAATGGTGATACCGTTGAAGAAGGGCACGGCGGCCTGCGCGGCCTCGGCACTCTCAAAGCCCATAAAGGAGGTCATGATGGCGTAGGGCAGGTCACCGAACCAGCCGCCAAAGACCGCGCCCAGTATGGTACAGGAGATACCGCAGTACCCGAACATGGTCATGGCCCGCTTCATACCGGGGGAGCATTTTTTCATCAGCCTGGGAGCCAAAAATCCGCCCAGGGTGAGCAGGAGACCGTAACCCACGTCGGCAAACATAAGGCCGAAGATCACGAAGTAGTAGATACTCATGATGAAGGTGGGGTCATAGGTCCCGTATTTGGGGTAGGAGTACATCCCCACCACCCACTCGAAGTTGGAGGCGAAGCCGTTGTTCTTGAGCAGAACGGGGGGATCGTCCTCGGGCGAGGGATCCTCCATACCGTAGGCGCAGGGCAAACGGTCCAGGGCGGCGGCCACCTTGGCCTCCCGCGCGGCGGGGACCCAGGCCTCCAGCACCGCGCACTGCTCGGTGGAGGCCAGCTTCTGCTTCTGACGGGTGGCCGTCAGGGTGGTCATTTCCAGGTCGTAGAGCACCTTCACCTCGGAGATCTGTTCGGCCAGGCGATACAGCTCGTCGTTCAGGGATTGGAGCTGATTCTCCAGCTCCCCCAGCCTCCGCTGGCAGAGCTTGAAATGATCCATGGGGGTTCCCTCCCCCTCCAGGCCCTTAAAGGAGGTCCGCACGAAGCCCTTCCCCGCCAGGGCGCGGGCAACGGCCTCGCTCTCCTCCCGAAGGAGCAGGATCGCGGCGTAGAGGGCATCGGTGTCCCGATTGACCTCCTCCACACCCGCGTGAAGATCCGTGAGGGCATCGTCGGCCTCAGAGATCAGGGTGGTCGGCGGGAAGGTACCCAGCCACACCTCGCAGAGCTGGGTGGACTCCCCTTCCGAACAGGAGGAATATTCCAACCAGGGTGCCAGGGATCGACACAAGGCCTCCAGGCGGTTGCACTCGTTCTGATAGGCGATCCGACTGTCCCGCGCTTGCAGAGCCTCGGCCACCACGCTTCGGGCCTCCTCAAAGCGGCCCGAAGCACGGAACTCCTCGGCGGCAGCCTCAATGGGACGGGTTCGGGGCTTTTCGCCCACCGCGTACCCATCCAGCAGAGCCAGGGCGGCGGTGGTATCCGCCACCCGCCGTTCGGCATCGGCACGGGCGGCATCGCAATCGTACCGCAGAAGGGTCCCGCCGTCGGGCAGATCCCCCAAGGGTACCGCGTCGATATCCACACACCGCTGTCGCATGAGTCGGCGGACCAGCTTGTCCGCATCCCGCAGTGAGGCCAGCACGGTCAGTTTTTTCATGACGGTTACTGACATATTTCGTATTTTCCTTTCTTACACGTCACAGAGCTCCCACTCTATGTGCTTGACAGCCTCCCGCATCTTTTCTTCCGCGGCGGCTTGAATGGCCTCGATATCCGCGTTGGCCTCCTCGCGGCTCTGGGTAATGAGCTCCTCGGAGCGGCCGCGGACCATCTCCCGCCGAGCCTTCATTTCCTCGGACGCGCGGGCAAGGGCCTCGGCGTTCTCTTGGGCGCAGGCGGCCTCGCAGGCACTGACCCGTTCGCGTGCCTCGGCTTGCGCCCGCTCGCGGATGGCGTTGGCCTCCGCCTCGGCTCCCAGCACTCTCGAAATGGCTTCCTTAGACAAGAATTCCACCTTCCTTCCGTCGAAAACCGTCGTCCGAACAGGGATTCGGACAACATCACGTTTTCATAGTTTCTTACCATTATATTGTATCACATTTTGTGCATGATTTCAATAGTTTTTTCAATTTTTGGTGAATTTTATATCGACATTGTCCTACGCCGACGGGGCCGCAGAGTCAAGGCGGGCAGGCTCCAGCGGTCGGTGGCTGTCAGATGCCGCTCGGGCACCGATCCCCGACGGCTGGTCAGCCGCAGCGTGCGGTTCACGGTCAGCTCGGAGAGCACGCCGTCCTCGCAGGTGGAAAACTCCCCCACCATGTCGCAGATCACCAAACGGCGGTCAAAGCGGTAGGCCGCTCCCGACCCTTCCCCATTGAAGTCCGCCAGCGCCGACTCGAACAGGCTCCCCGTCGCCCACTCGGTGAGGTTTTGCGCCATGGTCC
>CAYRTP010000163.1:0-5754 GCA_964427175.1 uncultured Clostridium sp. | reverse complement strand
TGCCGTGTACATCTGGCTGGTGTACTACGGATGGCAAATATATTATAACAGGAGTTCCTATGCCGTATCTCCATACCCCCATATCCGCCCTGAATGGCGTAGGCTCCGCCCGCAAGACTGCCTACGAGCGCATGGGCATTTATACCGTTGAGGATTTGCTCTACCATTTCCCCCGCGCCTACGAGCACAGGGGAGATATCCGTATGCTGGCCGAGGCCTCCGAGGAGCCCTACAAATCGGGGGCGCGGATGCCTACCCTGCTCACGGTTTCCACCGAGCCTCGGGTCTCCCGTGTCAAGGGCCGTATGACCCTCTGTAAATTCCGTGCCTTCGACGAGAGCGGTACCTGCGAGATCACCTTCTTCAACCAGGAATACCTGCGGAGTACCTTCACCGTGGGCTCTACCTTCCGCTTCTACGGCAAGGTGGACATGGCGGGGAAGGACCGCTATACCATGACCGCCCCCGCCTTCGAGCCCTACGTGGAGGGCATCGCCCTGCCCCCTCTCTACCCTGTCTACCCCCTCACCGAGGGCATCAGCAACAAGATGATCTCGGGGCATATCTCCCAGTGTCTCCCCGCCACGGTGCAGGTGGAGGACCCCCTTCCCGAGTCCATCCGTGAGTCCGAGGGGCTCTGTACCCTGGGCTACGCCCTCCGTGAGATCCATACCCCCGAGGATTTTTCCACCCTCCACACCGCCAAGCGGCGGTTGGCCTTTGATGAGTTCTTCCGCTTCGCCCTGGGACTGGGTACCGCGGGACGCACCGCCAAGATCACGGGAGCCCCCGCCTGCGCCGTCAGCGAGGCCGTGATGGGGGAGTTCCTGTCGGCCTTGCCCTACTCCCTGACGGGGGCCCAGGCCCGCGCCCTGGCCGATCTCCGACGGGATATGGCCTCGGATACCGCCATGAACCGCATGATCGTGGGTGACGTGGGATGCGGTAAGACGGTCTGCGCCGCCGCCGCCATGTACGTCGCGGTCAAGGCAGGCCGTCAGGCCGCCCTCATGGCCCCTACGGGGATCTTGGCCACCCAGCACGCCGCCGACCTGCTCCCCCTCTTTGAAAAGCTGGGTATCCGAGGAGCTCTGCTGACAGGGCATACCCCCGCCGCCGCCAAGCGGAAGATCTACGCCGCCCTGGCCTCCGCCAACCCCGCCGAGCGGCTGGACGTGGTCATCGGCACCCAAGCCCTCCTGTCCGAGGGGGTGGAGTTTGCCGCTCCCGGATTGGTGGTCACCGACGAACAGCACCGCTTTGGTGTCCGTCAGCGGGCTACTCTCTCGGAGAAGAACGCCAACGCCCACCTGCTGGTCATGAGTGCCACCCCCATCCCCCGCACCCTGGCCCTGGTGCTGTACGGCGACCTGGAGGTCTCCCGCATCGACGAGATGCCCCCCGGGCGACAGCGTGTGGACACCTTCGTGGTGGACGAGAGCTACCGCGCCCGCCTGGATGCTTTCATCCGCAAGAACGTGGCCGAGGGCGGCCAGGTCTACGTGGTCTGCCCCGCGGTGGAGGAAGCTCCCGACGAGGATGCCGCCGATGCCTCCCTCATTCCCTTGAGCGCGGATTTCGGCGGGCAGACTACCATAGCCGAGGTGGCCAAGGATCGCCCCCTGAAGGCCGCCGTCCGGTACGCCGCCGACCTGCAGGAACGGCTCCCCGACCTGACCGTGGCCTTCGTCCACGGCAAGATGAAGCCTGCGGATAAGGACAAGGTCATGGGGGACTTCGCATCGGGACGGGTGCAGGTGCTGGTATCTACCACCGTTATTGAGGTGGGTGTCAACGTCCCCAACGCCTGTCTCATGCTGGTTGAGAACGCCGAGCGGTTCGGTCTGTCCCAGCTCCATCAGCTCCGAGGCCGCGTGGGACGCGGTACCCGTAAATCCTACTGTATCCTCATCCGAGACGGCGGAGGAGAGACCGCCAAGGCCCGCCTGGAGGTCATGCGGACCACCTACGACGGCTATGAGATCGCAGAGAAGGACCTGGCCCAGCGTGGCCCCGGTGACTTCCTGGCCTCGGCGGGAAGTGCCGAGATCCGTCAGAGCGGCGGCTTCCGCCTGGCGGATAACTGGTCGGATTCCGAGCTCATGAACCACGCCTTTGCCTACGCCCGCGAGATGCTGGAGGACGACCCCGAGCTGAAAGCTCACCCCCTCCTCAAACGCACCGTCGAAAAAATGTACGTCGGTGCGGGCAATATTCTCAACTAAATATGACAAGCCACCGCAGTGCCAAAGGCACTGCGGTGGCTTGTCTATTCACGGAGCAAAGCGAGAAATCATGGCCGCCCGTTTACGGACGGTCAATTCATCTTCAACATCATCCCCAACAAGAAAATCACGATCAGATGCAACGGATAAAACAGGTAAAAACCATACTTCATCCCCTTCACCCCGGGAGCCCCGTTGTAAAACGCCAAGGGAATCAATGCCAGCAGGCAGTAGGACTGAATATTGGTGGTCAGCCCCCGGGTGACGCAGAGCAACAGCATCCCCAGAGCGCAAAATCCCCATTTTACGGGTAGCACCGACAGGGGCTTGAAGCAGGCGGGAGCCTCGCCCTCCTTGTAATCGGGCAGGGCGGTGAACACGGGGATCAGTACCCCCCAGAAGCCGTAGTTGACGTACAGAATATATTCGTTCAACCCGTAGACTCCCACCACCGAGGCGGCCAGGATCAGCCCCCACAGAAGGGCGGTCCCCATCCGTTTCTGTGCCAAAGCCCGCTTGAGGGCCTGTACCTGGTAGATAAGCAGGATGGAGAGGGAGAAAGTCAGCAGGATCCCGCCCTCCAGCGTCCCCGCGTAGAGGAAGTAAACCGCCTCGCAGATCACCCCCAGCCCAAAGACCAGAAGAAATCGCTTGAGCTTGCGGCGGGTGTATCGACAGCCTTCGGCAATGAAGTAGGCGAAGATGGGGAAGGAGATCCGCCCGATGATCCGCAACATCTCCACATCGGTGAAAACGTAGGCCCCCAGGTGGTCGATGACCATGGTGATGCAGGCGATGATCTTGAGGGTGGACGCAGAGAGTCCCCACCGACGGGCGGAGGGGACTGTAGCTGTTTTTTGCATAGACAAATCGATCACTCGCCCAGCTCGTGGGTGCGGATGAACAGCACGCCCAGGGTGTTGCGTCCGCAGTGGGAGGAGATGGTACAGCCTGCGCGGGTCACGTGGATATCCGCCTCGGGAGCGATGGCGCGGACCTCGCTGACGCAAGCGTCCACCACAGACTGCTCACAGCCCGCGTGGGTGATGAAGATATGTCCCTTGATGACGTCGGAGGCATCCCCCAGACGGTCGTTTACGTACTTGGGAAGCACGGCACCAAACTTGCCGCGGTACTTCTTGCCTACGCCCATCTTACCGTCCTTGACCACGATGCAAGGCTTGAGAGAGAGCATATTGGCACCGAACGCTGCCAGGGCCGAGCAACGGCCGCCCTTGTACAGAAATTCCAGGCTGTCGATGATGAAGGAGGCATCCACGCAGGGAGCCAGCTCACGGCAGGTCGCCGCGATCTCGGCGGGAGCAACCCCCTCCGCAGCCAGCTCGCAGGCCTTGATGACCAGCAGACCGCCGCCGGTGGAGAGGTTGTGTGTGTCCACCACGTAGACACGCTCGCAAGCGTCGGCGGCCAGCAGAGCGTTGTTGTGGGTAGAGGACATATCCGAGCTGATGGTAAAGAGAATGACCGAAGCACCGTCAGCCGTGTGCTTCTTGAAGAAATCCTCGCACTCGGCGATGTTGATGGCCGAGGTCTTGGGGAGCTCCTTGGTCTTCTCGTAATGGTCGTAAATGAAATCAGGGTCGATATCCACGCCGTCGGTGTACTGACGCTCGCCCAGAGCCACGCCCAGGGGCAGGATCTGCACGCCGTATTTCTCGATCAGCTCAGGAGAGAGGTCACAGGTGCTGTCAGAAGCAATGACAATTTTTTCAGACATGGCAGTATACCGCTTTCGGGAACGAAAGCATCCTTTCATTAGAGTGTCGGTTGAATGATTACCTTGTATTGTAACACAGAAATGTGAACGGGATTTTACATTTTCTTGAAAGATTATTGCGGATTTCTACGGAAGGCCTCAAAACTCCACCCGCTCTGCCTTGATACAGCGGTAGGGCTTTTTGTCCTCCAGGGTAAACAGCGCGCCCTGGGCGGTGATGGGGCCGTCGGCTACCGTGAAACGGCTGGGCAGATGGGTCCGCATCTTGTGGAGCACCGCCTCGGCATCGGTGCCCAAAATGCCGTTTTGGGGACCCGTCATGCCCAGGTCGGTGATGTAGCCCGTCCCTTTCGGGAGCACCCGCGCGTCGGCGGTGGGGACGTGGGGGTGGGTGCCGAAGACGATCTGCACCCGTCCGTCCAGATGGTACCCCATAGCCAGCTTCTCGGAGGTGGCCTCGGCATGGAAGTCCAGCAGAGCGATGTCATAAGCCCCCCGCTCCCGCTCCAGGATGCGGTCCGCCATCGTGAAGGGGTTATCCAGGGGATCCAGGAAGGCGGTGCCCGACAGGTTCATGCAGAGCAGACGGAGCCCGCTGACCTCACGAATGGCGTAGCCCGTCCCGGGACAGGCGGCGGGGTAGTTGGCGGGGCGGATGATCTCGGCGGAGCGGTCATCCAGGAAGGTGTAGATGTCCCGACTGCCGAAGGCGTGGTTGCCCAGGGTGATGAGGTCTACCCCGCAATCCAGAATGGCCTCGGCATCCCGCGCGCATAAACCGTGGATCTCGGAGGCGTTCTCGCCGTTGCAGACGATAAAGTCCGCTCCCATGGAGGCGGCGGCTCTGCGGAGTTTCTGGGCCAGGTAGTCGATACTGCGGCGGCCGACAACGTCGCCAATGGTTAAGATTTTCATGTTGTTGTCTCTTTTCTATGCCGAAAACGGCGGATTTTCAAAATGTAGGCGGGGCGAATTTGTCGGATAGCCCCTCGGTTCGACGGGTATAGATAAAAATTAGGATAGCGCCCAGGGCGGGAATGAATACCGAGACCGCCGTCAGCAGGGAGGGCGAGGAAATCCCCAGCGCGGTGAAAATACGGCAAAGCGCGGGACAGTAGGCCATGAGGAAGCAGATCGACAGGACGAGGTAAAGAATACCGGCCACGAAGGCGACCAGCCCGCCGATCATGACCAGCTCGGGCGAGGTCATGAAATCGGACCAAGGAAGCTCCTCTCCGCCCATGGCTACGATGGGAATGGAGAGCAGAAACATCAGGACATAGCCGATGCTGAGCCATAATCCAACCGACGCAAGCCCGCCCGTGACCGAGCTCCCGATTCCGTATCCCAACAGCCTGCGCCGCAGATCGGAGGGCGTGTAGAAGGGGGCGGCTCGGTCGGCCTCGGAGGTCATGCGGTTGTCGGTGTACCGATCGGCAACCTGTCCCAGGCGGTACAGCTGTCCGAAGGGGATCCAGGAAAGGCACGGGTGGGGAAGCATCAAAGCTCGGCTCAGACGGGAAAGTGCCAGCCCGAGAAATACATAATGCGCGAGCGTCGCGGCGAGGGGCAGGAGGTAGGACAGGAGTAAACGGAATCTGAAAAAGGGAGTCAGATACTCGAACATAGCGGGCTCCTTTCTTGTGGCGTTCAATTATGGAAAAATTTTAAAGTTTTTTTGAGATTCCAAAGAACTATTTGCAGGTGTGAAACCCCTGCTACTTATACTATTTTATAATAAAAATCTTGAATACAGCCCCCATATACCAATGGGGTAGGGGCCCCATGGTG
>CAYRTP010000162.1:0-5785 GCA_964427175.1 uncultured Clostridium sp. | reverse complement strand
GAGACCATGAAGGAGACCTTGGGGGTTTTGACACCGTCGTCCATGGCATCCGACCAGGTTTGGAATACCGTATTGTAGCCTTCGGGGAAGGTGAAGGCGCCGTTGGTGTTGTCGGTGAAAATGGCATCCACCCCCGCGTTGGCCAGAAGCTCGCCCTGGCGGCGGACTACCCAGGCATCGTCGCTCTCGTAGAAGCCGTAGATAGACTCGTTCCAGGAGCCCTGGAATCCTCCCGGTACCTGCCAAATGGAGTGGTCATAGTCACGGATGGCTTCGGGGTACTGCTCGGTGAGGTTGTTGATGTTCAATGCCGTGGGACGTCCAAGATGCCAGGTCCAGTAGAACATGGCAATCTCTTTGCCCTCACGGGGGTCGCCTACCTCGGTATTGGTCAGGGAAGTACGGCCCAGACCGTCGGTGAACACCCAGGTGTCGGGCATGACCTCGTGGGTATAGATAGGGCTATCTTCGGGGATGACGTATTCATCGGGAGATGTATGATTTCCGTCGTACATAGATTCACATTGGCCAAAGGGCTCGGTGGAAGTGGTGGTGAAAGTGATCTTCAAATTAGGTTCGATGTTTTGCTCAGCTTTGCCGACGTAGGTGAAGCCTTTGGTATCGGTACAGTCTTGATTGGCCCAAACGCCGACCGCTCCCGAGACTTCGATGATGGCGAACAGGTACTCGCCTGCGGGCTGGGGATCGAAATCCAGGCGGTTGGTGGCGTTGTCCACCAGGTTTTCAAACCGCTTGGAGGCAATAGGCTCTGCTGCGAGGGAGGAGGTCAGGTTTCCATCCCACTTGTACAAGGCCAGCGTGCAGTCGGAATCCGCAGTACCCCAGGTAGGCATACTGTAGGAGAAACCTGTAAATTCTCCGTTTACCTTGGCTCGGTAGGCCAGGTATTCGGAAGCCTGTACGGCGGTATTGGTGCCCGTTCCGTTTTGCACCGAAATTTCGGTGGCGGCAGCGGTGGAGAAGATCATGACCGAGCCGAGGCTCATGAGAGTGGCGACGGCCAAAAACAGGGTGAGGAGTCGTTTGATTTTGGCTTTTTTCATGGATTTCTCCTTATATAGTTGCTCATGAGAACAAAGAATCTTTTTACCTATTTGCTTATATACCGGCTTTTGATCACCATATATACGTTCTTTGCAACAGAACCATAGCTTACTGGCCATATCGAGCCTCCAGCTCGGTCAATTCGGTCTCTGTCAGCGCACGGTCAAAGACCATGAATTCGTCTACAAGGCAGGTCATAGAGCCGTTGCCGTAGTTACCGGTGCCGTCTTGGCCAATGACCAGCGCTCCGAGACCCTTGTACGAGGAATTGACCAGCTCGGCGGGGATGGCTACAGTCTGGAACTCCCCGAAGTTGATACTGACCTTCAACTGACGGGCGGTGCGGTCAACTACAAAGGTGTAATGGATCCAAGAATTCAGGAAATCGGTGGGCAGGTTGGGCTTCAAGTCCACTCTGTTGCCCTGACCGTCACCGATGTTGGCGTGCAGGTTGCTGGTGCCGTTGATACCCAGAGCAAAGCCCACGTTAGAGCCGCTGCCCCAGTCTTTCGTGGCAAAGAGGGCGGGATCCCCCGTGATCGCGGAGACCTTTGCCCAGACCGCTACGGTAAAGCTGTCGGTGTCGGGATCAAATCCGGGGATGGTTGCGTAGGCCGGGCCCAGGACGGCCGCCTGGCCGTTCTTGCCGTCGGCGTAGGTGATATTTCCTTTGGCGGTCACCGTGACACGGTTCTCAGCCTCGGTGATACCTCCATCGAAGCCGATGTGGATAGAGGGGGTGAGGGACGTATCAGCGGGAGTTCTGTCTTCCGCGGGCGTGATGGTGAGGTCGGCGGAGGTGATGACGTTATCGCTTGCAATGGTGCCGTTGTTGGCAACGAGATATACGGTGTATTCACCGGCGGGAAGATTGCCGTCGCCGTTTATATTGGCAGGCAGTTTCGTCAGATCAAAGGGTTCTCCGATGGGAGCGTGAACGCCCTCCGAATTGGGGGTGAGATACCACCAACGAATGGGTGTGGTTTCACCCTTCTTGGCGATGCCCACCCAGTCTTTTCCTCTACCGTAGGCAGTAACCGGAATGGTCTCGCCCTCGGCGTAGGTGGTCTGCTCCACGGTGAGCTGTCCCTCGCCGTTTCCGAAGGGGATGGAGGGGAGTTCCGAAAAGGCGATCTTCAAGGCGGGCTGATTGGTACTTTCTCCGTCGGGGGTATACAGAGTGCCTGCACCGCCTACGCTGTTTCGGTTGTAGTAAATGCCCGCAGTTCCGGCTACATCTTCCATGACGAAGAGGTACTCTCCGGCAGGCTGGGGGGTGTCGAAGTTTATGCGGTTGGTCGAGTTGTCAATCAGATCCTCGAAGCGCTTGGATGCTATAGGCTCTGCGGCCAAGGTGGTGGCGGTGTCGGTATTCCACTTGTACAGCGCCAGGGTGCAGGACGAGTTTGTGGTTGTCCAAGTGGGGATATCGTAGGAGAAGCCTGTGATCTCGCCGTTTACACGGACACGGTAGCCCAGCCAATTGGTGACTCTCAGAGCCTCTTTGTTGCCCGTTCCGTTCTGAACCGAGGCCTCCTCGCCGATGATGGGCTCAGGCACGACAAATCCGGGGACGGACAAGGTGGCGTCTGCATCAAGCTTGGTTCCCCAGGAGCGGGTAAACTGATCATAGCCGTGGACCAGGATCTCCTTGACATAGTCGCGGGTAAAGAGGGTGTTGTGGACTTCGGGAGAGTAGCTGGGGTCAGTGCTGGTGAACAGGCTGATCGAGGCGGGGTAGAACATGATCTGCGGGGCTACCTTATCATAGAAGGACATGATGTAGATGGCTTCCACACCGTGGTGGGACATCTGGCAGACGTCGCTCCTAAGGTAGTCGCCGTTGCCGTAAGCGTTCATCATGAAGTCCACGCCCCAGTTGCTTACGTCACCCGTAAAGAGAGCGGAGTAGTCCTCGTCATACAGGCGGGATACGATGGAGGTGCTGTTGAAATTGCCCTTATCATTGGAATATTTATAGGTGCTTTCGGGGGTGTGGAGGATCTCCATGTTCAGGTTGCAGAAGGTGAAGTTCATACCCGTGTGGGCAAAGACCACCTTGGCACCGAACAGAGCGGCATCGTCGTACAGCTTGGTGCTGAGGTAAAATTCTTCTTCAGCATTAAGGGAGAAATTCGCATCGTTGAGCGGGGAGACAATGACGTGCTCTACCGTGATCTGCTTGCGGTAGCTGTTTTTGTTGGCGATCATCTCAAAGGCGGGGTAGTGGTCATTGTGGGAGTGGGTCAGCACCCAGGCGCGGATGATGGGTGTGCCCTCGCCCGTGTGCATCTTGCGGATCGTACCCAAGATCTTGGTGGCCTGGTTGGCGTAGGAGCCGTCATAGACGATGAAGGAGCCGTCCTTGAGCTGGATGACGTAACCCATACCGATGAAGTTTTGTGTGTCCTGGATCTGGGTGATGGTACACTCGATCTCGCCGTCAGTGACGGCGGGAGTTGCGGGCGGCAGGGTAGCGGCGGCGGTGTCGGACAACACCACGTTCAGCTCCTTATTGTGGGGATGCCAGTAGATATGAGCCATAGCATCACCCTTGACGTATGTGGTGGCCGGATTGCCGTCCATATCGGTGGTGGAATAGACCGTGTAGCCCTCATTCTCATAGAAGGCGCAGACACCCTTGTAGTCCTCGGCGGTCTTTTCGTTGTAGGTAGAGAGAACCGAGCCGTCGTCACAGTCATAAACGATATCGGGCTCCCCGAAGGTAGCGGGATCGACGGGGTCTACGGTGGGGGCAGGGGTCTCGGTTTCGGGGGAAGTCTGCTCAATCGTTGTGTCGTTCTCGCCGGGATTTTTGTCGGAGCAGGCGGCCAGGGTATGCACCAGCATCAGTCCTGCCAGCAGCAGGCACGCGAGTTTTTTCGCTTTGATTTTCATGTTTTTATCTCCTTTTTTTGTTTGTTCGGTTATCATTGGTTTTCATGGAGGCGTATTATTCGCTCCCAAGGTCGATCACATGGTCGCCTTCCTGCATGAGATAGTGCCGCTTGACGCAATGCATGGCGCTGATCCAGCCGCGGGTGACCACGGTGTTGAACTCTCCCGTGTCGTACCCGCCGTCACCCCAATTGTTCCACAGCCACGTAGGGGTGGGCCACAGGCAGTAGGTGGGGCGGATGACCTCATAGACCTCCCGAGTCACGCCGTTTTGGCCGTGATGGGCCATCTGGACGTAGTCACACCTGATGAGGTCATGGTCCACGGTGTCCAGAAGATGCTGTCCACCCTCCACACCCAGGTCGCCCATGAACAGAACACTTTTTCTGTCAGCCTCGAATCGGTAGACCACCGAGGAGTTGTTGATGGCATCGTTTTCAATGGATTCATCGGGGGTGCGGAGGACCCGAACCGCCACCGAGCCTTCATCATAGGTGTAGATATCCCCGGTCTGCGCAACCGTCAGCTCACTGTGAGCGGCTATTGCCTCGCGGAAATGGGTCATGTGATTGGCGAAATCGGGGAAAGGAACGGTGCGGGCAAAAAACTCATCCGAGGGGAAGTGATGGTAGACCCTGTCGATGATGATATCGGGATGCTCCGCTACCAGAGTACGGAGACAGCCAATGTGATCTCCGTGTACGTGGGTGATGAACCAGGCTGTGACGTGGCCGCCCAGCGTTTTCAGATACTCATACACGTAAGGGGTCTCAGATCGACCTCCGCCATCCACCACCAACAGGGTGTCCCCGCTTTCCAAAATAAAGGACGTGTTAATGGTGTCAGTTACCGATTTGAGAAAATGCAATTTTGCCATATACATCTCCTTTGTTTTCTTATTCTTCATTCCGCAGAGGTATCCAACAGATAATCTATCTTTATTATATCATAAATGGCACAGTCTGTCAATTGGGCAATTTTAAAAAAACGTGTGACAGTTTTCGGGATTGATCGGCCGCTCACATTCACGGCAGAAATTTTGTTCGCTCATTTTCATTACCTCCGGTATGTTATTTTGGTTTGATACCGTGAGAATAATATATCAACAAAATAAAAAAGTTTGCGGGTCCAAAATAAACCGTTATGGTCTATTCTGAGCCAACGCAAACCGAATTTTGATTTGAAAGGAAGTTATTTTATGTACGAACAGATACCTGAAATTATGACGTTGCGTGAAGCGTGCGCGCTGCTCAAGGTCGGTAAGAATACCATGTTGCGGTTACTGCACGATAAGGAGATTGAAGGGTTTATAATTGGGAACCGGTGGAAGATTCCCAAGGATAGTGTGGTGGAGTTTATTCGGTATCGGTAGGGATGGACCAAGGGCAAGGCACACTAAACACTAAACCTGGGCAGATTTAAGTTTTGTCCCGTATATTATGCGGGAAACACGGGATTCCCGTAATAAATGCGAAAAAAAAGAAAAAGCTTGCGGTTCAGATGAGAGATCTGAACTGCAGGCTGTGGGAATTAAAACGTTATTTGTTGTTGCGTTTTTTTGATTGGTACTCTGGAGTCGGGAAACCTCTAATCAGCGAATCCAGTAGCCTTACGGATGTCCGCAATCAGAAGGATCTCGATAGCTTTCCGCTTCAAACAGATCAGCTCCGGGAAGCACACAGCTATTCACGGTTGGCACCAGACCTTCCGGATAACGTACACGGAAATTAATGCAATGTCATTAAGTTAAGTCAAATTCCCCATCTTTGGTATCAACCCACCACAGCCCCCTCCGTCATTTTGATATAATCCCCTTAGAGTA
>CAYRTP010000161.1:0-5889 GCA_964427175.1 uncultured Clostridium sp. | reverse complement strand
CCCCCACCGCCTCCCTCATCACCATCGGCGGGATTCTGCTCTGCATCGTGGTTCCCTACCTGCTGGGCAGCGTGAACTTCGGCCTCATCATTTCCAACAAGAAGTACAACGATGACATCCGCACCCACGGAAGCGGCAACGCAGGGGCTACCAATATGCTCCGCACCTACGGCACCAAGGCCGCTGTGCTCACCATGCTGGGCGATATGCTCAAGGCCGTCATCGCCGTGGGCCTGGGCTACCTCATCGTGGGCATCAACGCCCAGGTGGTGGAGCCTAACGGCGTGACCTACCGTATGGTGGACCAGTTCGGTGCCGCCATCGCGGGCTTGTTCGTCATACTGGGCCATATGTTCCCCATTTTCTTTAAGTTCAAGGGCGGCAAGGGTGTGGCCACCTCGGGTATGGTCATCCTCATGATCTCCCCCATCACCTGCCTGTGCTGCTTCATCGTCTTCGTCATTATCGTGGTGGGCACCCGCTACGTATCCCTGGCCTCGGTCATGGGTATGTCTCTGTTCCCCGTCATCCTCAACGCCTGGTCCCACGCCTACGATCCGCCCCGCAACAGCACGGCCTGCATGATCTCCATCATCATGGCTGTCCTGGTGGTCTATATGCATCGCGAGAATCTCAAGCGGCTCCTGGCGGGCACCGAGCGCAAGATCTCCTTTGGCAAAAAGAAGCCTGCCGAGGAATCTGCCGACGCTGACACCAAATCCAAGTAAAATTCCCGAAAGGAGACCGCCGTCATGGAACAGAATACCCCCGCCGCCACCCTGGTGGCCCTGATCACCGATTGCGCCTCGGCACAGGTGCTCAGCAAGGCGGTCTTTTCCAAGTGCCGCGATAAGGCCGTATCCCGCGCCACCCTGACCCTCAAGCGGGTCAAGGG
Organism: uncultured Clostridium sp.; assembly: GCA_964427175.1. Classification (GTDB taxonomy): domain Bacteria; phylum Bacillota; class Clostridia; order Oscillospirales; family CAG-272; genus CAMEON01. The sequence goes on along the minus strand of CAYRTP010000161.1, from coordinate 4,994 downwards.
GGAGGTAGTCCTCCAGCTGGAGACCCTCCGCACCGCCGACGCGGCGGATACCGAGGTCAACCGTAAAAAGCCTGTTCAGGCCGCCCACGAGAACCTGGCCCCCGCCGAGGTGTCCGCGCGGCTGACGGCTTTGGCGGCCGAGTTCGACCAGATCAACCTCATGACCACCGCCGGGGACTGCGAGCTCCGCCGCTCCAAGGGAGGCAAGGAGACCCTCATCGGAGCCACCAACATCCGAAAGACGTTGGACGGCTCTCCCGCGAGCGGGAGCAAGCCCCCCAAAAAGATCACCGTCGGGGGCAACGATAAGGTCAAGCACCGCATCCTGACGGGAGCCGAGCCCTTTCTCATGGAGCTGGGGGTCAGCGACGCAAGCGGTCGGGTCCACGATAAGAAACAAGCCAAATACCGTCAGATCAACCGCTTTTTGGAGCTGATCCGCGACGTGGAAGCCCAACTCCCCGCCGAGGGGACGTTGCACATTGCCGACCTATGTTGCGGCAAGAGCTACCTGTCCTTCGCGGTGTACCACTACTTCACCGCCATCCGCGGTCGCGCCGTCCGTATGGTGGGCGTGGACATGAAGGCCGAGGTCATGGAGGAATGCAACACCATCGCCCGCAACCTGAACATGGAGGGGCTGGAATTTGCCTGCGGGGACGTGACCCTGTACGAGTTCCCCGAGGGGGCGCAGGTACACATGGTCATCTCCCTCCACGCCTGCGACATTGCCACCGACATCGTGCTGGACAAGGCGTTGGATTGGGGAGCCAAGGTGGTGCTCTCCACCCCCTGCTGCCATCACGATCTTAACCGCCGATTGAACAGCCCCGCCCTGGGCTTCATTGCCGAGCATTCTATGCTCCGTCAGAAGCTCTGCGACGCCGCCACCGACGCGCTTCGCCTCAAGAAGCTGGAGGCGAACGGCTACGACGTGACCGCCCTGGAGCTCATCGACCCCGAGGAGACCCCCAAGAACGTCATGCTCCGCGGCATCCGCAAGTACGATCCCGCCTCGGCGCGGTGCAAAAAGGCCGCCGAGGAGTATCGGGCGGCGTATGAGTTTCTGACGGGAGAAATCCCAGCCGAAATCATCCCGCAGTAAGGAGGTATTGTCATGGCATTCTTCAAGAAGATCAAGGATCACTGGACCAAAAGTAAGAATCCCGACAGCAGCCGCTTCCGCCACGACATGGCCGAGAAGATCTGCGGGTATCCCATCAAGTACATCACCGAAAAGAATCCCGAGAACGATAATGAAGACGTGATCGGCCGCAACGGCTCTCTCAACATCAAGCGAGAGACCGATGAGCTCATCGTTTCCACCCCCGCCGACACCATTCTGCGGTGCGACATCGACCACATGGATGCCTGGATCCTCATGTCGGGGGACGGCGTGGTCATCACCGCCCCCGACAAGGAGCACGGCGGCGCGGTGCGGACCATTGTGGTGCATTACGTTTATTATCGGAAGTGAGTTTTCCCGAAAGGAGCCTGCTATGAACCCCGTTGTCTCGGACAACGACATCCTCCGCGCCATACCCTGTTCAACGAGGGCCGCTACACCCAGGCGTTGGACATTTACGAGCGGGGCATGAAGGCGGGGCACACCCGCGCCATCTTCAACTACGCCTACTGCCTCCAATACGGCTACGGCGTAAGTCCCGATCCCGCGCGGGCCTTTGAGATCTACACCTACCTCCGCTACGAGGAGGAGGGAGACGCGGCCTACAACGCGGGGGCCATGCTGGTGACGGGACGGGGCATTCCCTGTGATCCCGCCGAGGGCTACGGCTACATGGTCACCGCCGCCGAGTGCGGGTGCATCGAGGCCCAGCTCTACCTGGCCATGGTGCGTTTGACGGGTTGCGTGGGTGAGCCCGACATCATCAGCATCCGACGCATTCCCTTTCACCGTCCCGATACCCCCGACACCGCCTTTCTTTTGCCTCCCGTTCCCGGGGAGGACGGAACATACGCCGACGAGCTCATGGACAAGCGGTTTGAGATCGTGGAGGCCGACGAGTACGAGGCCATCCGCTACATCCGCAAGGCCGCCCGCCACAAGGGAGACTACGTGGGGAACGCCGTGGGCAACGCCGAGTTCCTGCTGGCCAAGTGCGCCGAGGAGGGGGTCGGTCGGATGTACGATCGGGACAAGGCTCTCGAGCTCTACGTCCGTGCCGCCGAGCACGGGAGCTACGATGCCTTCAAGAAGCTCAAGACCCTCCCCGCCTACGACGTGGAGAAGGCACGCGGGCGGCTACGCATGAAGCCCGCAAACAACCGCAAGCGCATCGGCGAGAGCGATTACGACGAGGACGATTGACGCCGCGCGGCATATTCTATTAAGGAGGTCCCCCATGCTACTGGCTTTGGATATCGGCAATTCCAGCATTTCTTTGGGTCTGTTCGACCTGAACACCGCCGACGCAAGACCCGCCCCTGTTTTGACCGCCAAGCTGTCCGCCGACACGGGGAGGACCGCCGACGAATACGCCGTCATCATCCGCGGACTCCTGTCCGAGCGGGGCTACCACGCCTCCATGACCGCCGCGGTCATGGGCTCGGTGGTACCTCAGCTGACCCACACCTTAGAGGCCGCCGTCCGTAAGCTGGGCGGAGACACCCCCATTCCCGTCACCCACATCGGGGGCGGAGTACGGACGGGCATCAGCCTGCGGGTGGACGATCCCTCTGCCCTGGGGGCGGACATCGTCACCAACGCCGCCGCCGCGGTCAAGCTCTACGGTGCCCCCGTGATCTTTCTGGACTTCGGCACCGCCACGGTCTGCGGGGCGGTCAATACCGCGCGGGAGCTGGTGGGTGTTTCCATCGCCCCCGGCGTGACCACCGCCCTGGAGGGCCTCCGCGCCTCCGCCGCCCAGATCCCCTACCTGGAGCTGAAGGCTCCCGACACGGCTTTGGGCAAGAATACCCCCGCCGCTATCCGCTCGGGTCTGATTTTGGGCACCGCCTGCATGATCGACGGGCTCATCGAGCGGGTCCGCGCCGAGCTGAAGCTCCCCGCCCACGCAAATCTTCCCGTGGTGGCCACGGGGGGACTGGCTGAGCTGGTGCTTCCCGCCTGCACCCACGAGATCGCCTGCGAAGACAACCTGACCTTGCTCGGGCTGTACTTCATCTACAAGGCGACAGCCGAGAGGGAGCAGAAAAAAGTCAGAGGTAAGAGTGAAGAGTGAAAAGTGGAGGAGCAAAACCCTGCGGGTTTTGTCCATCCAAATCAATCAAATCGGAGAAACCCGAAGGGTTTCCACCATACTTCTTCACTTTTCACTATTACCTATAACCTCACTTTGTTGATTCGCCTGCGGGCTGATCATAAAAATTTTTACGCGCCGTACCCGAAGCGGACGGCAGCACGGGGTGGAAGTCCCCGAAGGAGAAAAAAATATGAACCAGCACCCCCCCAATGAGCAGAATCGCTCGACCATCCACGCGGACGGCACCATGGGCCGTACCTCCATCCACGACCGCCGTCGCAAGCAGAAGCAACAGGTACTCTACCTGGTCCAGCTTGCCCTTCTGACCGCCGTGATCCTGGTGCTCCAGTTCACGGGTGTCGCCATTCGTCTGCCCATCCCGGGTGCCACCAACATCTCGCTGGTGCTGATCCCCGTGGCCCTGGGTGCCATGCTCCTGGGTCCCGTCGCGGGCGCATTCCTGGGCTTTGTGTTCGGACTTGTGGTCTACATCACGGGCGGCGTTATGCACCTGGATTTCTTTACGGGATTCCTGTTTGACAACAATCCCATCATCACCGCGGGCATCTGCCTGATCAAGTCCACCCTGGCCGGTTTCCTGGCAGGCCTCGTCTACAAGCTCTTGAGCCGCAAGAATATTCTGCTGGCCATATTCACCGCCGCCGCCATTGTTCCCGTTGTCAACACCGGCGTATTCTGCCTGGGTTGTCTGGTCATTCTGGACACCATCAAGGGCGTTATGAGCGCCGCAGGCATCGGCGGCACCGCCATCCATTTCATCTTCATCGGTTGCGCCGGTCTCAACTTTGTCTTTGAGCTGGCCGTCAACCTGATCTTCTCTCCCGCCCTGGAGCGCATCATCCGCATGGTCTCCAAGAAGATCCGCCGCTAAGTTTGCGGCCGCCGCTAAATGCGCGGCCGCCGCTGAGTCAGCGGGCGGGTCCCGACGCTCCCCCACCTATCCCCTTGTGAGGTATATTCCTATGAACCGTTCTGCGAACCGTCAAAACGACACCATCATTCATTTCGACCTTCCCTGCCTGGTACGCAAGGGCACCCGCAAGGTCGCGCGCACCGTAGCCGCTGTCCGCGAGGAGATCGCCTCCGACATCGCCGCCGTCCGTCAGAGAGACCCTGCCGCCCGCAGTGACCTGGAGATCCTCCTGCTCTACTCGGGTGTCCACGCCATTCTGGCCTACCGTGTAGCCCACAAGCTCTACCTGTCGGAGCATTATTTCGCCGCCCGAGCCGTCAGCCAGTGGGCACGGCACAAGACGGGTATTGAGATCCACCCCGGTGCCACCATCGGCAAGGGGCTGTTCATCGACCACGGTATGGGTGTGGTCATTGGCGAGACCACCGAGATCGGGGACAACTGCACCCTCTACCAGGGCGTGACCCTGGGTGGTACGGGCAAGGACGTGGGCAAGCGTCACCCCACCCTGGGCAACAACGTCCTGGTGGGCGCGGGCGCCAAGGTCCTGGGCCCCTTCAAGATCAATGACAACTCCAAGATCGCCGCCAACGCGGTGGTACTGGAGGAGGTCCCCGAGAACTCCACCGCCGTGGGCATTCCCGCCCGTGTGGTCCGCCGTCACGGCCGCAAGGTAGACGATCTGGACCAGGTACACATTCCCGACCCCGTGGCTCAGGAGCTTTCGCGGATCGAGCGGAAGCTGGATGAGCATATGGAGGGGGAGGAGTAAACGTGTAGTGTGCCTCCGGCGGCTTAGAACCTTTTTAAAAAAAGGTTCTAAGAACTCCCAAAAC
>CAYRTP010000160.1:0-5892 GCA_964427175.1 uncultured Clostridium sp. | reverse complement strand
GGTGATCTTTTTGGCCTCGGCCACCACCGATTCGATGCTCCGCGAGCGGACCGTCCGTCCCTGGTGGAAGGCCAGGGCGCAGAAGTTGCAGGCACCGAAGCAACCGCGGTTATGGGTCACCGAGAAGCGGACCTCCTCGATGCCGGGGACACCGCCGTCCTTCTCGTAGGCAGGGTGGTAGGTGCGGGTGTAGGGCAGAGCGTAGACCGCGTCCAGCTCCTCCCGCTCCAGGGGAGGCATGGGGGGATTCTGGACCAGGAGCTTATTGTCGTAGATCTCGCAGATGGCCTTGCCATTGATGGCATCCTGGTTGCGGTACTGCACGCCAAATGCCTCGGCGTACTTGCGCTTATCGGTCTTGAGCTCATTGTAGTCAAAGGTGGCAGCCACCTCGTAGTGGATAGAATCCCGCTCCTCGGCCTTGCAGAGGTAGACGGTCCCCCGCACGTCTCGGATCTTGCGGACGGGGACTCCCTTATCGAGGAGCTTGGCGATACGGCGGAGGATGTTCTCTCCCATGCCGTAGGTCAGAATGTCGGCACGGCTGTCCACTAAGACCGAACGGCGGACCTTATCGTCCCAGTAATCGTAGTGGGCGAAGCGGCGGAGGGAGGCCTCCAGACCGCCGATGATGATGGGCACGTCGCCGTAGGCCTCGCGGATGCGGTTGCAGTAGACGATGGTGGCACGGTCGGGACGGTTGCCCATCTTGCCGCCTGCCGAGTAGTAATCGTAGGTACGCTTGCGCTTGGCGGCGGTGTAGTGGGCCACCATGGAGTCGATGTTCCCCGCGGTCACCAAAAATCCCAGGCGGGGACGGCCGTACTCGCGGAAGGCATCGGGGGATCTGTAGTCGGGCTGGGACAGGATGGCCACCCTGAAGCCCTCGGCCTCCAGCACGCGGGAGATGATGGACACGCCAAAGGAGGGGTGATCCACATAGGCATCACCCGTGACGTAGACGAAATCGGGGCGGTCCCACCCGCGGGCATCCATATCGGCGCGGGTCAGGGGAAGGAAATCGGCGGCTGTAACAGCGGCTGTAGCAGCGGCGTTCACCGCGTTTTTGGCTTCAACGGTTGGCATATATCAAGGTATCCTTTCGTGGAGGAATTTGCGTCTGCTTATATTGTAGCATATTTCGGGAAAGTTTGCAAGGGGACTCCGCAAAAAATGCGTAAGAAAACCGCGCTCTGCGTCCGACGATGAGCGTAATTCACTAAATATTTTAATTTATAATTGTTATATTTGACATATTGACAATTGAAATCAGATATGATATACTATATGTACCATAACTGCAGTTTATTGGCAAGCACTTTGACAACCATTTTAAGAAAGGATGGACATATCTATGAAAAAGAAACTTATCGCCATGATCATTCTTGTGTCCGTAATGGCTGTATATCTGCCTGTCTCCACCGGTGCAGCATCGCTCATTACAGAAATTTCCAGTGACGAATTTATTCTCACAAACGCAGTCGCCGAACAAATCATCAACTTTTACAAAACAAATCCCGACATTTCTTATCAAATCGAGAACTCCACTCAATTGACGGGCTTCAACGGAGATTTATATACTTATTACGAATTGTCTCCGTATGGATTCGCCATTTTGTATAATCAAACAGGTAGTTTGATGGAAGCATACTATGACTCAAACTTCACGTTGCCGATTTCATGTGCAAGCCCCGCTACCATCTATTACGGCGGTCCCGGTATATACGCAACCTATGAAAATGATTCTTTCGTAAATCTCGTAGATAATCAAATTCTATCCACACAGACCATTGATACTGTTGCCACTACCCAAAACAACGCACGGAGTATATTGACCACTTCTCTATCTCTATCGAATATGGAATTTGAGAACCGTACTGTTGATCCCTTGGTTACTGACAATCCAATAATATTGGGAGAAGATCGAGAGTATAATGTTGGATATAGTTATTTTAACAGTTTAACAGATGTACCTGAAAATGATTATGGTACTTGTACAGTTATAGCCGCTTCCATTGCTCTTGCTTATTATGATCAATACCTCAACAGTAATTTTGCCGATGCTACACATATTCAATCAAATGGTCCTTCAGAGTCTTTTCACGAATGGTTGTGTTATTATGTGTACGGAAAAGATGTCCCATCTGCTATTGGTTTTTATCTTTTAAGCAAAGGTATAAATCATTATTTATATGACCGTGGCTTATACTATAAATTTTCAATTTTGACAACCCCGAATTCTGCTGTAATAGAACGAATGATTCAACGCCTTTCCAGTGGCCACCCTGTTTTGGGCGCAACATCCAAAGATGCGGGAGCAGAGTTTAATCATGCAATGTTAGTTTACGGAGTAACTTACAATACCGCAAATATTACTGGCACAGCCGTTTTTAGATGCCATAGAGGTTCTGATGGCAATACAAATTATCTTGTTTCTGGAACTTGGTTTGAGGATTGTATGTTTTTAGAGGCAGGTGCCGATGATCATGTATATTCCTCTTGGACCAAATATGACGATACGTTCCACAAGCGCCAATGCAGTTCTTGCCCCGATACTATCTATTTGCCCCATCAATGTGGCGGTTGGTCTGATTATGATAATTTTTACCATAAAGGTTTATGTATTGTGTGTAATAATGACATATTTAAAGCACATATAGATTATTGGAGCGAATCGGAGTCTCGTTGTACTCAATGTAATCGCACAGGTAGCTGTGGTATTCCTCTGAATAACATAATTGATCCAGGTATATACGCCACATGTCTTTCCGAATAATTTTGTGGAGAACTTATTGTATGAAAAAAGCAATACTTTTCATTCTTATTTTCCTTTTTGGTTTGAACATTTGCGCTTGTCAGAACGCACAGCCCCTTGAAATCACCGAGGAGTCTACCCAAGCCAAACAAACCACCCACACCGAAACACAAAACGATTCCGAAACCCAACCCTCGGACGAAAATGCGGTTTTCTGCCTGCACGAGCTCTTCATGGATAACACCAATCTCAACGGAAATCTTCTCGGCCCCTCCGAAACCGACCAGCACGGCGATATCGCCTACGGGTATCCAAGCCCCGACAGTGTCCCCGTCACCGACCGCTCCGATCTCTACGGTACCACGTACCGCCTCAATCTGATGTCCCACAAGAACAAACACCTGTTTTGTTTTCGATACGATACCGCCACGAATCGGCTGGAGGTCGTCATCCCCTACGAAAGAATTTCCCTCCTGCTGATCTTCCGCGTGGAAGGGCTCGAGGATGGAGGGGCTATCGTCCGCAGTGCTGAGACGGGCGAATACCTCTGGGCCACCCTCCTGTATGCGCGGAATATCGACAACAGCAGGGTCATGGGACTGCAATCAGCATTCTCCCATTTGGATGACCAACCGAATTCTACGTCAATACTTACCCGATCGGGATATATCATAGGCTACGCCATCGGAGACGGCACCTATATGCAGAGCACCTGGGGCGACCATGACGCATCCTGGTGGATGGATGAGATCATCTCCCTCTACGGGGAGGAACACGGCTGACCCCAACATCAAAGGGTATCTCAAACCCGCGTTTGAGATACCCTTTTTTGATGCATATTACTCCGCCACCTCATAGCTGACGGCGGCCCCCGCCAGGACCCCGTCGGGGTCCTCCACGGGGATCAGAATAAACCGATTCCCCAGCGCGGTAGCCACGTTCCCCTCCTTACGGGTGATGGTGACGTGGATGCGGCCGTCGGTCACGGTCACCTCTTTGACCGCATGGCCGTACAGCGCGGTCTCACGGAGATAGAGCATGACCACCGATTTGCCCGCGTACAGGGCGGCGGGGTCGGTGTTGTAGGCCTCAAAGAAGGCCAGCAGGTCGGGGTCCGCAGTCCCCGCCGAGGAGAAGCGCACCGAGGTCAGCTCCTCCGCCGTCAGCACCCGAGACTGATCGCCGTAGGCTCCGCTCACGATGAACTGGTCTGGAGGGACTTCCACGCCGGCGGGATCCGTAAGCCAGGCGTAGTAGGGCTCGTAGATCCCCGCCACGTCGGAGAAGTAACCGCTGAAGAATACCTCCCCGTCCAGGTAGGCCGTACTTCCCGATTTGATCTCCTTGACCTCACGGGTTTGGGTCTCCAGGTTCCCATCCAGGCATCGGACGGTCACCGATTCCCCGTCTATGGTGCGGACCAGCCCACATCCCGTCTCGGCGGTCAGGGTATCCCAGCCCACCAGGTATCCGTAGTAAGTGATGTCCCGTCCCACGTCCAAAAGGGCGTACTTGCCGATATGGGTCACCCCCGAGGGGATGGTGAACAGGTCATCGTCCTCATAGTTCCCTACCCGATCCGCCCAGGCCGAGGCGAAGTAGGAGCCCGCGTCGTAGGTCAGGGCGTGGCAGGCGATGATGCGGGTCTGCGGGTGGAGGGAGGTAGCCCCGGGACGGTTATCGGCGGTGGCGACCGCCACCATGTAGGGGTTGGTGCGGCTCCCCAAATAGAGGACATTCCCGTGAAGGTTGTAGATGGGAACATCCATGGGGAATGTCTTGTGGTCCAGCTCCCGCAATCCCGCAGGCAAGGTCACCTCCCGCAAGGACATCTGATTGCGGAAGGCGTAGCTGTCAATGGCCACTACCACGTCCCCGTCGGGGGAGTAGGCGGGGATGTTCAGCTTCGTCAAGGGGGCCTCCTCGCGGTGGCGGTAACCCGTCAGGATGCAGGTGCCGTTGCCGTAGCTCTGATAGTACAGACCGAACTCGTCCAAGGATATCTGGCCGACGGGCACCCAAGCCGATTCATCGGGCAGGGTGACGGGCTCCTCGGTCACGGATTCGGCATCGTCCACCTTTTCATCAAAGATGTTTCCACCGTTGTTTTCTTGGCCGGGTGCCATGGGCATGGCCGCGTCCCCCTCATTTTTGGTGCGTACCCCACCGAAACGCATCAACAACACCACCACGCTGACGGACACCGCAGCGCAGATGGCGGCCACGCCCCAACCGCTGCCTGCCAAGCGGGCAAGCCAGCTCTCCCCACTCCGACGGCGGCGGATGGGCCGCGCTTCCTCATCGGGGAGCATTCCTTCCTCAATAAAGGTATCCTCCAGGCCGTCCAGTTCCTCGAACAGGCGCAGGGCTTCATCGTAGCGACTCATACGTGATACCCCCTTTCGGTCAGATACTTGCGGAGACGCTCGCGGATGCGGTAGAGCCGCTGGTTCAGCGCGTTCTCCTTCATGCCGTAGGCGCGGGCCAGCTGGGTGGGGGTGTAGCTGTGCCAGTAGCGGCCCACGAACAGCTTGCGGTCCAGCCCGTCCAATCCCGCCACGAAGGCGTTGAGAGCCTGCCGCAGTTCGGCAGAGGTAGCGGCATCGGCGGGGGAGCCCTCGGGGTCGGGGAGACATTCGGCCAGCTCGTGAATGGGGGTATCGGGACCGTGATTCCGCTTGGCCGCGTGCTCACGGCGATAGCGGGAGATGGCCAGATTGCGGATGATGTGAGCCAGATAGGTCCGCAGTACGCTCGGCCGTGTGGGCGGGATGGTGTTCCACGCCCTCAGCCAGGTATCGTTGACGCACTCCTCGGAATCGGGATGGCTTCCCAGGATCCGCATCGCAACCCCGAAGCAGTAGGCCCCGTGGGCGTTGGCGGTCTCGCTGATGGCACGCTCGTCGCGGGCAAAATACAGCTCAATGATCTCGCGGTCGGTCATGGCAGGGCTCCTTTCTTGAAAATTAATTCCTCTATATAGGTTAGACGCAAAAAACCAACCCACATTACGGGGAAAAAACATTTTATGTTTTTAATTAGCCGCGTTCGATAACCTGATTCTGTAGGGGCGGCCATTGGCCGTCCGCTTACTCTCCCCTATCTCACATGACGGACGAGCGATGCTCGCCCCTACT
>CAYRTP010000159.1:0-6012 GCA_964427175.1 uncultured Clostridium sp. | reverse complement strand
ACCTCAAAAACGCAAACGTTTTTTCTGTATTGGTGTGTATGGAGCGGAAGATAACGCTGTGTTGGATCCCATTATGAAGGGAATATCAGAAAATGAAATGACCATGCGTGATTATTTCGGAGACACTTTACCGTTTGAATACTATTATCGTCATCCTCGGAATTATAATAGGAGAGGGATATTTTCGGTAGACGAGCCTGCACCAACCATGCGAGGGGTCAATAGACCTGTTCCGAAGGGGTATCCCGGAAACCCGAACGATGCTTGTCCCTTGAACGACGGCGTGAGAGCACTGACAACGGGAGAAAGAGCGATGGTTCAGACTTTCCCGAGCGATTTTGTTTGGGTGGGGAGTAAGACGGATGTTGAGCAAATGATCGGGAATGCGGTTCCTGTTAAGTTGGCAGAATATGTCGCAAATGCGTTGCTTTCATATGTTGGTACACAGAAAACCCATGTAGCGATTGATGAAGCAGAGGATTTTCTACCTTGGCTGATGGAAATAAAGGAACTATCGTATCGTTCGGCTAAAGATGTGCTTTCAAGATGCAGCCGTGCAAATGGTATTATTGAATATTCAATTCCCGATGCGGGGTATATATTTGCTTTGGAACAACAGGATGAATATCAAAAGCTTCCTGCCACGGTACGTTCTCAAATTAAACGTGCCTTGCGGCTGAAATATGAGTTTATCCACGGCAATCGCCAATGAAAAACAAAAAGTGGGCAGAGCACCTTGACAATTGTCGCTCTGCCCAAAAAAATCCCTCCAAACCCCGAAAAATTTCCCAAGAAAATGTGAAAAAACACTTGCATTTCAGGAAAAAGTGTGTTATACTATTATTGTAGAATAGTAGAGTTAGATGAGAGTGGGTTCCGCGAGACAATCCACTCTTAAATTTTGCCCGGAGGGCTTCGCGAAAAACCTCCGCTGAAAGGATCTATCATGTCGGAACAGAACAATACCCCCGCTAATGACAAGAAGCCTCTGCGCGCTGTCCGCACCCGCACCTCGGGTCGGGGCATTGCCGACAGGGTGCGCGAGATCATCACCCCCACCGCCGATGAGCTGGGCTACTACCTCTGGGACGTGGAATACGTCAAGGAGGGTGCCGATTTCATCCTCCGTGTCACCATTGATAATGACGAGGGCATCACCATCGACGATTGCGAGACCATGACCCGTGCCATCGACCCCATCCTGGATGAGCACGACCCCATCCCGGATTCCTACCTCCTGGAGGTCTCCTCCCCCGGTATCGAGCGGGAGCTGACCCGTGACGACCACTTCGCCCTTTGCGTGGGCGAGAAGGTGGAGGTCCGCCTCTTCGCGCCCGTGGACGGAAGCCGCGTCTGGGTGGGCATCCTCGGTGAGCGGGATGCCGAGGGCAATATCCCCGTGGAGACTGCGGGCGTGACCCGCGCCTTCCCCCGCAATGCCGTCTCCAAGGTCCGTACCGTATTTGATTTCTGAATCACCTGAATAACACCCGAAAGGATAAAACGTAATGAAAGACGATATCTTTGAAGCCCTTGACCTACTGGAAAAAGAGGGCATTCCGAAGGCTTACATGATCGAGAAGATCGAGCAGGCACTGGCCTCCGCCTTTAAGAAGGAGTACGGTGCTACCGCCATGATGCGCGTGGAAATGGATCCCGTCAAGAAGAAGACCAAGGCCTATCTGCAGAAGGAAGTGGTGGAGATCGTGGAGGATCCCGTCTGCCAGATCTCCCTGGAGGAGGCCCGTGCCATCAGCAAGAAGTACCAGGTCGGTATGATGGTGGAGAAGGAGGTCAAGACCGATGCCTTCCGCCGTACCTCTGCCGCCGCCGCCAAGTCTGTGATCATTCAGGGTATCCGCGAGGGTAAGCGTCAGGCTATGCAGGAGGCTTACGAGAACAAGAAGGAAGAGCTCATCACCGTCACCGTCAGCAAGATCGACCGTGAGCGGGGCGACGCTCTCCTGGAGCTGGACCAGGGTACCAACTGGCTCACCAAGGCCGAGCAGATCCCCGGCGAGGAGCTGGAGGTCGGCCAGAAGATCAAGGTCTACCTCACCGAGGTCAACCACGAGGCCAAGGGTCCCGTCATCTCCCTCTCCCGTATCCATCCCAAGCTGGTATGGCGTCTCTTTGAGCTGGAGGTCCCCGAGATCCAGGACGGCATCGTCATCATCCGCGGTGTCTCCCGTGAGGCAGGCTCCCGTTCCAAGATCGCCGTCTACTCCCGTGATCCCGACGTGGATGCCGTGGGTGCTTGTATCGGTAACCGCAATATGCGTATCGATACCATCATCTCCGAGCTGGGCGGCGAGAAGATCGACATTGTGAAGTACAGCGAGTCCCCCGAGGAGTACATCGCCGCCGCGCTGGCTCCCGCCACCGTCAATTCGGTGACCATGGTGGGCGAGCGTTCCTGCCGCGTCACGGTGGATGCCGATCAGCTCTCCCTGGCCATCGGCCGCGAGGGTCAGAACGTCCGCCTGGCCGCCAGACTCACCGGCTACAAGATCGACATCAAGGCTGAGTGATCAGCCTGAAAGGAGGTAACTGCCATGGGCGCAGAAAATAAGGGCGGGAAGCAACAAAGGCCTCGCAAGATCCCCATGCGGCAGTGCCTGGGGTGCAACGAGCATAAACCCAAGATGGAGCTCATCCGCATTGTCCGCAGTCCCGAGGGCGAGGTCAGCCTGGACCTGACCGGTAAGAAATCCGGCCGCGGTGCCTACATCTGCCGGGATCTCAAGTGCCTCAAGAAGGTGCGTAAGAGCGGGCGGGTGGCCCACAACCTGGAGTGTGAGATCAGCCCCGAGGTCTACGATAAGATGGAGGCCGAGCTCACCGCCGATGAGGGAGCCACGGTATGAGCGGTCCGATTTCCGGCGAGGATAAGCTCCTCTCGACCCTGGGCCTCTGTGCCAGAGCCCGCAAGCTGGTCATGGGAACCCCCATGGTCTGCGAGGCGCTCCGCGCGGGAGGCAAGACCCCCGTGCTGGCCGTGGTCGAGGCTTCGGACACCTCGGAGAATACCCACGGGAAGCTGGTCTCCAAATGCACCTACTACCGAGTTCCCCATTACCGCTTGACCGTGTCCACCGAGCGGTTGGCCCGTGCCGTCGGCAAGACGGGGGCTGTGGCCGCCGTGGGCATCACCGACGTAAATTTGTTCAAGGCACTTGCCCGCTACCTCCCCGAGAAAACTGCTTCGGAGGGGGAAGGGGAGCAGGCGGCCGATTGATATCACCACTGCTTTTCAACCGTCACGGACGGTACGCGATATAAACGACTGACCGCCGCCGCCTGCGACGGCAGCCAGTAAAGTTTTAGGAGGAAATATGGCATTCAATCCGCAATTTAAAATTAACCAGATGGCAAAGGATATGGGTCTGAAGAGCAAGGAGTTGACCGACCTGCTGGCAGACAAGGGCATTGGCGACGTTAAGAGCCAGAAGACCCTCTCCGAGCAGGAATTCAACGTCCTGTTGCAGACACTGACCGAGGCGAATCAGGTTGAAAACATTTATGATTACATGGATGGTAAAACTTGTATTCCCTCCAAGATCGCCGCGAAGAAGGCCGCTGAGAAGGCCGCCGCCGATAAGGCCGCGAAGGAAGCTGAAAAGGCCGCCCGTGAGGCTGCAGAAAAGGCTGCCGCGCAGGCTGCGCGCGAGGCCGCTGAGGCCGCGGAGCGTGAGGCTGCCCGTGTAGCCGCCGAGAAGGCCGCTAAGGAGGCCGAGGAGAAGGCTGCCCGCGAAGCCGCTGAGCGCGCCGCACGTGAGCAGGCCGCCCGAGAGGCTGCCGAGAAAGCCGCCCGTGAGGCCGCAGAGGCCAAGGCCGCCGCAGAGCGTGCCGCCGCTGAGGCAGAGCGCGCCGCCGCTGAAGCCGCCGCCCGCAAGGAGGCTGACCGCAAGGCCTTTGAGCGTGCCGCCCTGGAGAAGGCCGCCGCAGAGGCCCGTGAGAAGGCTCTGGCCAAGAAGGCCAAGGAGGCAGAGCGCGCCGCCCGTGAGGCTGAGCGTGCCAACGCTCCCAAGGATGCCGCCAAGGATGCTGAAAAGGCACCCAAGGAGAGCACCAGGCCCGCCGCCAAGGATACACATACGAATAAGCCCGCCGCCCGCACTGAGAACCGTCCCACACAGCAGGGTGATCGTCAGGGCGACCGTCAGAGTGACCGTCAGAGTGACCGTCAGGCAGACCGTCAGAACGATCGTCAGAATGACCGCCAGGGCCAGCGTCCTGCGCACGCAGGGGACCGCGCTCCCCAGCAGGGTCAGCGCACCGACCGTCCCGCTACTCCTGCCGCCGCTTCCGCAGGTCAGCAGAGAACCGAGACTCGCGGTGACCGCGCCAATGACCGCGGCGACCGTAACAACGACCGCGGTACTAACGACCGCGGTACTAATGACCGCGGTAACAATGATCGCGGCGGCAACCGTCCCCAGGGCGGCCGTAACGATCGCAACGATCGTAATGACCGCGGCGACCGCGGAGACCGCGGTATGGGAGGTATGGATCGGGATAAGGGCGATTTCGTCCAGAACGCTCCCAAGGAGCATTTCCAGGTTCAGCCCATTGTTCGCGGCCAGACCCCCAAGGGCGGCGTAGAGCAGTCCAAGCCCCGCGGCGCGACCCGCGTGGTGGATACCCGTGTGACCGACTCGGTGGATCTGTCCAAGTATGACGAGAAGCTGGATACCTTCGTATCCGAGCGCGTCCAGGATACCCGCGGCGGTAACCAGAAGCTCACCAAGAAGAATACCCAGCAGCAGGGAACCAAGCAGCCCACCATGAAGGGCGGCAAGCCCATGCCCGGCAAGAAGCAGGCTCCCGTCAAGAAGCAGCCCCTCCACGTGGAGATCCCCGACGAGATCGTGGTCAGCGACCTGGCCGCCCGTCTGAAGGTCACCGTGGGTGAGGTGGTCAAGCGTCTCATGATGATGGGCATGATGGTCACCGTCAACCAGACCGTGGACTTCGATACCGCCGCGCTCGTAGCCGATGAGCTGGGAGCCGAGGTGGAGCGTGAGGTGGTGGTCACCATCGAGGAGCGTCTCTTCGACAACACCGAGGACACCGCCGAGACCCTGAAGCCCCGCGCACCCGTTGTCTGCGTTATGGGTCACGTTGACCACGGTAAGACCTCTCTGCTGGATGCCATCCGTCACACCCGTGTCACTGCCGGCGAGGCGGGCGGTATTACCCAGCACATCGGTGCGTACCGCGTAGACGTGGACGGACAGGATATTACCTTCCTGGATACCCCCGGTCACGAGGCCTTTACCGCCATGCGTGCCCGCGGTGCCCAGGCAACCGATATTGCCATTCTGGTGGTGGCCGCCGATGACGGTATCATGCCCCAGACCGTGGAAGCCATCAACCACGCCAAGGCCGCCGGTATTGATATCATCGTGGCCATCAACAAGATGGATAAGCCCTCTGCCGATCCCGACACCGTCAAGCAGGAGCTGACCAAGTACGAGCTGGTTCCCGAGGAGTGGGGCGGCGACGTTATCTGCGTGCCCGTTTCCGCGCTGACCGGTATGGGTATCGAGGACCTCTTGGAGAACGTTCTGCTGGTCGCTGAGGTCAAGGAGCTGAAGGCCAACCCCGACCGTCGCGCCAAGGGTATCGTCATCGAGGCCAAGCTGGATCGCGGCCGCGGTCCCGTAGCCACCGTCCTGGTTCAGAACGGTACTCTGCATAACGGCGATATCGTCATCGCCGGTACCTCGGTAGGCCGTGTCCGTGTCATGACCGACCACAACGGCCGCTCTGTCAAGGCGGCAGGTCCCTCTGTTCCCGTTGAGATCATGGGTCTGGCCGACGTGCCCGATGCGGGTGACGAGTTCGAGGCAGTCATGGACGAGCGCATGGCCCGTGAGCTGGCCGATCAGCGCCGCGCCCAGGCCAAGGAGGAGGTCTTCAAGGCCAATGCCCGCGCCAACCTCAACGATCTGTTCAACCAGCTCTCCGAGGGCGTCAAGGATCTGAACATCATCGTCAAGGCCGACG
>CAYRTP010000158.1:0-6034 GCA_964427175.1 uncultured Clostridium sp. | reverse complement strand
TAACCCATCAAGTTCTTTGTGTTTTAATACATTTTTGCATTTTACAATCACCTATCTTCTTGGATATTTGAAAGGAGCTCCCATGAAGCGAGCATTGCGTGATATTTTGTCTGCCGTCCCCGACGGCACCCCTTTAGGGAAAGCCTCCGCCTGGAATCGGGCGTGGGGGGAACCCATTTCCATGCTGCGGTGTGACTCCCGCCTGGCCACGGGCGGGACGGTCTTTTTCTGCCTGGTGGGCAAGACCTCGGACGGGCATCTCTACGCCCCCTCGGCTTACCGCAACGGTTGCCGCGTGTTCGTGGTGGACCACCCCTTGGAGCTCCCCGCCGACGCTCTGCAATTCCAAGTAACCGACACCCGCCGTGCGCTGGCGGATTGCGCGGCGGAGTTTTACGGCCATCCCGAGCGGCAGATGCGGCTCATTGGGCTGACGGGCACCAAGGGCAAGACCACCACCGCCCTGCTTATTCGCGCCCTCCTGGAGGATGCGGGGATCCCCGCGGGCTACATCGGCACCAACGGGGTGGACTACAAGGGATTCCACCATCAGACCGTCAACTCCACCCCCGAGAGCGTGGAGATCTACCGCTATCTGCGGTATATGCTGGACGAGGGTGTGGAGGCCTGCGTGCTGGAGGTGTCCTCCCAGGCTCTTTGGATGGAGCGGACCCGCGGTTTGGTGTTCGACACGGTGCTGTTCACCAACCTCTCCCGCGACCACATCGGCGGGGTGGAGCATCCGACTTTTGAGCACTATCGGGACTGCAAGCGGCTCCTGTTCACCGATTATCCCGCCTGTGCCATGGTGGTGAATGAGGATGACGGCCACGCCGCCTACATGGCCGAGGGAGTGGATGTGCCCGTTTTGGGCTTCGGCTTGGACGGCGGCGAGGGTAAGGACAAGCCCTTGTGGTCGGCCTCCGACGTGCGTCCCATGCGGCAGGAAGACAGGATTGGCGTGGGATTTTCGGTGTACCGAGAGGGCGAATCCTTGGGAGATGACTGGTTTTTACCTCTGCCCGGGCGGTTTAACGTGCAGAACGCCCTGGCCGCGCTGACCGTAGTTTGCGAGCGGTTCGGAGTGGAGCCTTTGCGTGCCCGCGAGGCATTGGGACGGGCGGTGGTGGCGGGGCGGTTCGAGACCGTGACCTCCCCCGCTCTGCCCGACGTGACCTTTGTGATTGACTACGCTCACAACGGGGTGAGCCTGGCCTCCATACTGGACGCTCTGCACGCCTACAAGCCCCGCCGTTTGATCTGTCTGTTCGGCTCGGTAGGCGGACGGACGGTAGAGCGGCGGCGGGACCTGGCCATGGCGGCGGGGGTGCGTTGCGATCTCTGTATCGTGACCTCAGACAACCCCGCCTGCGAGCCTCCCGAGCAGATCATCCACGAGATCGACGCTTCCTTCCCCATCGGGAGTTGTCCCCGTGTGCTGATCACCGACCGCGGGGATGCCATCCGCTGGGCGGTAGAGAACGCCCAAGCGGGGGATATCATCCTGTTGGCGGGCAAGGGACATGAGGACTACCAGCTGGTGGGGGTCAAGCGGATCCCCTTCTCGGAGGGGGAAATCTTGCGGGAGGCGTTGGAGGCGCGGGCGCAGATTGTTATGGGAAACTAACACATGATACCGGATAAGCAGGCATTGGCGGACATCAACCGCCTATATGATATTTTAGAGAAAAAACAAATGGAGATCCTCCACGCCTTATTTCACCGTATATTCGATATTGAAGCCGGGTGGTATAACGGGCACTTTCACAAGGATGAGGCGGGACAATGGATACGGGAGTCCTTCCCCATCCCTGTGGTCACCGTAAGGGGCCTTTGTGACGTGGAGATTGGCTTCGACCGCATCACAGTCACCGCCAAGCTGAAGCGTGACCGCGCATTGGCGTATTCCTTTGACAAATTTACCCAATATTCTTTTGAAGCCTACGGAGTCGAGGATTATCTGAATGATTTTTACACCGCGGGGATGACTCTGCGGGACATGAAAGAGCATATTCAGGAAAGCCGTGAAAAAGACATTGGTTTTTCCTTCTACTTTCCCTTCGATACCGATGGACCCACAATTTTTGAATTTGTGAAGCTGATTCGACGGGAGGGGTTTTACTATTGACTCGTCGGTAAAGGACCGTCGAGGACGCCGGTCCCTACTACCTTGTTTCACTTAAAAATTGACACATTGCTTGCGAGGCAGTCATCCTGAGCGGAACGAAGCAAAGCGGAGTGGAGTCGAAGAATCTCCTACCCGACAAGAGATCCTTCGACTCCGCCGCAATAGCGGCTCCGCTCAGGATGACCTACCGAGTGTCAGCTTTTAGAAACACTGTACTACAGAGCGGTATCTGCCTTTCATCGGATGATTATCCTCTATCGAAAAGAGAGAGCAACACGGAAGAAATTCCGCGAAGCTCTCTCTTTTCTGTTTTACACAAGTGATATTCTTTGCTTGCGCAAAGAGTGATATTGCCCTTCGGGCAGTGATATTGTTCGGCTACGCCTCACAGTGGTATTCGATTCGCCCCGAAGTTTGCGATACAACAGCACTCGGCGCGGGCGAATCGAGTTTTTATTTGCCGTCAGGGCGGATATCCGAGGCGGTGTCCTCACTTTCGGATACGCCGCTCTCGTAGGCAGTGTCCTCGGCCAGGGAGGCTACCGATTCCTCGCTGAAATACTCCAGGGGGTCCACAGACAGGCCGCCTACGGTCACCTCAAAGTGGAGGTGGGGCTCGTCGGCCATCTCCACCACGGCGGTGTCGCCTACCTGACCCAACTGCTGGCCCTGCTTGACGGTCACGCCCGCCTCGATGCCCTCGGCCAGGTCCTTGGCCAGGTTCTTGTAGATAGTCACGGTGTCGTCCTTGTGGGTGACGGCCACGCAGGTGCCCATGAGGGAGTCCTCCCAGACCTTCTCCACCTCGCCGTCAGCGGCGGCGTAGACAGGGGCCTCGGGGGCGGTAGCGATGTCCACTCCCAGGTGGACGCGATAATCACCCATGGTGTTGGAATAGACCTGGATGGTGGCATCGTGGCCCTTGAACATCTTACCCTCAACGGGCAGAGCCAGCATGGCCTCGGGCTCCTCGGGGTCGGCGGCTACGGGCTGGGTCTCCCCCGCGTTGTAGGTGGGAAGGGTCACCTCGTCCTTGGCCGAAGGGGTGGCCTGGGTATCCTTGTTTTGGGTAACATTTCCCGTGGTTACGGCGGGGTCATCCGTAACGGGCTTCTTGGCGCGGTTGGCCGATACGGTGGCCGCGATGATGATCCCCGTTGCCACCAGCAGGGTCACTGCGGTGACGATGACGGCGCGGTTGGTGAAAAAGTGCTTCATCTTTCTGGTGAATTCGGTTTCGTTGGTTGCCATGTTCTTCTCCTTTGTTCCCTTGATTTGAGGCAAACGCGTGTGATGCTTGTTTACGGATTTGCCCCGTAGGTACGAGTCTATTTTCTGCCGATTGTGGGGGAGTTATACAGGGCGGGGAAAAATTTTCGACGGCGGTTGAAAAACGCTTTTTGGGAGATCGCTCTTGACAAACCGCCCGAAATGTGATACAGTTATAAAGAAAAAGGGATGCCCGCGCACCCCTTGGTTGCCTATTTCCCTCCGCTTCGCGACAGATGGCGCTGACGGGTGGCTTCCCCGCCGCGGAGGTGGCGTTCATTTTTGTTTTGCTCCAGCACCTTGGCAACCTCCTCGCAGAGGGCGCGGTTGACGTGGCGGAGGGTCTCGGTCACGTCCTTGTGTACCGTGCTCTTGCTGATCCCGTATCGGGCGGCGGTCTGGCGGACGGTGGCTTTGTTCTCAACGATGTAGGTGCCGAGGACCACGCACCGCTCCTTGTCTGCCGCTATGTACATCATGCTTCAGTCCCCCCTTGCTGACTGCGGGACGGCTCCCGCCCGCGTGTGTTCATGACACTCTATGCGAAAGGCGGGGGGATTATCCATAAAAAACCATGTTTTGAAAGGAATTTTCCATGTTTGACGAAACCAACGTCCCAAGCACCCCCGACCTGTTCGAGGGCATGACCGCCATCTCGGCGGTCCTTGACCCAACCATCCGTGATTTCAATGACCGCCGCGTGCTGTCGGTCTTCGTGGACAAGACCCGTATGGAGAAGAAATCCCGCGAGCTGGGATTTTTGCGCCACCGAGCAGAGGATTTGGGCTTTGAAATTCAAGCCGTTCACCCCGACGATCTGGACAATCTGACCTCGGGCAAGACCCACGGCGGTATCGTGGCAGTCTGCTCCGACCGTACCCTGCCCCGCTTGGCGGATTCCATGGACCGCATCAAGGAAGGGGGCTTCTACGTCTTTTTGGAGGGCATTGAGGATCCCTACAACTTCGGCTACACGGTTCGCTCCCTCTATGCGGCGGGAGCTGACGGGGTCATTCTGCCCCCGCGTAACTGGATGGGGGTGGCGGGGCTGGTGGCCCGCTCCTCGGCAGGCGCCTCCGAGAAGATGCCCCTGTTCGTGGCTGAGCCCGCGGAGGTGATCCCCCTGTTCCACGGCAAGGGTTACCGCGCCGCCTGCGCCGAGATCCGCGATGCGGTGGATCTCTACGAGGCGGACCTCTCGCTCCCCCTCCTGCTGGTCATCGGCGGCGAGAAGCGGGGTATCTCTCGGGCGGTGCTGGCCGAGGCGGATCTGAACGTCCGCATCGGATATCACGGCAGCTTCCGCGGTTCCCTGTCCTCGGCGGCCTCGGCGGCGGTTTTGGCCTTCGAGGTCGGACGGCAAAACGCGGATCACATGGCGTAAATGAAAAAATATCGCCAAACGTATTGACAACCCGACGGTTTTGTGGTATAATAAACCGTAGAATTTTTATGGAGGTATCCATCATGAAGCACATCAAGACTATTGAAACCCGCAATCTCTGCGAGAGCGCAAAGAAGGGCGGCTGCGGTGAGTGCCAGACTTCCTGCCAGTCCGCTTGCAAGACCAGCTGCGGTATTGCAAACCAGCAGTGCGAGAGCACCAAGGAGAGCAAGGAGAGCAAGTAATTGCCTCAACAATAAAAATGCCGCCTGAAGGCGGCATTTTTTGTGGGTGGATTCATACTATCTCAGATTAAAACCTTGAACAAGTAAAGCGTGCCTCCGGCGGCTTAAGGGCCTTTTGAAAAAGGCCCTTAAGAATCCCCAAAACTTTAAAAAAAGATTTATAGGGGCTACAAGAGAACACCAAGAACCATAGAGGACATCACCATGGGGCCCCTGCCCCATTGGTATATATAAACACACGCTCGTTCTCGTATTCAATGGTCTCATTAGAGAATAGTATTACGAAATATATACTTAAAAAAGAGGATAAAATCATGATACATCAATACAAGCTCGGAGGCTACAACATTGTGCTGGACGTTTGCTCCGGCGGCGTTCACGTGGTGGATGACGTAGCCTACGACATCATTGAACGCTTTGAGGAATGTGACCGCGACACCCTGGTGGCAGCCATGAAGGAAAAATACGTGGGCAAGGATGACATCACCGAGGCCGACATCGAGGAGTGCTACGATGACATCGTATCCCTCAAGGAAGCGGGCAAGCTCTTTGCGCCCGACACCTTTGAGCCCATGGCGGGGCATCTCAAGGCCAAGACCTCGGGAGTCATCAAGGCACTCTGCCTGCACATCGCCCACACCTGCAACCTCAACTGCTCCTACTGCTTTGCCAGCCAGGGCAAGTACCACGGCGAGCGGGCGGTCATGTCCTTTGAGGTGGGTAAGCAGGCCTTGGATTTTCTGATCGCCAATTCGGGAAGCCGCCGCAACCTGGAGGTAGACTTCTTCGGCGGCGAACCCCTGGTGAACTTCCAGGTGGTCAAGGACCTGGTGGCTTACGCGCGGAGCATTGAGAAGGAGCACGGTAAGAACTTCCGTTTCACCCTGACCACCAACGGTCTGCTCATTGACGATGATGTCATCGAGTTCGCCAACCGTGAGTGCCACAACGTGGTTTTGTCCCTGGACGGCCGTAAGGAGATCCACGATCGATTCCGTGTGGACTATG
>CAYRTP010000157.1:0-6115 GCA_964427175.1 uncultured Clostridium sp. | reverse complement strand
CGGTTCCCTGGGAAAGGCCGCTGATGAGTCGGTTTCGGATGGGGAAATTCTTCCCTGCGGGCGGCGTAGTGGGCGGATACTCGGTCAAAACGGCACCGCGGCGCAGGATCTCGTTGAAAAGCTTATAGTGCTCACGGGGATAGATCTGATCGATACCGCTTCCCAACACCGCCACGGTCTGACCGCCTGCGGCAATGGCACCCGCGGCCGCTACGCTATCATTGCCCAGTGCCATACCCGAAACCACCACCGTGCCCACAGAAGCCAGCTCATAGCCTATTTTATACGCCATTCGCTTGCCGTATTCGCTCATGGTTCGGGTGCCTACCACGCTGATGCACAGACGGCCGGACAGCGCGGGCAGTTTACCCTTGTAGTAGAGGAGTACGGGCGGATCACGGAGGGAGCGGAGGCTGACCGGATACTCATCATCCTGCCAGAACAGGAGCCCCACACCGTTGGATTTACAGAATTCCATGATGCGGGACGCTTCAGCCAGGGACTTATCCGCCAGGCGGTCCTTCAGGTTTTGGGAACAGGGCAGAGCCTCCAGTTCGGCCTCGTCGGCGGTAAAGAGCTCATAGGGACCGCCGAAGCTTTCCAACAGCGGTTGGAATTCCTTATTGGCGACTCCGCATCGCAAAGCGAACCAAATTTCAAACAGACGGTCCTTCATAGAGACTCCTTTCAGCCGATGATGGAACGAAACGGACTGTGACGGCCGATCATTCCCTTATCTTATTTTTTACAAAGCTCCCACATGATCAGAGCCGCGGCGACTCCCGCATTGAGGGATTCGGTGTCGGCCTCCATGGGGATATAGACACTGCGATTGCAGGCCGCTATGACGGCTTCGGACAAGCCGTGGCCTTCGTTTCCGATGACGGCACAGCCGGACAGACCGCTCTCGGTCAGCTCAACCGACAGCTCGGGAGAGCCCAGGCGGATCGCGGTATCATCCAATGCGGCGGCGTAGACCTTACGGCCCTCGGCGCGCAGAGCGCGGATGGTTCCCGCCAGGTCCTCCACACGGGTAATGGGCATAGAGAACAGGGGGCCCATGGCGGCGCGGACGGTACGGGGATGGTAGATGTCGGCGCAATCGGCGCTGAGGATCAGATGACCCACGCCCAAGGCGGCGGCACTGCGGATGATGGCCCCCACGTTGAGGGGGTCCCGCACCGATTCCAAAAGGATCACGGGTGCGCCGTTTGAGGGGATTTCATCTTTATTATATATTATAATATTTTTGTGGGATTTGTCAATATATTTTGCGACACTTATGACCCCCTCGGGGGCATTTTCTTGCGAAATTTTTTCAAAAAGGCTATCCTCCACGGCAAAGACGGGGCATCCGACCTGCGAAAGAGTACAGCCATACAGCTCGGTCATGCGGGATTCCACCTTATCGGCGGAGCCCGCCTTGACGAACAAGCTATCCAATGCCACCCCGCGGCGGATGGCCTCGCACAGGAGCTTGACACCGTCGAAGCGAAAACGACGGGTCTGCTCACGGGTACGGCGGTCGTCCAGCTTCACGAGCTCGACGATGCGGCGGTTCTGACGGGAGGTAATGAGCTCCCCGTCAAAGCGGATATTGTGGGACATAAAACACCTCTTTTCGGCCAACACCGAAATCCCTTATTCAATGATAAAAACCCGAGTGGCGTGCGGCCATCGGGTTTTTATGTGATCACATTACAGGGCAGCCTTGGCCTGCTCGCACAGAGCGGTAAAGGCCTCCTTGTCGGAAATAGCGATCTCGGACAGCATCTTACGGTTTAGGGTGATGCCTGCCTTCTTCAGACCGTTCATGAAAGTGGAGTAGTTCATACCGTTAGCCTTGCAACCGGCGGAGATACGGGTGATCCACAGACGGCGGAAGTCGCGCTTCTTCATGCGACGGCCGGCAAATGCGTAGTTACCGCTCTTCAGAACGGCCTGCTTAGCCATCTTGAAGTGCTTGGACTTGCTACCCCAGTAACCCTTGGCAGCCTTCAGAACCTTGTTTCTTCTCTTGCGCGTCATCATTGCGCCCTTAATTCTTGCCATTTTTCTTTCCTCCTAAAAAATCTCTTTGGTCGATTACTTCTGGATCATTGCTCTGATGTTCGCAGTCATAGCGTCACTCAGAATGGATGCAGTACGCAGATGTCTCTTTCTCTTGGAGGTCTTCTTACCCAGATTGTGGCGATGATGGCAGTGGTTGATCTTCACCTTGCCGGTACCGGTCACGGAAAATCTCTTGGCAGATGCCTTGTGTGTCTTAACCTTTCCCATTTTTCTTTTCCTTCTTTCATTGTAATGGATGGCCGCGCATGGGGGCGCACGGCTCACCTGGTTTGGCGACTGTGTCGCGGCGGCCGAAACCGCGGCGGTGTTTGCACCGCATATCATGTAACCGCACGAGGCGGGGTTCATGAACCGAGGGGAGTGCTGGGGCGTGCGTATATCGATGGATTACCGATCGATGCAGGCAGAGCCTGCGGCACACGATGCTTACTTCTTATTGGAGAGGGGGCTGATGACCATGCTCATGAAGCGACCGTCCAGAACGGGCTTCTTGTCGCAGGAGCCGACCTCCTTGGTGTCCTCGAGGAATTTCTCCAACAGTTCCCGTCCGATGGCCATATGGCTCATCTCGCGGCCGCGGAACTTCATGACGACACGGACCTTATTGCCCGAGGCCAGGAACTTCTTGGTCTGGTTGAGCTTAGTCTCGTAGTCATGGGTGTCGATGCGGCAGGAGAGCTGAATTTCCTTGAGCTCCACAGTCTGCTGCTTCTTCTTGGCTTCCTTCTCTCGCTTCTGCTTCTCAAAGCAGAACTTACCGTAGTCCATGATCTTGCACACGGGGGGTGTGGCCTGGGGGGCGATCATGACCAAATCCAATTCTTTCTCATACGCGAGCTTGAGTGCTTCCTTGGAACTCATGATTCCAAGAGGCTCTCCGTCGGCAGTGACGACCCGGATCTCCTTGAGGTTGATCTCCTCGTTCAGGAGTGCCTGGGCTTCTTTAGCATTCGTGGCGATAGGTAAACACCTCCTAAAAATAAAAATCGTACCGAAGCAATTTGCCGCGGCACACAGAGACCCACTCCTCCCTTGGAGCGGAACATCTATTAACCCGTGCGCGCCTCTGCGGCAGGGTGGAAACCGGGCGGTCTCGCTTCATTTACTCGGGTATTATACCACACCCGAAGGATTTTGTCAAGAGGTTTTGAAAAGTTTTTTGAAAAAGCAAAAAAAATTATTTTGCAAGGGCGGACCTTCCGATCCGCCCTTGCGAATCTCTTCATATCTTTATAAGACAGTTCCCTTTTTACTTGGAATGACTGGTTTCATACGTCTCGTACATGGCCGAATACTCCTCATACGCCTGCTTTTGATCCTCCATAAGACGGCATGTCTCCTGCCAGCGGCGGACGGTGGCGCGGAATTCATTTCGCGTGGCGTTATCCATTACCGAAATGATCTCGTCGCCCCAATCGGGATCCTCGTAGGCCGCGCCGCGGAGGGCGGCAACGCGGAGGTCGATCCGATTGGACATCTCACGGGCCATTCGGTTTTCGGCGGCACGGGAACGGATACGGGACCGCAAAGCCCCCGTTCCTTGGGAGATCCGGCAGATCGCATCGAAAAACTCGGCAAAGCCTGCCGTTTCGGCACGCTCAGTCAGACGCAGACGCCATTGTTTCCAGGTCTCCTCAGGCAGGTTCCCTTCCAGGATCGCCTGCCATTCTGTGGCAAAGCCACCGTTTTCAGGGTGAATATCCCGCTCAAAGAGCGCGTCACGCTCGGCGGTATAGGCCGTCAACAGACTGCGGTAGCGTTCGGTGTCCTCCTGCCACTCCGCATCCATAGTCGTGGCCAGGGATGGCAATTCGTTTTGCAGAGGGGATAGCCAAACGGCGGCACTGGCCGCGCTCGCGCGGCCGCAGATCCAGTCGGTTTCTTCTGTATCCGCCCTTTCCAGGCTTTCGATCATGACTTGCTTGATCCGGCTGACCATGTCCCGTCGCCGCTCCAGCATCTCGGCCAGACGGCTGTTCATTTCCAAGCAGATGCGATAGGTAGCCTCGCTGACCTCCCGATAGCTCCGAAAGCCTGTGTCGGCCGTGTCCGAGGGGGCCATCAGAACGGGGCGAAGGGTGATCCAATGCTCGGCAAAGCTCTCTCGGAGAACACGATGGTTTTCACGGATCCTTTCGCGGTCCGCGTCATTTTCGCTGTCCAGATTATAAAACGCTTGGCGGATCTCGTCCGCGTCCAGTCGTTTGTAATCGGGAATTTCCTCGGAAACAGCATCGGAGCCGGTGTCATCTACTTTTTCCAGCTTATTCAGAATACTGAGCCGGAGGGCATTGGCGACGCGATCGGTCAATTCGGGACTCTGATCCAGCAGATGGCGAAGGTAGGACAACTCAACGGTGGAACGTGGCTTCAGGGTGGGTAACCCTGCAGGGTCGTAGCCCTTAGGCAGTAATTCCATCTGCCGATCCAGTGCGGCCAGGCGGGTCTGACAATGCAAGCGGAACGTCTCATAGGAAACACCGTCATGCAGGATGGTTATGGCACCCGAAGCGCTGTCGCGGCCGTGGGAACGTCCTACGAAAAAGCGGGTTGCCCGATCACCGAATTCCTGCTCCCGCACGCAATCGGCGAGGAGTCGGAAGAAATAATGCTCCACACGCATCCGATACCGCCATACAAGGCCGGGATCCAACAGCATACTGCGATGCTCCGCGGCGTTGAGCGCGCATATGCTCTCGGACACCAGAAGGACCGCAAAAGCTGTCGGGTGATGAAACCTCAGGCTGGTTCCCGATAGTCCCTCCTCCCCTTCAAGGGAGAACACCGGCGTTTCAGCAGACCACAGGGGAGCCAATCCACGCTCATCCAGGATATAAAGCCGGAAATCACCCGCCGAAAATATATCTGCCACGAAATCGCCGTCTCCGACCTCTGAAATACGGCAGATCCCGATGGAAGGCTCAAAAAAGACATTCCGAATCGACTCAACCTGCTCCAGCTCGACGAATCGGTCACGCAAGGCGTGCATACTGCGGCGAAGCTCACTGTTGAGCATGAGCAACGTTTGCTCATAGGAGGCACCGATAGCGGGTCCGTTCATAACCTGCAGGGCCGTCATTTCAGCCAGGACCGCGCAATAACGGGACACGGGATGCTCCCGCAGGGTCCGTCCCGGGCCGAAGACGAAATGAAGCGCATCTTCAATTTCGGCGGTTCGGGGCAAAATGTCCGCGTAAAGAGCCAAGAGGCCGTCCGCGCCCGGGTGCTCCAGTTCATAGACGGGCACTACTTCCCCGCCCTCGGTCCCTCGTCCGTTCGCGCCGATCAGCAAATGCTTGGTAGCCAGCGGACAAGCGTCGGGAATCAATCCAAAGGCCTCGGGATTTTCGGACAAAAAAGACATTTCGGGTATCAGCCGCTCGGTCATGGTCAGGTCGTTCCCTGCATAACGGTCGATCGTGGGACGATCACCCGCGTGATACTCGCCGACATGGTGGTCAAGCACCTCGATTCTTCCGAGCTCTTCCACGATTGCTCCTCCTTTCAAATTTGTAAATTCCGGTAATTTTCGAACATTTCAATCTTTTCATCCCTCCCATTATACCACACCAACGCTCTTTTGTCAACCGTTGCTTAATCGTGCGCAATCTTTTTCAAAAAAATCTCGATTTTTGCAAAATATTTTTCAAAAAGGGGTTGACAAATCCGATTCGATGTGTTATAATATGCAAGTCGTCAGGACATGGCCCGTTGGTCAAGCGGTTAAGACGCTAGCCTCTCACGCTGGAAACATGGGTTCGATTCCCGTACGGGTCACCAAACGTAACAAATCCGAACTAAAAGTTCGGATTTTTTGTTTTTGTCGGCTTGTTTCGGTAATTGAAACCTTCAATCTGCCGATTCACTTCTCGTTTTAAATTGCTTGGTGCAGATTGATGCCGAGCTTGCTCGGCGGTCGATTTCCCGTACGGATCACCATTACCGATATATGTTGAACACCTCAGCATATGCCGGTATTTTTCTTTTGGGAACCTCTAAAAATCCCCCATCTATTGCAATAAACAGCAAAATGTGGTATAAT
>CAYRTP010000156.1:0-6136 GCA_964427175.1 uncultured Clostridium sp. | reverse complement strand
GGATCGGTCACGGAACAAGGTTGTCAAGGAACAATGCGACGTGAAAATAGAGGTAGCAGAGCTGGAGCCCTCTCGGGTGGAGGACTACCTGAGCCTGTTCGATCCGGACAGCGCGAACGGTGTCGTATGTTACTGCACGAGATGGAACATGACCCGGGAGGAGATCGACCGGCGTATTATGGAGCCCGTCAAGAAAAACGAGGCGCAACTCGGCCAAATCTCTCGTGAGATTGCCGCGGAAATGGTGCGTTCAGGAAAAATACAAGGGTATCTGGCCTATGAGAACGGAGTTCCCGTAGGGTGGTGCAATTGCGCTAACAAGAAAAGCTATACCTTCCTCGCGCGCCACGTCACGGCGGGGGACGAGGAGGAGGAAAAGATCAAGTCCATCGTTTGCATGAAGGTGATCCCGGAGAAGAACTTTTTCAGGGTAGGTTCGGCATTGCTTGCTTCGGCTATCAAGCGGGCACGGGAGGAAGGGTATTCGTTTATCGAGGCGTACCCGAACAGTAATGATACGCTTTGCACTACTTTTGGCCGTTCCATGCATCTGTACCTGCTGTATGCGTTCTCATTACTCAGCTGGAACGATGGCGGAACGGTCTGGAGGAAGGAATTGTCATGATCTTTCGGTTTGGCACTTGGCAAATTTGGGTGGACGTGAAGGCTATGCAGGCCGCCGTACCCACACTACCTCCGTGCGATTGCGCGGCTTGCCGCACCTTTGCGGAGCACGTGGGTGGCTTGCCCGACGCGGTGAAACAGCCCTTTTCGGCGTTGGGGCTGAATATGGCAACGCCCGCCGAGGTGTTCGACGAGGGGGCAGACGAGAACGGACGGCATCGGTACGGCGGCTGGTGGAATCTGTACGGTCACATAATCCAAAAGGGGGAGACAGCCTACGAACTGGCCGACGGTATGGAGGTGACCTTTGCGGAGGACGGGGCCTGTGTTCCCAAGTGGTTTCAGCCATCCTGCCTGCAAATGAGATTTACCGTGAAAGGGAAGCATCTGAAACGGTTGGGGAAGGAATATCGAGTGTCGGCGGGGCAAAATATCTTTATATATCACCTGAACGAGCAACCATTCACCAAACTCCAAAAGCTCGTTGGAGCGGAGTTGGTTGGTTTGACCTTGGAATCCCCCGTCATAAGCGATCTGAGGCCTTTGTTTCGTGAGGTGGATATGCTTGTCAAAAACCATTCGGAGAACGGCTATAGCAAAGTGTCTCTTACCGTTTCCAGAGATTTGGACACCTGTTTTGAAGGGATCGATCGGATGTCTCTCGCCTTGCGCTTCGACGATATGGCCGCTTTGGACGGAGCCGATATCAAGTCGAGTGCCAACTCCGAGTACCCTCGTGGCCGTATCAAGGCCATTCAGGTCTTTGAAAGCACGATTGAAGGTGAGAGAGACAAAGTAATCTACGATTCCCACGTTCTGGTGGAGTTTGATGGCGGAGAGCGGTTTGGTTTTCGCGTAGAACCCGATGGGGCGGAAGCCATTCAGCCTTTTCTGCCGTTGAAAGCCGCCGATATGGGATCATTCCTGCGGGTCTCGGATACGTGGTTTTCAGAGGAGGGACAGTTCTACCGAACCAATACCGTTATGCGATGAGTGATACAGATTTTGTTGGCTTTTTTAGGTTTTTTAAGAACATACATGATCGAGGTGCGATATGATAAGAAACGAACTTTTAACCATTGCGGAGCATTTTTCCGCTTTTAAGAATCCGGATAAAAATACCGCCGAGAGTAACCAATTTGGTCGCTCTCGGCGGCATTTTGTTTTACCGACAAACAATATCGCTCAACACAATCTCCTCCACGCAAAGTAATCAATCGCACCTATTCCAAGACAACTCCCAAAAAGCAAGCTCGTAACGAGAGCAAGCAACGTAGATGTCCACAATATGCCGCTTCTGCTCGTCGGTGTAATGCTCGGTCAGCTTTTCAAGCAGATCAAAAAGGACAATATTCTCTTTGCTATACTCGTCGCTTGCATAGCCTTTGATCCAGTCACCGTAAAACTCGTGATTGACGGAATCGGGATTGTTTTTGACGATATTTTGGGCAATGACTTCATAACTATACGCACAGGAAAGGATCGCAGCCAGTACCTCTGCTTCTCCTTCCTCGTAGGCTACACGGAGCATATACGAGGTATAGGAAAGGTTGTCTGGGGCGCGTGGGGTGGTGGCCAGCTCGTTCTCGGTAATACCGAGCTTGCCCATGTAACCTCTGTGAACGTCCATTTCACCCTCGGTCAGAAGCTGAATGTAGGACGCAAACAGCTTGGTCGTTTCCACACTCTTGGCCTTGGCGATACCGATGCCGAACACCTTGGTGTATTCGATCAAATACAGATAGTCCTGTATGATGTAATATCTGAATGTCTCACGGTCGAGTGTTCCGTTTTCGATTCCTTTCACAAATGGATGTTGATTGTATTCAGCCCAGATATCGTTTACGGCTGCTGACATTTGTTCGATCAGTTTCATTTTAGTTTGTCTCCGTAAATTTTCCGTTCAGATCAAAAGCGTGGTTCATAGGACCCGAGCCTTGCCCCAAGTCGAGCATCGCCGCGAGCGCCCCCGAGATATAATCCTTGGCTCTTTGAATCGAGGTCTCAAGGTCATAGCCCTTGGCGAGATTGGAAGCGATGGCAGACGAAAGGGTACAGCCCGTGCCGTGAGTATTGGGGTTATCAATACGCTTTCCGCTGAACCACTTATAGCCACCGTTTGCATAAAGAAGGTCGTTTGCGTCATTGATGCTGTGACCGCCCTTGAGCAGAACGGCGCACCCGTAGGTGTCACCGATGAACTTCGCCACACGTTCCATATCTTCCTTCGTGTGAACGGTCTGTCCTGACAAAACCTCCGCTTCGGGGATATTGGGCGTAACAAGAGCAGCGAGAGGAAGAAGCTCTCTTGTCAGCACCGATACTGCATCGGTTTTCATCAGCTCAGAACCGCTTGTTGCGACCATCACGGGATCGACAACAATGTTTTCCGCTTTATAGTAAGCAAGTCGGTCGGCAATTGCCTTGATAAGCTCTGCCGAAGATACCATTCCGATCTTTACGGCATCGGGACGGATATCCTCAAATACCGCATCGATCTGATCCTTCAGAAAATCGGGAGTGGACTCCAAAATGGATCTAACGCCGGTCGTGTTCTGTGCTGTGAGTGCTGTAATTGCGCTCATCGCATAAACACCGTTCATGGTCATAGTCTTGATATCTGCTTGAATACCGGCGCCTCCGCAGGAATCGCTCCCCGCGATTGATAATGCTGTTTTCATATTCTTTCTCCTGAACATTATTTTTTCTCCTTCGGCTCCCGAAGGAGAGCGACAGAGAGTGGTGCCCCCGGTCTGCCGCTGTTATTTATTTTTTTGCTGTTTCAAAGTTGGTGATATAATAGTCACCGTTTGCTTTCATTTCCGTCTGCCTCGATTCGTGTTCATCATAAACCGCCGCAACGGGAAAGCCGTCGTTCTTGGCTGTCATCAGTGCGTGTAGCGTATCCTCGAACACGACCGTTTCACTCTTTGGTGTTCCAAGATGATCAAGAGCTGTGCGATAAATCGTCGGTTTGTTCTTACCACAGCCCACCTCTGCCGTTGTGAATATCTCCGAGAAATAACCTCTGATTTTCAAGCGTTTAAGTGCCGCTTCCACGAGGTATTTATCAGTCACCGTTGCAATACACATCTTCACACCGTCCTTCGTCAACCGTTCAAGAAAATCGAAAACACCCTCTTTGAGAGATACCGTGTTACGATAGAAGTCCTCTATCATTCCGTTTACACCATCCACGATTTCCTCAACCGACAAGGTTACGCCGTAATGTGTTCGATAATATTCGGCGGATTCCTCCAAGGTGAAGGTCTTGAAGGCTTCGGCCAAATTCTCTCTCGGCTCGATACCAAGGGAGCGAAGATAGTCCTCTCCGATGCTGTCCCATATAGACATCGAATCAAGGAGTGTTCCGTCAAGGTCAAATATTGCGCCTTTGATCATTTTTCTACCGCCTGTTCAGTGAGAGCCTTCAGCTCGGCAGTTGCGCTCGTGATATCCTCGGCAGCGAAGATCGCGCTGATGACAGCGACACCGCAGATGCCGCTTCCGCTGAGCTTTAGCACGTTATGCTTGCCGATACCACCGATTGCGACCACGGGAATGCTTACGGCTTCACAGATCGCCTTCAGTGTTTCGTGGCTCACGTCATCTGCGTCAGCCTTTGAGCCTGTATGAAAGACCGCGCCAACGCCGAGGTAGTCCGCACCGCGCTGTTCGGCAAGAATGGCTTGATCTACGGTCTGCGCTGATACGCCGAGGATTTTATCCTCGCCGAGCAGGGAACGAACGTCGCCTGCCTCCATGTCGCTCTGTCCGACGTGAACGCCGTCAGCGTTCATCTTCCTTGCAATCTCAACATTATCGTTGATGACGAAAGGTACGTTATATCTTTTGCAAAGCTCTTGTATCTCAATGGCTTCGGAAAGGAATGTGTCATCGTCAAGCTCCTTTTCACGAAGCTGAACGAAGGTTGCGCCGCCCTTGAGAGCTTCTTCTACCTGCTCGTAGAGCGTCTGCTCACCAAGCCACGAACGGTCGGTGACCGCATATAACAGAAAGTCTTTTTTATCGCACTTCATACTTTGCTCCCTTATTCAGCGTTTCGGCATCCATATTGTAGATGGCATCGATAATGCGGTTACGAAGCGAGGAATTGCCTTCACCCTCCGCCATATTGGCAACACCGATCTCACCTGCAAGCCCCATCACGCAAACGGCGGCGGCAACAGCCTCGGTCTTGTTCTCGGGATTGGCTACGGCGTATGCGGTAGCGATTCCCGAAAGCTGACAGCCTGTGCCTGTAATGCGGCTCATTTCGGGGCGACCGTTGCGAATCACGTAACACTTTTCCGCATCTGCCACAAGGTCGATAGCACCCGTAATAGCAACGATTGCGCCGCTCTTAGCGGCAAAGCTCTTTGCGAAGGCAACCATCTGATCGAGGTTTTCCTCGGTCACGGTATCAGCCGCGTCCGCATCAACACCCTTGGTCGTTCCGCTGCCGAGAGCAAGTGTTTTGATTTCAGAAATATTGCCGCGAATCACGTCGAGCTTGATCTTCTCCATGATCTTCACGGCGGTGTTGGTACGAAGTGCGCTTGCGCCTGCTCCCACGGGATCGAGCAGTACGGGATGTCCAAGCTCGTTTGCCTTTGCTCCGGCTACGAACATAGCTTCAATGCTACGCTTGGTGAGCGTACCGATGTTGATGTTGAGTCCTCCGCAGATGGAGGTGATGTCAGCCACGTCATCGGGTTCGTCCGACATAATAGGGCTGCCTCCGCAAGCGAGAAGCGCGTTTGCCACGTCATTGACGGTCACATAATTCGTAATGTTATGTACCAAGGGCGTGGACTTTCTTACGTTTTCAAGACAGTTTCCAAGCATGTTTGCCTCTTTCTCCGATTGGATCGGAATAAAAATATTCAATCATTCAGCGGAAACCTACGAACCAATAAAAAAACGGAAGCTACCTTTTTTGGCAACTTCCATCTGAATACACGTATGTTCAGGCATCCCTACGTTGGCATTATCCAAATCAGGTTAATGGGTCGAAGGGCACACCTTCCTCTCAGCCTGTTCGGTTCCGAAGAACACTGCAAGCTCCCCGCTGTTCAATTTTTGTTTATTATACTTCGGCCGCCACCAAAATGCAAGGGGTATTTTTCAAAAAAACATCAAACCCTCAAATCTTTGCCACCTCAAAAAGGCCGTGCTGATTGCAATAGGCATACAGCTTACCTCGGCGCACCCGAGGAATCCGTGTTTCGGGGTTCTGTTCGGGATACCATTTCACCATCTGCACCCGTTCCCCCGTCACATGGGCAAGGAAAGAAATGTAATGTTCCTTGGTCATGGGATGATCCATGGTAATGTAATATTCATTCTCGATGAGTTCCACTGTCACACCGTGGGCATCATCGCTCTGTTCCGCTTCCAAGGGCGGCAGATGGATGCCGCAACAGCTGATTTCGGCATTGCCCGCCGCAAAGATCACATTACCGCAAAGGGGACAAACATAGAAATTTCCTCGCGCCATATTGGCGGCGCG
>CAYRTP010000155.1:0-6142 GCA_964427175.1 uncultured Clostridium sp. | reverse complement strand
CCATCTGCGGTCCCGATATCCGCTGGTGCGGTAACGAGGCGGGCGACACCCGCGAGAGTGAGTGGTCGGTGCTCCCCACCGCCTTCTACACCCCTGAGGAAGTGGCTGCCAACAGCCAACAGGTGGACAGCGCCGCTTTCCGTGAAAAGAAGATCGGGGAGACGGAGCGGGACCTGGGCAGCCGCGACTTCTTGCAGGGTGCCAAGGGCTACCGCTGGTATCCCTCCGAGACCGATACCTCCATCCGTCCCGGCTGGTTCTACCACGCCTCCCAGGACGAGCAGGTGCGCTCTCCCGAGACCCTCGTCGACATTTGGTACAGAACTGTGGGCGGTAACTCCACCCTGCTTCTGAACATCCCTCCGGATCGCCGCGGATTGTTCCATGAGAACGACGTGAAGAACCTCAAGGCCATGGGCGACTACATCCGCAAGACCTTTGCGATCAACCTGGCCGAGGGGGCTGTCATCACGGCTGACCGCGATGACGGCTACCACACCGCCGACGCGCTGACGGTGGACAGCTACGATGCCTACTACAAGCCCTTTGACGGAGAGAACACCGCCGTCATCACGGTCAAGCTGGACAAGGTCTGCGACGTGACCCACGTGGTCATCAAGGAGCATATCCCCATGAGCCAGCGTGTGGAGTCCTATATCATCGAGGCTCAGCTCCCCGACGGCTCCTGGACCGAGGTGGCGAAGGGAACCACCATCGGCTACAAGAAGATCGAGAAGTTTGACGCGGTGGCAACCGATGCCGTTCGCATCCGTATTACCGACTCACGGGTTTGCCCTGTGCTGTCCTTTGTCGGCGTTTACTGATTGAAATCCACTTCGGCCCCGCCTTCGGGCGGGGCTTTTATAGGAAGGAGTAGACTATGTATCCTCAATATCAATCCGATAAGGAGCTGGTCAAGTGCCACCCCACGGCGCGGCAGTTGGCCATTCAGCAGATGGAATTTTACGCTTTCGTGTGCTACACCGTCAACAGCTTCACCGACCTGGAGTGGGGAGACGGGACCGAGTCACCGTCGGTTTTCAACCCCACCGACTTTGATGCCGACGCGATCGTGGCAGGTTTGAAACTGGCGGATATGCAGGGCATGATTTTGACCTGCAAGCACCATGACGGCTTTTGCCTGTGGCCCTCGGCTTATACCGAGCATACCGTGAAAAATTCTCCCTTCCGTGACGGTAAGGGGGATATGGTGCGGGAGTTGGCCGAAGCCTGCGCGCGGGGCGGGTTGAAGTTCGGCGTGTACCTGTCGCCCTGGGACCGAAACTGTCCTCTCTACGGTCAGGGGGAGGCCTACGATGACTTTTTCTGCGGTCAGCTGACCGAGCTGTTGTCGAACTACGGAGAGATTTTTTCGGTGTGGTTTGACGGTGCCTGCGGGGAGGGGCCCAACGGCAAACGGCAGGTTTACGATTGGGAGCGGTACTACGCCCTGGTGCGAAAGCTCCAGCCCATGGCCTGCATTTCCATCTGCGGTCCTGACGTGCGCTGGTGTGGCAACGAGGCGGGCGACACCCGCGAGAGCGAGTGGTCGGTGCTCCCCACCGCCTTCTATACGCCCGAGGAGGTGGCGGCAAACAGCCAGCAGGTGGACAGCGCCGCATTCCGCGAGAAGAAGATCGGGGAGACGGAGCGGGACCTGGGTAGCCGCGAGTTTCTGCAGGGAGCCAAGGGCTACCGCTGGTATCCCTCCGAGACCGACACCTCCATCCGTCCGGGCTGGTTCTACCACGCCTCGGAGGACGATCGGGTGCGCTCGGCCGAGACCCTGATCGACATCTGGTATCGGACCGTGGGCGGCAATTCCACGCTCCTCTTGAATATTCCGCCCGATCGGCGGGGACGTTTCCATGAGAACGATCTCCGAAGCCTGCGGGAAATGGGTGAATACCTTCGCAAGACCTTTGCGGTGAACCTGGCCGAGGGGGCTGTCATCACCGCTGACCGCGATGACGGCTACCATACCGCTGACGCGCTGGCGGTGGACAGCTATAATGCCTACTACAAGCCCTTTGACGGAGAGAACACCGCCGCCATCACGGTCAAGCTGGACAAGGTCTGCGACGTGACCCACGTGGTCATCAAGGAGCACATCCCCATGAGCCAGCGGGTGGAGTCCTACGTCATGGAGGCACAACTGTCCGACGGCACCTGGGTCGAGGTGGCGAAGGGAACCACCATCGGCTACAAGAAGATCGAAAAGTTTGACGCGGTGGCCACCGATACGGTGCGGATCCGCATCACCGACAGCCGTGTTTGTCCCGTGTTGTCCTTTGTGGGGATATACTGATCCCCCATAAATAGAAAAGAGGCATTGTGAAAATGCCTCTTTTCTGTTTGGCGTGTCATTACCAGATCTTCTTGTAGATCTCGATCACTTCGTCCTTGGTGGGGGTGCGGGGGTTAGTGGCGGTACAGTCGTCGGCCAGGGCGGCATCGGCCATGGCGGAGAGGGAGGCCAGGTACTCGGTTTCGGTCAGCTTGGGGCAGGCCTCGGACACCTTGGAGGGGATGCCCATCTCGGCGTTGAGGAAGTGCAGGTAGCTGATGAGGGCGCGGATGGTGGTGACCTCGTTCATGTTGCTGACACCCAGGATGCGGGCCAGGTTGCAGTACTTGCGGACGCAGGAGGGGTACTCCCGCTGGGAACGGTTGATGAGGGTGATGCCGCTGTTGAACTCGATGATGTAGGGGAGCAGGATGGCGTTGGCACGGCCGTGGGGAATGTGGAAGTGGGCACCCAGCTGGTGGGCCATGCCGTGGTTCAGACCCAGGGAAGCCGAGTTGAAGGCCAGGCCTGCCAGGCAGGAGGCGATGTGCATCTTGCGGCGGGCGTGGGTATCGTCGCAGCTGCTGTAGGAGCGGATGAGGAACTGACCCGTGATCTCCACCGCCTTCTCGGCCAGAGCACCCGAGAACTCGTTGTTCTCGGTGGAAACGTAGGCCTCGATGGCGTGGGTCATAACGTCCATACCCGTGTCGGCGGTGACCGACGGAGGGACGCTCTTGACCAGGACCTCGTCCAGGATGGCCTCGTCGGGCAGGAGCTCCTCCTCCACCAGGGGATACTTACGCTCCTCGGCGGGGTTGGAGATGACGGCGAAACGGGTGACCTCGGTACCCGTGCCCGAGGTGGTGGGAATGGCAATGAAGTGGGGGTTATAGTTCTCGTCCAGCTGCTTGGAGAACTTCTTGACCGCCTTGGCGGTGTCGATGGCCGAGCCGCCGCCCACGGCAACGAGGCAGGCGGGCTTGGTCTTCATGACGACGGCTACACCGGCTACCACCTTCTCTACGGGAGGATCGGGGACCACGTCGGTGAACAGGTCGTATCGAATATGGGCCTTTTCCAGGCGGGTGGTGAGCAGGGTGATCATGCCACTCTGAACCACGAAGGGGTCGGAGATGATGAGGACCGAGTCATAACGCAGGGCGGCCAGTCTGTCCAGGGCATTCTCTCCGAAGAAAATTTCTGTGTTGATGTGGAAATTCTTCATTATTATATACGACCTTTCGGTAAGATTTTGAAGGTGGATCGGTTTGTGGCTGATCGGTTATTGGTTATTGGCGATCGCTTTTTCGGCCATGTGAAGGAGCTTGTCCCGCAGCCAGGCGGGCTCAATGATGCGGATGCCCGACCGCGCCGTGAGAATGGCGCAGAGGAAGCGGTCGATATTATGGAACTCGCAGAGGAACTGCCCGCGGGCTTCCTCAGATATGATGTAGGAGCGCATTTCCAGGACGGTCAGCTTGTCGGTGATGCCCAGGGTGGCGGTGTAGGGGATCTGTCCCTGGATGATGAGGCTGTCGATCTCGGCGGCATCCTCGGACAGGTCACGGCCGAAGGGATTGATGGGCATACGGGACATTCCCACGTCATTTTCGTTGGTGACCGAAACGGGAAGGGCAAAGGGCTGGGTATAATGGTATCCCATGATGTGCTGGTCGTACTCCAGGGGAGCACCCAGCTGTTTTTTCAGAAAGTCGATATCCCGTTGAGCCTGACGGCGGGAGATGCCGAAGCGTTCGGCCAGGCGGGCGGCGTTGGGATGGGTGTTCCGAGACAGCTCCTCGTGGAGCCATTGGATTCGATGATTGGCGGATACGCGCATGGTGTTGCTCCTTTACTCGGCGGTTTTGGCGGTCTCGGGGGCAGGCTCCTCGGAGGGAGCTTCGGGTGCGGGGGAGTGGGAATAGCGGAGCAGGAGATAAAGGCCGTACAGTCCCGCGGCCAGCAGAACAGCGGCGAACAGGGCGTGACGGATATTGCTCAGATTTCCTGCACACAGGGCCAGCAGAAGGGGAATGGAACCCACCAGGCAAGCGTAGGAGCCGATGGACAGGAAGGCAACCGAGTAGCGGGGGGCGGGCTTGCCCACGCGAACCCGAAGCTCGGCCAGATTGATCATCATGAAGCCCAAAAAGCCCATGTGCAGGGAGATCTTGATGGGGCCGTTCATGGTGGTGTAGTTGTCGAAGTAGGTCTCGGCCACGGCGGCGACGTTCCAAAGGGCGGGCAGATAGCCCAAAAAGGAAAGATAGTCGGGATAGCGGCCGTCACGGTTGGCGGAGATGAAATAGTAGAGGGCGGCCGGGAGACCCAGCAGGCTGGGGACGATCATCGCGTTGCTCTTACGGGCGGGAAAACAGATGAGCAGAGAGACGATGGTGAAGGCAGTTAGAGCCAGGGCCAAAAGGAGGGCGAAGGGAAGCCGACGGGGGGCGCGGGGCTCCGGGGAAAGGGAATTCTTGGGGGTGAGGATCATGCAGACCGTGGGGATCAGGACGGCTGCGAAATACAGCAGGTCGCTGACGGTGGGCAGGAGCCCCGGGGCGAAATAGCCGGGATCCACGTCGAACAGGCAGAGCATACAGAAAGAGCGCAGAGCCACCCCGAGCAGGGTCAGCCCGACGGTCAGCAGGAAACAGATGCGGGGGATGTGGCGGCGTCGATCCATGGTGCAGGTCTCCGATTCATCTCGATTTTGTACCGATTCGATACTCTTACTTATTATACTACGAAATTGTGAACTACCTGTAACGAAAATCAATTTTTGTCGGGATTTCTTCAATATATTTTATATATATCGGACGCGCAGCTTGAATCGGAAACGGGGAAGGGGACGGTTTGTGCACATATTACAAAAACGATTAGCTGAAGCTGTGAAATTTTATTTTATCTTTTTTTCAAGAAACTATTGATTTTTTTGAGGATTTGGTGTATAATAGTGAAGCATGATGTGCGTAGATGTGAGAGGTTGCTTAGGGGAGATCCGAATCCCATGAGGTAATTTTCACGGAGTATGTCCGAAGATCGGGCGAAAACATGGATCGGCTCCGATCCCGTCCTCCTTCGTTTTTCAAGAACTCGGCGGTTATCGCCGTTTTTCTCGGGAAAGGGAAGGAACACGCGGAACGGTGTTGAATAAGAAACCGCCCCAATTTCCTAAATCGCGCGGACGAGATGCTACATTATATTATGTCTGCGTGAAATCTGAAAAGGAGGCACACAAAATGGCAATCAAGGAAAAGATCAGAGTTCGTCTGAAGAGCTACGATCACACCCTCATCGACACCGCTGCTGAGAAGATCGTGGCTGTCGCTAAGGCAAACGGTTCCGAGGTTTCGGGTCCCATCCCGCTGCCCACCGACCGTGAGATCGTTACCATCCTGCGTTCTGTCCACGTTAACAAGGACAGCCGCGAGCAGTTCGAGTACAGAACTCACAAGCGTCTGATCGATATCATGAAGCCTTCCCAGAAGACTGTGGACGCGCTCATGAGCATCGAGCTCCCTGCCGGTGTTGAGATCGAGGTTAAGCTGTAATCGGAGACGCAGCAAAACCACGACAAGCACATAACTGACGGCGGTCTGGCCACTGCCGTGCGGCTCCCGAGAGGGCCGCGGCCGCAACCCCATGCGGCGCACAAAGACAACAGCCGGGGAGGCTCAAACCTCGGTCCGGTAACTTTGTAAGTCACGTTGACAGGCGGATGTCGGATCTCGACTGTGTACTGCTTGCCAACCAATAATTTACAGGAGGAAAACACAAATGAACAAGGGACTTATCGGTAAGAAAATCGGTATGACTCAGATCTTTGATGAGAAGGGCAACGTAATCCCT
>CAYRTP010000154.1:0-6276 GCA_964427175.1 uncultured Clostridium sp. | reverse complement strand
GTATACGGTCAAGGTCGAGGTGAAGAATAACAGCGGTGTCGATCAGTATTTTGATACGGTTGTCATTATGGATGAAGCGGCCAAATACACGGTCCCCAAGGTGGTCACAAGCACAAATGCTACCGCGCAGGGTGTTCTGTTGAAAAACGGAATGACCGAGACCTATACCATTACGTTCAAAAGCGGCGCAAGCTCGGTTGCTTTGAGCGATGCTCAGAACCTGTTGCGTTTTACACCCGATTATGAAGATCTGACTCAAATAGCGGCAACAAACATTTCTGAACGGTTCCTGCAGATCCTGAACGGGGATGCCGGAAATATTACAGTTGAATATACTGACTCTACCATAGAATACGGAAACGAGGAATTCCTGGCGGAACTTGACGCGGCTATGGCTCAGAATGACGCTGACACAGGAAACTACATTGCCAACGTAAGCGGAGCAAAAACCGACGATCAAGCCATTGTCGATGCCATTTTCGGAGAATTCACGAGTATCACGCTTCCCAATACCGAAGATCCTGTACCTGTCAAGGGCTTGATCAAAGAACAGGACGTAACCGGAGATGGCGAGGTGGATATGGTTCTGTATGTGACGGCGGATCCGTTGGATGAAGGCGGTACTTATTTTAATATGAATAGAGTTCCGGTATATGCGATTGTTTTTGAGCGACTAGATGATGAGTGGGTTCAAAAGAAAGATATGCTGGCGGGAACTGCGCCTGTAACAGACTATGAGGGTAATTTTAATCCGCTATTCTCGTCAGAGGAGAAAATTGGTTCCTTCTCAACAGACTATTGGCGATCTACAAACAATTCGACAATTACAAATGCCTATGCTGCGGCAAGCGAAAAATCTTAATCAATCGGGCGGTGACTCTTTGGGAGTCACCGCCCGAACCATTTCTCAAAAAAGATCCCGCATCAACCGAGGCGGGATCTTGGTATAATCAATTTGCGGAGTAGACCCGAACGTAGTCCACGATCATCTCGGCAGGCAGTTGAGCGATGCTCTCGGGCTTGCCCGCGCCCGCCCATTCGGCGGCCTCGCAGGAGAGGATCACGTAGCCGTTCAGCGGGCAAGGGAGACATTCCTCGGGGGTGGCGCGGCCCGTGATTTGGCCGTCTACGTAGAAGGTATAGCCGTCCTCGGTGCGGCGCGCCGCGAAGGTGTGGAACTCACCGTCATAGACGTTGATCTCCCCCTCCTTGAGGAAATGGTGGCTGTGCAGGTCGGGGTAATTCCAATGGAGGACCGACTGGTAGCGGTGGCCTTCGTTGCCGATGGACTCCACGATGTCGATCTCCAAACCCTCGGCGGGGGTGGGACGATTCAGATCGCCCAGCATCTGCCAGAATGCGCCCCAGGTTCCGTAGGCAAGGGGGAACTTGATGCGGGCCTCGTAGTAGCCGTAGCCGCCCGCAAACAAGCCCTTGGTATAGACGGCACCCGAGCGGACCCGCTTGTTTTCTTCATCCCACTCCATTCGTAAGACCAAATGGCCCTCGCCGTCCAGGTAGGACAGATCATTGTTCCAAACGCACATACCGTTGCAACGGACGTATTCGGGACAGCGGACCCACTTGGCGGGATCCAGGTCGGTGCCTGTAAAATTGTCTTCGAAAATCAGCTTGGTGAAGTCCATGTT
This sequence comes from uncultured Clostridium sp., assembly GCA_964427175.1. Classification (GTDB taxonomy): domain Bacteria; phylum Bacillota; class Clostridia; order Oscillospirales; family CAG-272; genus CAMEON01. The sequence continues at coordinate 4,627 of CAYRTP010000154.1, read as the reverse complement.
ACATACTGATATCGTAAGCCATGTTGTAGAGACGCTGGATCTTGGCGGCTCTGGCCTCGCATCTGGCCTTCATCTGGGCTACCTGGAACGCGGTGAAGTTGTCCAGATCGCCCTCCTTCAGCTTGTTCTTGTACATTCTGTCGAGAACCAAAGCGAAGTTGATGTCGGTTGCGGTGATGCGGTTCTCATTGACGCACATAACCACGTTACTGCGGCCTTCCAGCAGGGTATTCACAGCCTCAACGCCCATCTGGGTAGCGGTGAGACGGTCGCGCAGGGTGGGGTTACCGCCGCGGATGATGTGGCCGATCTTGTTGTAGCGGGTGTCGATGCCGGTGCGGGCGATGATCTCGTCCTTGAAATCGTCACCGAAATCCTTGCCGTTGACCTTGGGCATACCCTCGCCGCAGATGGCGATGATACCGCGCTTCTTGCAACGGGTGCGAGCCTCACCGATGGTCTTGATGGCGTGCTCACGGTCGAAGGGGATCTCGGGGATGGCCAGGGCGTTGGCACCGGTGGCTAAAGCCAGGTACAGGGACAGGAAGCCGCAACCGTTACCCATGACCTCGGTGACCAGGCAACGAGCGTGGGACTCGGCGGTGTCGCGGAGGGAGTCGAACATACTCAGAGCGGTGTTGAGAGCGGTGTCAAAGCCGATGGTCTGCTCGGTGGCGGTGATATCGTTGTCGATGGTGGCGGGGATACCGATGGAAGGAATGCCGTGGTTGGTCAGGTCGGTGGCACCGCGGAAGGTACCGTCGCCGCCGATGGCGATGACTGCGTCAATACCGTGCTCGTGGCAGGTTTTGAGGGCCTTGTCCATGCCTTCCTTGGTCTTGAACTCGGGGCAGCGGCTGGAGTACAGCACGGTACCGCCTCGGGTCACGATGTTGGACACGCTGGCGGTGTCGAAGGGACGGAGATACAGCTGACGGACGACCTCGGGATCCGGCTCGTCAGCCGCGCCCAGCAGGCCTGCGTAGCCGCCCAAAATACCCACGACCTCCATGCCCTGGCTCAGCGCACGACGGGTTGCCGCACGGATCGCGGCGTTCATACCGGGGGCATCGCCACCCGAGGAAAGGATACCGATTTTTCTGAATTTTGCCATAATATGAAACCTCCTGCCGTCCGTTAAAGTCGGGACGGATAAATTTTTTTTATTGTTTATATTCTGCCCGAGCAAGGGGCGAACAATCTGAGTAATACTATTTTACAATAAAAATCTTGAATACAGCCCCCATATACCAATGGGGCAGGGGCCCCATGGTGATGCCCCTCATGGCTCTTGGTGTCCTCTCGCAGCCCTCACAGATCTCTTTTCAAAGTTTTTGGGAGTTCTTAGAACCTTTTTTTCAAAAAAAGGTTCTAAGCCGCCGGAGGCACGCTCTCCTATTCAAGTTTATTGGTATAAATGCGAAATTCCGTGCTCAAAGCACCGCCTTGACGGCCTCCAGCATGACGCGGGACGCGGCGGCCTCCCGCACGTAGTCGCGGGATTTCTGACGGTAGTAGAGACGGTAGGCGGTGGCACCGTCCTTGGTGGCGACACCGATATACACCGTTCCCACGGGGTTCTCCTCGGTTCCGCCTCCGGGACCTGCGTAGCCCGTGGTGGAAAGTCCCACGTCGGCTCCCAGTCTTGCCCGCACACCCGCGGCCATTTCGGCGGCGGTCTCGGCACTGACCTCGGTGTGGGCCTCAATGGTGGCGGGATCCACCCCCAGCAGGCTGATCTTCATCTCGTTGGTGTAGGTGATGCACCCGCCAAGGTAGACGGCGGAAGCACCGGGGATGGCGGTGATGCGCTCACCGATCATACCGCCCGTACAGGACTCGGCGGTGGCCACGGTCAGGCCTCGCTCGGTAAAGAGCTGGACCAGCGCGGTCTCGGCGTTGTGACAATCCACGCCGTACACGTAGGGCTGAATACCGGGATGACGGCGAATGTCGGCCACCAGGCTGTCGCACATGGCGGCGGCGGTGGCTTCGTCCTCGGCTTTGGCGGTGACCCGCAGGCGGACCTCACCCGATTTGCAGTAGGGAGCCACGGTGGGGTTTTCGGCGGTCACCATGAGGTCGTGGAGCATCTGCTCCACGGCGGACTCGCCCAGCCCCATGATGTGGATGTTGCGGCTGATGAGCACCCCTTCGGTGTGCTGTCGCAGGAACGGGGTCACCTGCTCGCGGAAGATGGGCTCCAGCTCGGCGGGAGGACCGGGGAGCATGATGGCGGTGTGGGTCTCGTCACCCACAGCCAACGCGGGGGCGGTGCCGTAATCGTTGGGGAAGACCACGCAGCCCGTGGGCATCATGGCCTGTTTTTCGTTGTTGGGGGTCATGACCCGCCCTGTGCGGGTGAAGAAATCGCGGATGCGGCAGAGGGATTCCTCATGCAGCCGCATCTCCCGCCCGAAGTAGGCGGCGACGGTCTCCTTGGTCAGATCATCGTAGGTGGGGCCCAGGCCGCCGCTGAGGATGACCAGGTCGGCGGCGGGCCGTCCGTGGCCCTCAAAGGCATCGGCCAAGGCGGTACGAAGCCGTTCGGGGTGATCGCCCACTACGGTCTGGTGGTAGACCGAGATCCCCATGGCCGCCAGGTGCTTGGACAGAAACGCGGCGTTGGTGTTGATAATATCACCGAGCAGAAGCTCGGTGCCGACGCAGAGAATCTCCGCCGTGCGGATGGGAGTTGCGCGTTGGGAGGTTGGTGAGGTATCGAAGGTTCCCATTTCCATATTTTGCCCGCCCGACGGGCGGCCTTTCATAAAGATCTATGCGAAAATCAATCGTTTTTGACGTGCACGTCCACCTGCTGATGGGGAATTCGAATGTTCTTTGCGGCGAAGGCCTTGTTGATGGCCTCGGTCAGGTCGAATTTCACGTTCCAGTAGTCGGCGTTTTTGCACCAAACACGAAGGGTGATCCTGAGGGAGCTGTCCCCCATCTCGGTCATGCGGACGAAGGGGGCGGGATCGGTCAGCACAGCCTCCACCTTGGCGATCTCGTCGGTGATCATCTGCTTGGCGGTCTCCACGTCGGTACTGTGGGGAATGTCCAGAGCAATATCCACACGGCGGGTCTCCTTGACCGAATAGTTGATGATGGAGGAGCTGATCAGGGTGCCGTTGGGGATGACGCAGACACGGTTGTCCACGGTGGTGATCTCGGTGTAAAAGATGCCCACCTCCGTGACGGTGCCCGTGTAACTGCCGACCTCCACGAAATCCCCCATCTTGAATGGGCGGAAGATGAGGAGCATGACACCGCCCACCAGGTTGGACAGGGAGCCCTGCAAACCCAGGGCGATGGCCGCGCCCACGGAGGCGATGACCGCAATGACCGAGGCGGTCTCAATGCCCAGAATGGCGATGACAATGACCGTCAGGATCATGTAGAGGCCAACCTTGGTTACGCTGGTGACGAAGGAGTGGACCATGGGGTCCAATTTGTTGGCCAGCTTGCCGTCTCTGACCCGTTTGACTATGAAGCGGATGATGAGGTTGCCGATGAGGAGCACCATGAGCGCGCCCAGCAGCTTCCACGCGAGAGTCACACAACTACTAGTCAGGTTGTTGAAGATCTGTTCGATTTTCTCGGGCATAGCAGGCGGATTCCTTTCCTCATGGCCGTGGGGCTGAAATAGGCATAATAAACCACTTAATATTATACCACGAAAAGCGAAATTTGTAAACAAAAAAATACTACAAAAAACTTGAAATCTTTTCGTGATTGTTGTATAATAGAATACACAAAAATAAGGAGCTTACCTGTCTACATGGAACAAATACCGAATCTGACCGTTTCTCCCTGCAACCTCTGTCCCCGTGCCTGCGGCGCGCGTCGCACGGCGGGGCAGATCGGGGTGTGCGGAATGCCCGATAGCATCCACGTCTCCCGTATAGCCCCCCACCTGTGGGAGGAGCCTCCCATCAGCGGTGCCCGAGGCTCGGGGACCATCTTTTTCACGGGATGCAATCTCCGTTGCGTCTTTTGTCAGAACCGCACCATCAGCCGTGAGGGCGTGGGCCGTCCCATCACGCCCGAGGAGTTGGCCGACCGAATGCTGGATCTGCAGGAGCAGGGTGTCCACAATATCAACCTGGTTACCCCCACCCACTACACGGCGCAGATCGCCCGCGTGCTGGAAAAAGTCAAGCCCCGCCTGCAGATCCCCGTGGTCTGGAACAGCAGTGCCTACGAGTCTGTGGAGGCCCTCCGCCGCGTGGAGGGGCTGGTGGACGTGTACCTGCCCGACTTCAAGTATTATTCACCCGACTTGTCCGCCGCCTATTCCGCGGCTCCCGATTACCCCGAACGGGCCACCGAGGCGGTGCTGGAGATGTACCGCCAGGTAGGGAATTACCGCGAGCAGGACGGCCTGGCGGTGAGCGGACTCATTGTCCGCCACCTGGTTCTTCCCGGGTGCCGATCCGATTCCATGGCGGTCCTGCGCCATATCGCGGAGATACTGCCGCCAGCGGACATCCGCGTGTCGGTCATGCGGCAGTACACCCCCGATTTCGCCCTGGATTGCCCCCACAAGAACCTCCGCCGCAGGGTTACCGAGTTCGAGTACACCTCGGTCCTGGACGAGGCCGCCCGCTTAGGGCTGGATGGCTTC
>CAYRTP010000153.1:0-6485 GCA_964427175.1 uncultured Clostridium sp. | reverse complement strand
GTCTTCTTCGTGCAAGAGAAATTTTGAAAGAAGGTATGGATATGGCAAGAGAATTTGGCAAGCGGAGCTACAATCCCGAAAAGATTTACTATAATAATATTTGTTCGCGCCCTGGGGAACTTGGTCAACCTTGGTCTTTGATGGATCCCAAGCTGAATCAAAATATTTTTCTTTCCTGTTACGATAATCCCTTGACAGCCGAGGAGCTCGCCATCGAAGTGGGAGTTGCGTTGCCGTATATGGAAGATACTGTAACACATCTGACGAAACAAACACTGCTTATTAAAAAAGCTGGTAAATACGAAACCAATTTCCCGATCATCAGCCTCGAAGCCCAGCAAAAGATTCATATTTATTACGAGACAATCATCCCACAACTGATTGAGATGATTGCCGAGAATACAGATCGTTTGATGGCGCAGTATGAAGAGGCAGGACTATCCTACTACGGGGCGTACCAAAGTTACGAGGAAGCGAAATGGATGCTTCTGCCGAGTTTTTATAAAAGCTTGTATGAACTCTGCGAAAGCTCACCTAAAATCAAGCTTGGGAATACCAAAAGACAGAATGGCGGAATTTGGGATGTTCTCGCCTTTGAAGCTTGTGATTTCACGCCCGATAGCGTTGGATTTCATTGTCAAACCAATGGTTTCGTGCATTACCGTTTCGAGTATAAGGGGATAAACTTCAGGACTCCCGCAAATCTCTCAAAAGACGAAACCTACGAGCTGTCTTTGATGGCGAGAAACAAGTGCCCCAAACAAGTTTCGGTCGCGGATAAACTGGTTGAATACGGATATGCGAACAAGGTTGATGGGACTTATGTGCCAAGAGTATCTGTAATCAGCGAGCGCACCTGTCGCGCGTTTATCAAGTTTTGTAGAAAGAAAAATCACAGCGCAGAATTTGCCGAGCATAGCCGCATAAGAGGGGAACTACATACGAAGATTATGAACCTGTTGGATCAAGTAAACCACGCGGTTCGGGATATTCTGTATGATGATCTGCCTGAGAGTATTCGCAAGCAAGCTTCGATGGTGGATGCCGTGTTAGAATCCATTTGTACGGCATCCCACACGCTTGGCTATCTTATTTACCACGCACTTGCAAGTGGTTGGCTGAAATACGACGAGAATACCTCGTCTGCCATCGGTGCGTATATGTACCTCTAAAATGTGAGCACCGCCGAGAGCACCCATAACAGGTCGCTCTCGGCGGCTTTCCTATAGACAAATGCAAAAAAATCTGCTATAATGATCTCAAAATCTGAAAAAACCATGTCAGCCAATTTCAAAACACCACACTATATGGATGAAAGGAGGCGAGGAAATGCAAGAAACGAATGGAATGTGCGATCGGTTGCTCAAAGAATTTGCCGAGAACTATATGGAAAAGCTGTTCTATTTCTGCTTGAAAAAGACGGGGAATCAAATCGAGGCAGAGGATCTGGCGCAGGATATTGCCCTCCAGATCATCACGGCCTTGAACAGGGGGACGATTCCCACGAGCTTTTCCGCATGGGTCTGGCAGATCGCCCGCAACCGCTACTGTATATGGGCCAAGGACAAGCATGATCGAGCCGAATCGGTAACCGGTGCCGATATCGGGGATTATGAGATCGAGGATGAAAGCGAAAATGTCGTGGAAGGAGTCATCCGTTCCGAGCAGATGGCCTTGCTCAGACGTGAGCTGGCGTTCATCAAAAGCGATTACCGCAACATTGTCATAGCCTATTACATAGAAAATACGGACATTCGTGATATTGCTTCTGCGCACTCTCTTTCGATCAGTGCGGTTCAGCAACGGCTCTGCCGCGCGAGAAAAATTTTGAAAGAAGGTATGGATATGGCTAGAGAGTTCGGAGTTCGGAGTTATAAGCCCGAACAGATCACGTTTGTGAATAATTGTTCGTCCTTTGGCAGTAAAGGTCAACCTTGGAGCGTTCTGTCTCATGCTCTTTACAAGAATATTTTCCTGGAGGCATATGACAATCCATCGACCGCGCAGGAGCTTTCACTTGCGTTGGGCGTTGCGCTCCCCTATATGGAGGACGAGCTGGAATTTCTGACAAAAGAAACCTTTCTCGTGAAAAACGAAAACAAGTACGAGACCAATTTTTTCATCATAAGTAAGGAAACAATCGAAAAAACCTTTGCTCGTCAAATAAAGGATTCTTCCAAGGTGGCAGGTCTTCTGGAATCTTTGATTGACGAATATACCGCCATCTGCGCGTCCCACGGCATCCATTACTATGGTCGGTTCCAAACCTACGAGGATGCAAAATGGACGCTTTTGATGATGGCGTTGGACAAATTGACCGAACGAGTACATCGCGTCAGCCGTGTGCGGACAGAACGCCCCGATGGCGGCAGATGGGATATTGTCGGATACCAGCAGGCCGATATTCCCGATCTTCCTTGGGTGGGACAGCATGGGTGTATGGATACGCCCGAGGATGAGGTTTGGGTCCCATTTCAGCAGTATAGGTTTTATCGGGAAGGCATGGATCGTCTAACCCCGGACTTTTTGAGCCATAAGGAGGCCGAAACTCTTTTGCAAATTGTCAAAGACAACGCCTCGGACTGCGACGAGAAGGTTCTCGAAAGACTGGTTGAATACGGATATGCCCGCAAAACCGCAAACGGCTACGAGCCGGCCGTCGTAGTTTTTGAGAACAGCCAGGCGGACGTGCATATTACACAGTTTACAGAGGAGGAAGTGCGACGCGTCAAAGACCTCACGGCGGAGATCGTGGCAATCCTGCAGGATCTGTTTGATTATGCGTGTGAGCTCAATCTGAAGAATATGCCGGCATCTTTGGTTGATCATCCCATGATCAAGGATTTTGCCACTTCGCACACTGCCTTCGACAGAAGCATTGTACTGGAGCAGGCTATTACCGACGGTTGGATCAAATTTGACGAACATTCCAGCCGAGCAGTTGGAGCGTTTATTTACGTATAATGTGTCATCTAAAAATACCGCCGAGAGCCCCGCAAGGCCGCCCTCGGCGGCCTTTTCTCCCCATAACGCTTGACAGCATCTTCATAATGTGCTATAATAAATGCGTTCGATATCCGTTAAACCTGTGTAGGGGCGAGCATCGCTCGTCCGCTACTCGATGAAAAGGAAACTACGCGGACGGCCAATGGCCGCCCCTACAAATGGTTATCGGACCCATATAAAGAAGATAATCAAGTAAACCACCCGAAAGGAACCCCCAACATGGCCAAGCAAACCTGGAAGGGCAGTGCCCTCCTCGCCCCCGTTCCCCCCGTCATGGTGACCTGCGGGGACATGGAAAACTCCAACATCATCACCGTGGCCTGGGCGGGCCTCATCTGTACCCACCCGCCCCGCGTCTCCATATCCGTCCGCCCCACCCGCCATTCCTACAATCTAATTAAGGACAGCGGCGAGTTCGTCATCAACCTCACCCCCGCCAGCCTCATCCGCGAGTGCGACTATTGCGGCATCTATACGGGAGCCAAGGTGGATAAATTCGCCAAAACAGGCCTCCATAAGGCTCCCGCCACGGAGGTGGCCTGCCCCGTCATCGAGGAGTGCCCCCTGGCCCTGGAATGTAAGGTCATCGACATCCTCCCCCAAGGCACCCACGATCTGTTTTTGGCCGACGTGGTGGCCGTTGACGTGGACGACTCCCTTTTGGACGAGTCGGGCAAGCTCTGCCTGGACCGCGCAGGCCTGGCCGCCTTCGCCCACGGCGAATACTTCGCCCTCGGGGATAAGATCGGCACCTTCGGCTTCTCGGTCGCCAAAAAGGGGAAGGGAACCCCGCCGAAAAAGAAGAAAACTCCCCCGCATACGGCCTCTAAAGAATGAGTCGATAATCAAAGTTTCGGGGATTCTTAAGGACCCTTTTCAAAGGGTCCTTAAGCCGCCGGAGGCACGCTTCCCAGAAAAAAATGAGGACCCAGCATCACTCTGCGGAGTCCTCATTTTTTTCTGCCTTGGGCTTGGCACCACCCTCACCCGACAACGGATTGTGCCGCATGGCCTCCTCCATGTTGCGGTTGCTGACATGGGTGTAGATCTGGGTGGTGTTGAGCTGTTCGTGGCCCAGAATGTCCTTGAGCACACGGATGTCCACCTCTCCCGACTGGTACATCAGGGTGGCCGCTGTGTGGCGGAGCTTGTGGACTGAGTAGTGCTTGGACTCGAGTCCCGCCAGCTTGAGGTACTTCTGCACCGTCACCTGCACCCCCTGGATGGAGATCCGCGCCATGCGGTTGGTGATGAACAGTGCCTTGTCGTAGCACTTGACGTATTTCTCGCTCTTGCGCACCGCCAGGTAGCTCCGCAGAGCGTCGCGGCAGGCCTCGTTGAGGTAAATGATGCGCTCCTTATTGCCCTTACCCAGCACACGCAGGGAACGAAGTTCGGCGTCAATGTCCTGGATGTTGATGCCCACCAGCTCTCCCACCCGCATTCCGCAGTTGAGAAACAGGGTGATCATGCAGAAATCCCGCTCCTTGTTGGGGGACTCGGTGTCCTCCGCCACCGCCGACAGCAGGGCCTTAGCCTCCTCCAACGAGAGGAATTTGGGCAGGGCCTTTTTCTTTTTGGGGGAATCGATGTTGGCGGCGGGGTTGTCCTCGATGTATCCCCGCTTGTTGACCAGGAACTTGTACAGGGCGCGGATGGCCGCCAGCTTGCGGGCCTTGGCGGCGGTCTGATTGTCCCGCTCCGAGTCGGTGTAGAGCAGGAAATCAAAGATCTGCTCGGTGGTGACCCCGCGCAAAAAGTCCAGGTCTACCGAGTCCACCGTGATCTTGACGAACTCCTCGTTGTTGCGTAGGATGGCCTGATCCCCCTCACAGAGCAGATAGCGGAAAAAGGTCCGCAGGTCGATGAGGTACTGCTCCACCGTCCGCTGGGAGCAACCCTGAATAACGGTTTTATAACTGGCGAACTCCCGCACAACGGGGGAGAACTCGCTGACGTCGATCTCGTGGCGCATGAATGGATACCGCCTTTCGTTGAAAATGCTATCTCTAATTATACGAATTTTTGAGTCAAATTCATGGACAAACTGTAAACATTTCGTTCTGCTCATGAAATTGTCACAATTCATTATTATTTTGTCACAATTCGGTGCAAATGTGGAAACAATTTTCCGATATAATAAAGGGCAACAGTATGAAACGGAGCGTATAACCATGAAAGCATTTTTTGAACGCTATTCCTACGACAGTGTGCGTATGCTGCTCAATCAGATCGCCATTTCCATGTTCGGCTTTGCCCTGGCCATGACCGCCACCAAGGGAGAGAGCGACAGCCTCCTTTTGTGGAGCAGTATCGCCTCCATCGTCTTCTACCTGGCCCTGACCTACGGTACCGCCTGGAAAGCAGGCTCGGGGGATAAGCTCAGCATCGAATACGGGAAGATCCCCTTCAAGCCCCTGCGCGGACTTTTGATCTCTTTGGTCGCCAACTCCATCAATCTTCTCATGGCCCTCCTCATCACCATCGGCTCCTTGTGCGGTATCGGCGGTATGGAGAGCATCGGCCGCGTGATCGCCCTTCTGTCCCAGGGTATGTACCAGGGCGTGCTGGCCGTCCTCACGGTGGGCGGGGAAGCACTCAATAACGCCTGGTGGGCTTACTTCCTCATCACCATTCCCGCTATGCTGATCTCCTTCGTCGGCTATATCGCGGGAGCCAAGGATTTCCACATCACCAACATGGGTATTCCCGAGCTTCCCGAGTCGGATCGCCCCTCCCGTAAGGAGCTTCGGGAGCAGAGAGAGCTGGAAAAAAAGAACCGCAAGTGATTTTCGGCAAAACTCACAGTTACGCCCGAAAAAAACTTTGCATATTTTCCAAACTTTTTTTGCAAAAGCCCTTGCAATTTTCAAAAGTTTATGGTATAATACATCCTGTTGTCTTATGTTGTTGGCGTGTCATAACCTGACAGGCCCGAAACCATAGTAAGGAGGTGTCAAGTAATGGCAAAATGCAGTATCTGCGGAAAGGGTGTTGTTTACGGTCAGAATGTCTCTCACTCGAACCGTAAGACCAATCGCACCTGGAAGCCCAACATTCGCAAGGTCAAGGCAGTCGTGGACGGTACCCACAAGACCGTCGCTGTTTGCTCCCGTTGCCTGCGTTCCGGTAAGGTTACCCGCGCTTAATGAGTGCCAAGCCGCGCTTAATCAGCACCAAGCCGCGCTTAATCAGCACCAAGCCGCGCTTAATTTGCGCCACATTGCGCTGAGTCGGGTGATTGTCCTTACCCATTGAGGATAGAAATCGGCCATTGTCGTGAAAGAGCGACGGTGGCCGATTCCTTTTTGATAAAACCCGGAATACGCCCGCAATAAACCAATGGAGAGATGTGCCATGTGGGCAGCCGAGTCCTTCGTAGCTCAGGATGAGCACCTCCCCAAAAAATCCTCCCTAAAGTTCTTAGGAGTTCTTAGAACCCTTCTTTTAAGAAGGGTTCTAAGCCGCCGGAGGCAATC
>CAYRTP010000152.1:0-6515 GCA_964427175.1 uncultured Clostridium sp. | reverse complement strand
ATCCACAACATCGTAGAGGCCATCAAGGCCGTGGAGGAGCAGAGCAAGCGCAAGCACGTCCCCGCCGAGCAGAAGTACCGCTCCTTTGAGGACAAGAATACCGTCCGCCTGGGCGGCGACCGAGTGCTGACCACCCCCGACTACGCCGCTTACCTCAAGATCGCCGAGGGCTGTGACAACCGTTGCACCTACTGCGCCATTCCCTCCATCCGCGGCAAGTTCCGCAGCCGTCCCATGGAGGACGTGATCGCTGAGGCCAAGGACATGGACGCGCTGGGCATCAAGGAGCTGACCCTGGTGGCCCAGGATACCACCCGCTACGGTAAGGATCTCTACGGCCGCTACGCCCTGGCTGAGCTGATCCACAAGATCACCGAGGCGACCAATATTCCCTGGATCCGCGTGCTGTACTGCTACCCCGACAAGATCACCGACGAGCTGATCGAGGAGTTCAAGACCAACCCCCGCCTGGTCAAGTACATCGACCTGCCCCTTCAGCACATCAGCGACCGTATGCTGAAGGCCATGAACCGTCACGGCGACAGCGCCATGATCCGTGAGGTCATCGCCAAGCTCCGCACCGTAGAGGGCATGGTCATCCGCACCACCTTCATCGTGGGCTTCCCCGGCGAGACCGAGGAGGACTTCAATGAGCTGGCCGACTTCATCACCGAGGCCAAGTTCGAGCACGCAGGCGTGTTCACCTACTCCCGCGAGGAGGGTACCCCCGCCTACGACTTCGAGGATCAGATCGACGAGCAGGTCAAGCAGGACCGCATGGACATCCTCATGCGTACCCAGATGAACATCAACACCGCCCGCAACGAGACCCGCATCGGCTCGGTCATCACCGTGCTCTGCGAGGCCTACGATCCCGTCAACGAGTGCTACTACGGCCGTTCCTCCGAGGATGCTCCCGACATCGACGGTAAGGTCTTCTTCCGCTACAACGGCGAGGAGCGCATCATGCCCGGTTCCATGGTCAAGGTCAAGGTCCGCGAGGTCGTGGACTACGACGTATACGGCTTCGCCATGAAGCCCGAGAATGCGTAAGAACGAAGGGCTCTGCCCCCCCGCTATCTTCAAAAAACTTTGAAATCAGGCTCGGTGCTCGCACCCTGCTGTAGGGGCCGGCCTCCGGACGGTCCGCGCAGTTGATTTCCCGGAAAAGTAGTATCATACGAGCAGCCCCCAAATTGTCCGAAAAGAGGAGAGATTCCATGGCAAACCAAAAGAAAAAGGGCATGAATCTGCCCAACAAGCTGACTGTTCTGCGTATCTGCATGGTCCCCGTTTTCATCGTAGTGATGATGCTTCCCGCCTCGGTGCTGGATCCTATTGTCAGCGGCCTGATCGGCGTGGGCCTGTTCATCCTGGCCTCGCTGACCGATATGCTGGACGGCAAGATTGCCCGCAAGTACGGGCTGGTCACCGATTTCGGCAAGCTGATGGACCCCTTGGCGGACAAATTCATGGTGCTGGGTGCCCTGACGGTCATCGTGTACCGCAGCACGGGCAACGTCCAGCGGTTGTTCTTCACCCTGATTTTGCTGGTGGTGATCTTCCGCGAGTTGGCCGTGACCTCCCTGCGCCTGGTGGCCTCCACCTCGGCGGGCGCGGTTGTGGCCGCCAATATGCTGGGCAAGATCAAGACGGTCATGCAGATTATCTTCATCAGCGCGGTATTCATTGAGCCCGCCCTCTACGCTATTCCCGCCCTGGGAGACGCTCTGCCCGATTGGTGGGTGTCCTATCCTCCCCTGTCCTATCTGACGGGCGGACTGACCCTGATCTTCACGGTTTGGTCGGGTATCAACTATTTCATCGGTATGTGGAAGTACCTGGATCCGCAGAAGTGATCCGTCACACGCGCCGTCGGGGGAGTTTGCCCTCGGCGGCGTTTTTGATCAGACGTGTTCGATTGGCTTATGTAGGGGCGGCCATTGGCCGTCCGCATTTCCGAAAAGCGGGGTTGTCGCGGACGAGCGATGCTCGCCCCTACACAGGTTGTTCGATTCCCGAACATCTCTATTGATAAACCTCAAAAAACCACACCACCCCCCAAACGCAACGCTTCGTTGCGTAAATTCCAACGCCCATCGCTTGATTTTCACCCCTGATTCGGGTATAATGAGGCCAACGAACTCAAAGGAGGACCCCACCATGACCCTTGGTCAAAAGCTCATATCCCTCCGCAAATCCCGAGGGATGACCCAAGAAGAACTCTCCGAAGCCATCGGCGTTACCCGTCAGACCATTTCCAAATGGGAGCTGGACACCTCCACGCCCGACCTGGATTACCTCTGCAAGCTCTGCGACCTGTTCGGCGTGACGGCGGATTATTTGATTCGCCCAGACAGAGAGACTATCGAGATGTCGGAGACCGCGGAGACCGTCGATGCTTCCCCGCCGCCGCCATCCGAGCAAAGCCACCCCATCGTAGTGATTCATCAGCAGAAATCCAAAAGTACATCCCCCAACACACGCCCCGCGGGATTTGTGCTGTTGGATATTGCGATCTTCTTTTTCATTTTCGGTTTGATATCTCTGTTCACCGCAAATGAAATGCACATCATGTTTCTGTTCGCAGGCGTAGCGTTGATCTTTTCGTTGGAGCTCTTACTCATCCGCTGGAAGCCCCTGTTCATCGTCATGTGGACGGCGTGGGCGCTGTGGACAGGCGCGCAGGCTGTCATCACAGGGCGCATGATCTTCTCCCTCCCTTACGAAGCTACTCTGCCCGTGAATTGGACCTGGATCTTCGCCATCCTCTGGGTCTTCTACACCGCCTTCTGCATCGGCGTCACCGTAGGCGTGATCGTCAAACACCTGCGAAAGAAGAAAGCCCAACAACCATAACCATCCCCAAAGGGCGGACGCTCATCCGCCCTTTTTTCATGCGTTTTTAACTGCCCCGAACCCCTTGCAAAATCCTCCAAAATATGCTATACTATATATTTGTATATCAATATCTTCCATGTAAGGAGCGTGCCTATGAAAACATTCCTACGCTGTTTGTTCATGTACCCCAAGGAGACCGTCTTGGCTCCCCTTTTCAAGCTCTTGGAGGCTTGCTTCGACCTCTGCGTCCCCCTGGTCATCGCCGCCATCATAGATCGAGGCATAGGCGGGGGCGATCCCACCTTCGTGTGGCAGATGTGCGGCGTGCTGGTGCTGTTGGCCTTCGTGGGCCTGAGCCTGGCCATCACGGCCCAGTACTTCTCGGCCAAGGCCGCCGTGGGCTCGGCCGCAAAGATCCGCCACGACCTGTTCGCCCATATGCAGTCCTTCACCTATTCCCAGACCGACCGCCTGGGTACCTCCTCCATGATCACCCGCATGACCAGCGACATCAACCAGCTCCAATCGGGTGTCAACATCACCCTGCGCCTGCTGCTCCGCTCCCCCATCATCGTCCTGGGTGCCATGATCATGGCCTTCACCATTAACGTAAAGCTGGCCCTCATCTTCGTGGCCGCCATCCCCCTCCTGTCCATCGTGGTCTTCGGCGTGCTCCTGGGCGGCGTGCCCCTCTACCGCAGGGTGCAGAACCGCCTGGACCGCGTCACCGCCGTGACCCGCGAGAACCTGTCGGGCGTGCGTCCCATCCGCGCCTTCTGTAAGGAGGAGCAGGAGATCTCCCGTTTCGCCTCCGCCAACCGCGAGCAGACCAGCCTGCAGAACAAGGCGGGTATCCTCACCGCCATCATGAATCCCGTCACCTACGTCATCGTCAACCTGGCGGTGATCCTGCTGATCAAGCAGGGCGCCCTGGCCGTGGATTCCGACGTGATCACCCAGGGTCAGGTGGTGGCTCTGGTCAACTACATGGGCCAGATCCTGGTGGAGCTGGTCAAGCTGGCCAATTCCATCTTCACGGTCACCAAAGCCGTGGCCTGCGGCAACCGCATCGGCGCGGTGCTGGCCATGCCCGCGGGCATGGAAGTGATTCCCGCTCCCGACGGCACCCCCACGCCTGCCGAGGCAACCTCCGCCGTCCGCTTTGAGGGCGTGTCCCTGACCTACGGTGAAAACGGTGCCCCTTCCCTCCACGAGGTGAGCTTTACCGCCCTCCGCGGACAGACCGTGGGTGTCATCGGCGGTACGGGCTCGGGTAAGACCTCCCTGGTCAACCTCATTCCCCGCTTCTACGATGCCACCGAGGGCCGCGTCACCGTCCTGGGTCGGGACGTAAAGAGCTACGATCCCGCCGACCTCCGCACCCGCGTCGGCGTGGTCCCCCAGAAGGCTGAGCTGTTCAAGGGCACCATCCGCTCCAACCTCTGCTGGGGCAAGGAGAACGCCACCGATGACGAGCTGTGGGCCGCCCTGGAGGCCGCCCAGGCCGCTGACTTCGTCCGCGAAAAGGAGGGCCAATTGGATGCTCCCGTGGAGCAGAAGGGCCGCAACCTGTCGGGCGGTCAGCGTCAGCGACTCACCATCGCCCGCGCCCTGGTGGGTCAGCCCGAGATTCTGATCCTGGATGACAGCGCCTCGGCACTGGACTTCGCCACCGATGCCCGTCTGCGTAAGGCTCTGCGAAGCCTGCCCCACCGTCCCACCACCTTCATCATCTCCCAGCGCACCTCCTCCATCCGCGCCGCCGACCTCATTTTGGTGCTGGAGGACGGCTATGTTGTGGGCCAAGGCCGCCACGATGACCTGCTGTCCACCTGTGAGGTCTACCGAGAAATCCATCAGTCCCAGTTCAAAGGAGGCGAAGCACAATGAAAAAGGCCAATCAAACCACGAAAAAACCCGGCTCCGCCGCTACCCTCCGCAAGGTGCTCCGCTACCTCAAGCACTACCGTCTGCTCTTTGCCCTGTCGCTGATTCTGGCGGTGGTAGTGGTCGGGCTGACCCTGTACTTCCCCATTCTGACGGGTGATGCCATCGACCTCATCGTAGCCCCCGGCCAGGTAGACTTCGACGGCCTGGCTCCCCTGCTGGCAAGGGGCGTGGTGGTCATCGCCGTCACCGCTCTCTGCCAGTGGCTCATGAACATCTGCAACAACCGCATCACCTTCGGCGTGGTACGCCGTCTGCGCCACGATGCCTTCGAGCGCATCCAGTCCCTCCCCCTGTCCTACCTGGACAAGCGCACCGTAGGCGACACCGTCAGCCGCGTCATCGCGGATGCCGACCAGTTCACCGACGGTCTGCTCATGGGCTTTTCCCAGTTCTTCACGGGTATTCTCACCATCCTGGGTACCCTCTGCTTCATGCTGACCCTCAATCTGCCCATGACGGTGTGGGTGGTGGTGGCCACCCCCCTGTCCCTGTTCGTGGCCTCCTTCATCGCCCGCCGTACCCACAGCCTATTCAAGAAGCAATCCGAGACCCGCGCCGAGCAGACCTCCCTCATCGACGAGATGATCGGCTCCCACAAGGCGGTGGTGGCCTTCTCCCACGAGGACGAGGCCCTGCGGGACTTTGACGAGATCAACGGGCGGTTGGAGTCGGTCTCCCGCCGTGCCGTGTTCTTCTCCTCCCTGGTCAACCCCTCCACCCGATTCGTCAACAACCTGGTTTACGCAGGCGTGGCCCTCATCGGCGCGCTGATCT
This sequence comes from uncultured Clostridium sp., assembly GCA_964427175.1. Taxonomy (GTDB): domain Bacteria; phylum Bacillota; class Clostridia; order Oscillospirales; family CAG-272; genus CAMEON01. Next base: position 950 of record CAYRTP010000152.1, on the reverse strand, counting down.
GCCTCTCGGCCACGGGAAGCCTGACTCTGACGGTGGGCGGTCTGTCGGCCTTCCTCACCTACGCCAACCAGTACACCAAGCCCTTCAACGAGATCTCGGGCGTGGTCACCGAGCTCCAGAACGCCACGGCCTGCGCCGCCCGCCTCTTTGAGCTCATTGAGGCCGAGACCGAGATCCCCGATGCCCCCGATGCCGTGGTGCTCACCGAGGCCGACGGCCGTGTGGATCTCACCGACGTAGCCTTCTCCTACAGCCCCGACAAGGAGCTCATCCGCGATCTGAACCTCTCTCTGAAGAACGGCCAGCGGGTGGCCATCGTCGGCCCTACGGGCTGCGGCAAGACCACCCTCATCAACCTGCTCATGCGGTTCTACGACGTAGACCGAGGCTCCATCGCGGTCAGCGGGGTGGACATTCGCAAGATGACCCGCCACTCCCTCCGTGAGCACTACGGCATGGTGCTCCAGGAGACCTGGCTGGCCGCTGGGACGGTGCGGGACAACATCGCCTCCGGCCGTCCCGATGCCACCGATGAGGAAGTGGTCGCCGCCGCCAAGGCCGCCCACGCTCACAGCTTCATCCGCAGGCTCCCTAACGGCTACAACACGGTCATCGGTGAGAACGGCGGTTCCCTGTCCCAGGGACAGAAGCAGCTCCTCTGCATCGCCCGCCTGTTCCTCTGCCTGCCCCCCATGCTGATTTTGGACGAGGCCACCTCCTCCATCGACACCCGTACCGAGCTCAAAATCCAAAACGCCTTTGCCACCCTCATGAAGGGCCGCACCTCCTTCATCGTGGCCCACCGCCTCTCCACCATCAAGGAGGCCGACGTGATCCTGGTCATGAAGGACGGCCGCATCATCGAGCAAGGCAACCACAAGTCCCTCCTGGAAAAGAACGGCTTCTACGCCGAGCTGTACAACAGCCAGTTCGAGGCGTAAGGGGAACGA
>CAYRTP010000151.1:0-6544 GCA_964427175.1 uncultured Clostridium sp. | reverse complement strand
AGCCGTTGATGCGGGAGATGATCTGAGCAGCGTCCTTGCCCAGACCGTTCAGGATCACGCGCAGGGGCTTGGTACGAACCTTGTTTGCGTTCAGAGCGATCTTGATAGCACCCTCAGCGGCTGCGAAGGACTCGTGGCCGGCCAGGAAGCAGAAGCACTCGGTCTCCTCGGAGAGGAGCATCTTGCCCAGGTTACCGTGACCCAGACCTACCTTACGGTTCTCGGCAACAGAGCCGGGAATGCAGAAAGCCTGCAGACCGATACCGATAGCGGCAGCGGCGTCAGAAGCCTTGGTGCAGCCCTTCTTGATGGCGATGGCTGCGCCGACAACGTAAGCCCACTTAGCGTTCTCGAAGCAGATGGGCTGGGTTTCTTCGACGATCTTGTAAGGATCGATGCCGTAAGCGTCGCAGATCTCCTTGCACTCGTCGATGGAGTTGATACCGTATTCATTGAGAGCGGCGAGGATCTTCGCCTCGCGTCTCTCGTAACCTTCAAACTTTGCCATGATATACAGTTCCTCCTTTATTATTCCTTACGGGGGTCAATGTACTTGACAGCATCATTGAACCGACCGTAGGTACCCTTGGCCTTCTCGTATGCTTCGTTGGGCTCCATACCCTTCTTGATGAAGTCGGTCATCTTGCCCAGAGAAACGAACTCGTAGCCGATTACTTCGTTGTTCTCATCCAGTGCCATTCTGGTGCAGTAGCCCTCGGTCATCTCGAGGTAACGTACGCCCTTGGCGCGGGTACCGTACATGGTACCGACCATGGAGCGCTCGCCCTTACCCAGATCCTCCATACCGGCACCGATTACGAGACCGCCCTCAGAGAAAGCGGACTGGGAACGGCCGTATACGATCTGCAGGAACAGCTCACGCATAGCGGTGTTGATGGCATCGCACACCAGGTCGGTGTTGAGAGCCTCCAGCAGGGTCTTGCCAGGCAGGATCTCAGCGGCCATAGCGGCGGAGTGGGTCATACCGGAGCAACCGATGGTCTCCACCAGAGCCTCCTCGATGATACCGTTCTTCACGTTCAGGGACAGCTTGCAGGCACCCTGCTGAGGAGCGCACCAGCCCACACCGTGGGTGTAAGCCGAAATGTCGCTGATCTGCTTAGCCTGGATCCACTTGCCCTCCTCAGGCAGAGGAGCGGGACCGTGGTTGGGGCCCTGGGCTACGGTACACATGTTCTGAACCTCATGGCTCATAGCGTACTCGCACTTGTACTCATTGCTCATGATTTTTATTCTCCTTTGAAAATTTTGCAAGATCGAACCCCTTGCGGGGGGAGCCCCCGAAAGGGAATTACCCTTCGGGGATGCCTCATGTCAGAGGCCGCCTCCATTCCTGGGAGGCACGCGATCGCCGTGATGCGGCGGTGAACCGAAAGGCTCACTCAACTTCTTTAGATAGAAGCTCGATCAGCGGAGCGATGGCCTTCAGATAGGCTTCACCAATATAGCAAGCGCCGTTGGGAGTGGGATGGATGCCGTCCAACGTATAGTAGGTCGGTTCTTCCTTGGTCTCGGTATTGAGAATGGTATCCAAGGGAAGATACGCATCCGCGTACTCGTCGGCTAACCGCTTGATGATGGCCTGTGCAATCGTCAACTCCTCACGAAGCTCGGCCACGTTCGGATTGGCCGATTCCATGAGAAGAGGCTGGATAATGAGAATACGCGCGTTGGTTCGGGATTTGATTGCCTCCAAAACCGTGCGGTAATTGCGCTCAATGTCCTCGTCGGTTGTCCGGATGTCATGGGAATGTCGGTGCCACACATCGTTGATACCGATCATGATGGAAACGATATCGGGCTGAATATCCACGAAATCGCTCTCCAGACGCTGAACCAAATTCTCGGTACGGTTTCCGCTGATACCGAGATCGATAAATTCAAAATCGACACGGGGAAAGGCATCCTGCATCATAGCCGCGGCGTATTTGGGATAGCCCTCGCCAAGATCGTGAGGATTACTGCGATCGCGACCGGCATCGGTCACGCTGTCGCCTTGAAAAAGAATCTTCATGGTGGTAGGGTGTTTCCTTTAAACTATGTATTTGGGAATGCGTGGTGCTCTTGCGAATTACTTGACGATCTCGCCGTAGATCTCACCGAAAGCGGCGGCGGCGTTGCACTCATCGGTGTCGATGTGCATAGCCAGCGCGTAGCTGGGGCTGACACGGACAACCACGTCGTCAAAAATGGTGGTACGCTCGGACTTGACCAGAACCTTGACCACCTCGCCGTTGGTAACACCCAGGCCCTCTGCGTCGGCGGGGGTCATGTGGATGTGACGCTTGGCAATGATCGCACCTTCAGCAACGTCGATCTCACCGGCAGGGCCGACCATCTTCAGGCCGGGAGTACCGGCTACGTCACCGCTCTCACGAACAGGAACGCCCTTGAGACCCAGAGCGCGGGCATCGGTGTAAGACAGCTCGATCTGGTTAGCGGAGCGGGTAGGACCCAGCACGCTGACCATCATCTCGCCCTTGGGGCCCACCAGCTTGATCTTCTCGTTACCGGTGGCAAACTGTCCGGGCTGGCTGAGCATCTTCTTAACGGTGAGCTCAGCACCTGCGCCGTACAGAGCCTCAACAGCCTCAGCGGTCAGGTGGATGTGCCGTGCGGAAGTTTCAACAAGAATTTTGTTTTCCATACTGCAATTCCTCTTTCATTTGAAATTTATGACATTTTGATGCATAAATCGCATACATTCAAATTATACCATAAATGTGTCGAAAAGTAAAGTGGTTTTTCAAAATATTTTGAAATGTATGAGAAAAAAGTTTTCAGGGCATACTCTCTTGCGGAAAAAACGGGATCAGGAAAGCGAGCACCACCCCCGTACATTGAAAAAAAGGAGTCCGATATGTCCAAACACGAGCATGATACCCCCGCCACCGAGACCGACCGACAGAACCGCGAGACAGAGACGATTTTAGAAAATATTGAAAAATCCGCCTCGGTCGCTGTCAAAAATGATGACGTATCCATCTACTGCCTGTCCATCATCGGTCAAGTGGAAGGCCACTATATCGCCCCCGAGGGTCAGAAGGCCACCAAATACGAGCAGATCATCCCCCTGCTGGTTTCGGTAGAGGAGAATCGGGAGTTCGACGGCCTCCTGGTCATCCTCAACACCATGGGCGGCGATGTGGAAGCGGGACTGGCACTGGCCGAGCTCATCGCCTCCATGAAAAAGCCCACCGTGACCCTGGTGCTGGGCGGGGGCCATTCCATCGGCGTCCCGTTGGCCGTAGCAGGGAAGCGTTCCTTCATCGTCCCCTCGGCTACCATGACGGTCCACCCCGTACGCATCAGCGGGACCGTCATCGGTGCCCCTCAGACATACCGCTATTTCCATGATATGCAGGACCGCATCCTGACATTCGTCAGCCGACACAGCCACGTGGATGGACAGACCCTCGCGGCCATGATGATGAAACCCGACGAGATCGCCAACGATGTCGGCACCATCCTGGACGGAGAAGAAGCCGTCCGCGTCGGTCTCATCGACGAGGTGGGCGGTCTGGACCGCGCGCTTGCCTGCCTGAAAGACATGATTCGAGAAATCCCGTCCGAGCAGAGCCTTTAATTGTCCAATCGCCCGTTTCTGTCGAAACAGTTTTGATCTTTTTAACTTTCGATCGCCAATGATTCACGATAAGTTCACATTTATATGGTACAGTAATAGAATAAGATTTTGTACGTCATTCACAGCAAACAATCCGCGGCACAGGCCGCAAGGAATCGGAGGCGCAAAGCATTGCTTCAACTGAAAAACATCAAAAAGATCTATGATGTAGCCGACAATCCCGTCACCGCTCTGAACGGAGTCAGCATCGACTTCCGCGAGTGTGAGTTCGTGTCCATTCTGGGCCCCTCGGGATGCGGTAAGACCACCCTGCTCAACATCGTGGGCGGCCTGGACCGCTACAGCGACGGTGATCTGCTCATCAACGGCCGCTCCACCAAGGACTTCAAGGACCGCGACTGGGACACCTACCGCAACCACAGCGTGGGCTTCGTGTTCCAAAGCTACAACCTCATCCCCCATCAAACCGTCCTCGCCAACGTCGAGCTGGCGCTGACCCTGTCGGGTGTCTCCAAGGCCGAGCGGCGCAGACGGGCCACCGAAGCCCTCGTCAAGGTAGGACTGGGCGACCAGCTCAAGAAAAAGCCCACCCAAATGTCGGGCGGCCAGATTCAGCGTGTGGCGATTGCCCGCGCTATCGTCAATGATCCCGACATCCTCCTGGCCGACGAACCCACGGGAGCACTGGACACCACCACCAGCGTACAGATCATGGAGATCCTCAAGGAGATCGCCAAGGATAAGCTGGTCATCATGGTCACCCATAACCCCGAGTTGGCCGAGCAGTACTCCACCCGTATCGTCAAGCTCCGTGACGGACAGGTCATCGATGACTCCATGCCCTTCACCGCTCCCGCCGCCTCCGAGGAGGTAGTCCGCAAGACCGCCGTCAAGAAGGGAAAGAGGACCTCCATGTCCTTCTTGACCGCCTTCTCCCTCTCCCTCAATAACCTCATGACCAAGAAGGGCCGTACCTTCATGACCTCCTTTGCAGGCTCCATCGGTATCATCGGAATCGCCATGATCCTGGCCCTCTCCAACGGTATCAACGCCTACATCGCCCTGGTGCAGGAGGATACCCTGTCCACCTACCCCCTGACCATCCAACAGACTACCCAGGACACCTCCGCTCTCCTGAGTGCCATGACACAGAGCAACGAATCGGATGGAGGAAACCGCGACAGCGAATTCGTCTACGTGGATGACTCCATGGGAACCATGATGGGTGCTATGTCGGCTACGGTTGAGAACAACCTGGAAGCCTTCAAGAAGCACATCGAGGCAAACAAGGATGAGCTCGCCCCCTATGTCAGCGACATTCAGTACACCTACAATTATAATCTGCAGGTCTATAACCTGGCCGATGATACAGATGAGGACGGAAATCCCATCACCGAGGCCAGAAAGATCGGTATGCAGGTCATCTTCGAAAACATGGGTGATGCCTTCTCCGGCATGACCGAGCTGGTGGATATGGCCGGCGGCATGGGCATGAACGTCTTCAGCGAGATGATCAACAACCGGGAGATCCTGGACCAGCAGTACGACGTGATCGCAGGTAGCTGGCCCACCGCCTACAACGAAGTGGTACTGGTAGTCAACTCCAATAACCAGATCAGCAAAATGACCCTGTATATGCTGGGTATGCTGGACCCCGACAACATCAGCGGTGAGATCGAATCCCTCATGAAGGGCGAGTATGAGTCCGCTCACATCCCTCCCTACTCCTTCGAGGAGATTCTGAACACCCGCTTCAAGCTCCTTCTGACCGAAGATTTCTTCGTGGAGGACAGTAGCAAAACCTATACGGCCAACGGTAAGACTTACCCCGTTTGGCATGACATCCGCAAGTCCCCCAGCTATGACACAGCCAAGGAAACCGATTTCGTCACCGAGAACGGTGTTGAGGTAAAGATCGCGGGTATCATCCGCCCCAAGGAGGGCACTTCCGCCACCAGCATCTCCGGTGCTGTGGGTTACACCAAGGAGTTCACCGACTATATCCTGGAACAGAACAGCGCAAGTGCCGTGATCGCCCAGCAGAAGGAGACTCCCTCGGTCAACGTCCTGACAGGCCTGGCCTTTGATCGTACCCACTACACCCCCGAAACCATCCACGAGCTGGTAGACAAGATCGACGGCGCGACCATGGATATGTTCTACGCCTACATGACCAACGAGATCCTCAATAACCCCGAGTTTTCGGATCGGATCCAGGTAACAGGCATGGAATCCTTCCTGGGTATGTATATGCTCCTCCCCGCCGAAAAGCAGGCACAGATCTTTGAGACCGTCATGAGTGCCGCTCAGGCAAACCCCGATAACGCTATGGGATTGAATATGCTGTGCATGGCCCTCAGCCAATCCACCGGCGGTATCACCATTACCCCCGATAACTTTGTCAAGCTCCTCCCCGCCCTGGATACGCAGACCCAGGTACTGGGTGCCCTCGTAGGTATTCCCGCAAGCGAGCAGATGCCCATGGCTATCCCCGGCCTGATGGAAATGGCGGGAGACGAGGCTATGCAGACCATCTACGCCAATCTTGAGGCAAGCATCAAGACCATGACGGTCAACGAGGAGATCTTCCTGGCCGTCATCGGCACCATGACCGCCGATGACGAGGCCTTCATCCAGCTGGAGGAGACCCTCTACGGCATGGCCCCCCAGATCGACGAAACCTATGACAGCGTACTGGCGACCCTGGACGACGCCGAGTCGGCCAAGCCCGCCTCCATCAACTTCTACGCCAAGGATTTCGAGTCCAAGGATGCCATCGAGCAGTTCATCACCGACTACAACGATGCCGCCGAGGAGACCGATAAGCTGAAGTACACCGATATGGTGGGTCTGCTCATGTCCTCGGTGACCACCATCATCAACGCCATCTCCTACGTGCTCATCGCCTTCGTGTCCATCTCCCTGGTGGTATCCTCC
>CAYRTP010000150.1:0-6544 GCA_964427175.1 uncultured Clostridium sp. | reverse complement strand
GCCTGGGTAGGAGCATCAAGGGCATCTTCACCGACGAGCCCCACCGCGGCCACTGCATGGATAACCGTTCGGTGCATGACGGCGTTATGTCCTGCGCCATGGCCTGGACCGACGATATCTTCGAGGAGTTTGAGCGTCGCTACGGCTTTGCCTGCCGTCCCATCCTCCCCGAGCTGTTCTACCGCAAGAACGGCGAGCTCGTCGCCCCCGTCAAGCTCCATTACATCGACCTGGCCGACGCTCTGTTCCTGGAGAGATTCGCCAAGCCCATCAACGATTGGTGCAATGACCACGGCATCATCTTCACGGGCCACGTCCTCCACGAGGACTCTCTCATGCGCTTCTACGAGTACATGGGCTACCCCGGCGTAGACGTGCTGACCGAGCATAACACCTGCTACTGGATCGTCAAGCAGCTGGCCTCCGCCACCCGCCAGCTGGGTCAGAAGTGGCTCTTGTCCGAGCTCTACGGCTGTACGGGCTGGCAGTTCAACTTCAAGTCCCATAAGGCGGTAGGCGATTGGCAGGCCCTGTTCGGCATCAATCTCCGTTGCCAGCACCTGTCCTGGTACACCATGGAGGGCGAGTCCAAGCGTGACTACCCCGCCTCCATCCTCCACCAGTCCCCCTGGTATAAGGATTACAGCAAGGTCGAGGACTACTTCGCCCGCATGGGCCTGGTCCTCTCGGAGGGTAACCCCGACTGCGACGTTCTGCTCCTCAACCCCATCGAGTCCCTGTGGTGCCAGGCCTACGCAGGCTGGGCAGGCTGGATCAATAACCAGTCCCCCGAGGTAGAGCCCTATGAGGTGCGCTACCGTAAGCTGTTCCACTACCTTACCGACCATCAGATTGACTTCGACTACGGCGAGGAGGAAATGATGTCCCGCCTGGCCTCTGTGGAGGTGGTAGACGGTACCCCCGTCCTTCGCGTGGGTAAGGCCGCCTATAAGACCGTCATCGTCTCCAATATGCTCACCATCCGTCCCACCACCCTGGCCCTCTTGAAGGACTTCCTGGCCAAGGGCGGTAAGGTCATCTTCTGCGGCGATACCCCCGCTTATGTCAACGCCGTAGCCTCCGACGAGGTCGCCAAGCTCTCCGAGCAGGGAATCACCATCCCCTTCGACGAGGAAGCCCTGGTGGCCGCCGTCCGCGAGAACGGCGAGGCCTACGTCAGCATCACGAACGGCGAAGGTGAGTCCGCCACCGACGTGTTCGCCCAGGTCCGCCGTGACTTCGGGGATGATGGCTACGCCGTGGTGGTCCTCAATACCAACCGCAAGGAAGCCCGTAAGGACCTCACCCTCTCCATCAAGGCCCCCGCAGGCTACACCGTGGAGGAGTGGGACCTGGAGAACGGTACCCGCTATAATGCCTCCGCCATCGCGGGCGAGGTGAGCGGTACCTACTACGTCAGCTTTGACCTGGAGGCCGCAGGCACCCGTTGCTTCGTGCTCTCGGGGACCGCCGAGGCTCTCCCCGCTCTCATCGAGTATGAGACGGTAGCCTCCGAGACCCTGACGGGTGAGTTCGACTACACCACCGACGAGCCCAACGTCTGCGTCCTTGACTGGTGCAAGTGGCGTTGGCAGGACGGCGAGTGGCATGATGAGGCCGAGGTTCTCAAGGCCGACCGCCAGGTCCGCTCCGACGTGAAGATCGAGTGGCGCGGCGGCAGTATGCTCCAGCCCTGGTACGCCAAGCTCCACGATAAGAAGGAGTACGGCCGGCTCCAACTCTCCTACGAGTTCTTCATCGACAAACTCCCCGAGGGCGAGGTCTTCCTGGCAGGCGAGCGTCCCGAGTTCAATCAGTACAAGCTCAACGGCGTTGCGCTCCATAACAACGATATCAACGATTTCTGGGTAGACGATTGCTTCAAGCGTATGCCCATCCCCGCGGGTACCCTCAAGCCGGGCCGCAACGAGGTTACCATCGACGTGACCTTCATGCGTACCACCAACATCGAAGCCCTCTACCTGGTGGGTAACTTCGGCGTGCGGATCGAAGGCCGTAAGCGCACCCTGGTGGACACCCCCGCCCGTATGGGTTGCGATAACTATTCCGCCTACAATATGCCCTTCTTTACGGGCAACCTGACCTTCACCCTCCCCGCCGAGGTTTACGGTCAGATCCTGGGCGATGCCGCCGCCGATGCCGACCGCATCGTCCTGACCCCCAAGGACTTCACGGGCGGTTGCGTTAAGGTCAAGGCAGGGGACAAGACCACCGTCCTGGGCTGGGATCCCTACGAGGCCGATATCACCGAGGCCTACCGCGCGGGACTGCCCATCGAAGTGACCGTGGACGGTACCCGTATCAATACCTTCGGTCCCCTCCACGAGGTGGAGAAGCCCGGCTGGGCCTGCGGTCCCGATAACTTCCTCTCGGGCGGCAACAACTGGACCGACGATTACAGCCTGCTGGCCAGCGGCCTGCGAGGCTTCACATTCAAAGCACAAAAGGAGAGTAAGTGATGAAAAAATTGGATATCGTAACCACCACCGACGTGTTCCCGCCCCAGTACCAGGCTGAGGACGTGCTGGACCGCCTGGCCAATATCGGCTACACCACCCTGGATATGGGCTTTGACTACTGCGTGGGCGAGGACCGCCTGCTGGAAGGCGACAACTGGCGCGAGCGGGTCATCGCCCTCCGTGAGAAGGCCGATGCCCTGGGTGTCCGCTACACCCACTCCCACGCCCCCTTCAACGTAGCCTCCCGCAACGAGGCGCAGATGCGCTCCTACGAGGCCGCCGCCCTCCTGGGTGCCACCTCCATCGTGGCCCACCCCATTCATGAGATCGACGGCCATACCATCGACGATGTGGACGAATTCATTCGGGTCAATAAGGCGGCGGTGGAGCCCCTTCTGCCCCTGATGGAGAAGTACGGCCTGGTCCTGCTCTCCGAGAACATCCTGTGGGGCGCGACCATCCACGCCAAAAACATCGTAGAGCTGGTCAAGGCGGTGGATTCCCCCTACTTCGGCTGGTGCTATGACACGGGCCACTCCCACTCCAACGGCGTTCCCGTAACCGTCCTGCGGGAGCTGGACGTGGTGCCCCTGTCCCTCCACATCCAGGACACCCACGGCCCCGGAAGCGGTGACGAGCACCTCCGCCCCGGCGACGGCAACATCGATTGGAAGGAATTCATGGACGTGCTCAAGGAGATCGGCTACAAGGGCGAGCTTGTCCTGGAGGCCCATCACCAGTCCTACGTCGCCCCCGACGGGGAGAAGGACGGCATCCTGACCGAGCTGTTGGCACGGGCAGAGAAGATGCGGGAGTATATGTGTCAGTGACAAGTGACGAGTGACAAGATAAAAGAGGAAACAACAGGGAAGCGATCATGGTCATCCTGAGCGGAGCAGAAGGATCTCCAACCCGATTACAGATTCTTCGACTCCGCCGCGATGCGGCTCCGCTCAGGATGACCGTTTAACCATTTAACCGTTTGACCGCTTAACCGTTTGACTGTTTTGAATGCTCCCAAAGGAGAAACCACCCATGAATATCGTAACCACAACCGCCGTATTCCCCGAGGGATACCCCCAGGACAGAGCGGTAGACCGCCTGGCAAGGGTGGGCTTTACCCACCTGGATGCCGCCCTCTCCTACTGTACCGTGGAAGGCTCACCCTTCGTGGAGGATGGCTGGCGGGATTGGGCCAAAGCCCTCCGCGAAAGGGCCGACGGCATGGGGCTCCAATTCACCCACGCCCACGCCTGCTCCTCCCAAAATCCCCTGGTCCTCCGTTGCTTCGAGGCCTGTGAGATCCTGGGTGTCCGCTACCTGGTCATCCACCCCACCCACGAGGTGAACGGCGAGATCTTCACCGACGATGAAAAATTCATCGCCTACAACACCGAGATCATCCGAGGCCTCCTCCCCCACGCTGAGCGTCACGGGGTGGTCATCCTCACCGAAAATCTCCTGTGGGGCTCCACCATCAGCCCCCTGACCATAGCCGACCTGGTGCGAGCGGTGGATTCCCCCTACTTCGGCTGGTGCCTGGACACGGGCCATATGCACTGTTGCGGTGTCCCCATGACCGACCTGCGAGGCGTGTCCACCCCGCCCCTCTCCCTTCATATCCAGGACAACCACGGGGCAGGGAGCGGTGACCAGCACCTCCTCCCGGGTGACGGCACCATAAACTGGAAGGAGTTTTTGGACATCCTGCATGAGATCGGCTACGAGGGCGACCTGGTCCTGGAGGCCCACCACCAATCCCTGGAAGCCCCCGACGAGGCCCGCGAGCCCATCCTGGCCGACCTCTACAACCGCGCCGCCAGGATGCGGGACTATTTTTGCAAGTGACAATTGACAAACGAAAAAAGCGTTGTCAGAAAAGGAATTTTGCCATGAATAACACCATTAAGTTCGACAACAAAAATACCCTTGTGACCGCCCACCGCGGTCTGAGCGGTTTGGAGCGGGAGAACACCGCCTCAGCCTTCGTGGCCGCCGGCAACCGCTCCTATTTTGGCATTGAGACCGACATCCACCGCACTACTGACGGCAAGTTCGCCGTGATCCACGACGGCACCCTGAGCCGTGTCGGCGGTCTTTCGGTGGAGGTGGAAAAGACCCCCATGGAGCTGCTTCGCGAGGCCGTCCTCTACGATACCGACGGTACCAAGGACCGCTATGACCTCCGCGTACCCACCCTGGAAAACTACATCAGCATCTGCAAAAAGTACGGCAAGCACTGCATCCTGGAGCTCAAGAGCAACTATACCGACGAGGAGATCGCCGCCATCATCGACCTCATCGAGGCCCAGGACTACCTCCCCTCGGTGACCTTCATTGCCTTCGGCTATGAGAACCTCCTCAAGGTCCGCGCCCTCCGCCCCGACCAGTCCTGCCAGTACCTCACGGGCGACGTGTCCGATACCATGATCGAAAAGCTCAAGGCCGACCGCATGGACATCGATGCCCACCACGAATCTCTCACCGAGGAGCGGATAAACGCCCTCCACGCCGCCGGCATCACCATCAACTGCTGGACCGTGGACGACCCCGCCCGCGCCGCCACCCTGGCCGCCTGGGGCGTGGATCAGATCACCTCGAATATTTTGGAGGGGAAGTAATACTAATCCTCGATAAAAATCTTGAAAAGAATCAACGTCAACGGTCATCCTGAGCGAAACGGAGCGAGTGCAAAGCACCGCGGAGTGGAGTCGAAGGATCTTCTACCGACAAGAGATCCTTCGACTACGCTTCGCTCCGCTCAGGATGACCCTATCAATGTAAAAAAAGATTAGTATAAAAAAATAACATGGGGAGCTTCGGCTCCCTTTTTTCTCTTGACATTTCGCCCGATTTGTGCTATACTATCTCTATCTATATCTCCCGAAAGGAGCCGCCCATGCCCCAAAAGCTCCTCCTCTATATCCGCTACGACGGCTCCCACTTCTGCGGCTACCAGGCCCAGAAAAACGGCAGTTCCGTCCAGCAAGCCCTCAATGAGGGAACCGAAAAGCTCTTCGGCCACCCCTGCAACATCACAGGCTGTTCCCGCACCGATAGCGGTGTCCATGCCCGTATGTTTTGCGCCACGGTGACCGCCAAGGATAGCGATACCCTCCATACCACCATTCCCTTGGACCGTCTCCCCCGCGCCCTCAATATCCATCTCCCCGATGCCGTGGCGGTCTACAAGGCCCTGTGGGTCCCCGCCGACTTCCACGCCCGCTATTCCGTCTCCTCCAAGGAATATATCTACCGCATCCTGTGTACCCAGAACCGCGACCCCTTCGAGCAGAACCGCGCCTGGCATTACCCCCGCCCCATGAACGAGGAAGCCCTGCAAGCCATGCAGACCGCCGCTAAGGGCTTTATCGGGCAACGGGATTTCGTCGCCTGTATGGCCTCGGGCTCCAAGGTGGTGTCCACCGTCCGCCACGTCATGGATGCCTCGGTGGAGGCGGCCCCTGCCGAGGACGGCCTCCTGGTCACCTTCCGTGTCCGCGCCGACGGATTCCTCTACAATATGGTCCGTATCATGGTGGGAACCCTCATGGAGGTAGCCGAGGGCCGTATTCCACCCGACAGCATCCCCGAGCGGCTGGATAGCCTGGATCGCTCCACCCTGGGCCGTACCGCCCCCGCCGAAGGCCTGTACCTCAATCGGGTCTTCTACAATCATCCCGAAAAGGAGGGGTACCATGCCCAAGAAGAAACCCCTTGAACGCATCAAAGCCGCCCCCAACAGACTCTACCGCCAAGCCCTGGAACGGGTCAAGCGGTTCACCAGGCAGACCGACGAGGTCCTGGAGGAGCCCATCGACTTCTCCGCCCCATCCATCCCCTACTACGAAAACCTGGCCAACCGCCTGAGCTTTCTGCGGGTGGTGCTGTACATGGTTCTCCTGGTGTTCGTGGTAGTCACGGTCATCTGCAACCACCGCCTCATCACCTACGAAAACCTCTACTACATGGCCAAAGACATCGGCGCGGCCACCATGACCGCCCAATCCCAGGCCGACCGCATCAGCTACCCCATTTCCTCCTCGGAGGGGGACTTCGCCCTG
>CAYRTP010000149.1:0-6549 GCA_964427175.1 uncultured Clostridium sp. | reverse complement strand
GATGCGAGAGGACGCCAAGAGCCATAGAGGGCATCACCATGGGGCCCCTACCCCATTGGTATATGAGGGCTGTATTCAAGTTATCTATTGTAAATATGATAAATTATGAAAAAAATGCAGTTCACCCCCCGCCCTCATTCCCCTGCCATAGTCCGCAAGAGCAGGCACAGAGAGAACACGAACCAGGACAGCATGACCCCCGCCCGCAGAAGCGCGTACACCGCAAACAGCCACAAAAGTCCCAAAAAGACCACCGTGGTCCCCCGCCACAGCGCGGTCGAGACCCGATCCCCCCACAGAAAGGCGGTACCGCTTCGGAGCATCCTCCCTCCGTCCAGGGTTCCCACGGGGAGGAGGTTGACCCCGCCCAATACCAAGGAGGCCCCCAAAAACAGGCTTCCCCAAGGCCAATCCCCCCGATGGGCAAAGGGATAGATCAGGGCGGCGCACAGGAAATTGACCAAGGGTCCCCCCGCCGCCGTGAAGAATTCCTGCCCGTAGGAAAGCAGGCCCTCCAGCTCCATACGCGCCCCGAACAGATCCACCCGAAGCCGCCGTACCCGTACCCCCAGCCCCCACGCGGCGGTGATATGCCCCAGCTCGTGGAGGACCGCCGCCGCCATCACCGCCGTCCAAGGCACCAGCCCCGCCGCCAGCTCCGCCATGGTGATTCCCTTCCGCACCGCCGTGATTCCCCCCATCAACACCGCTCCCGCCGTCAGGACCAACAGCCACCGACTCACCCGTACCCTCATGTCCCCTCCTCCGAAAATATCGCAATACGGTTATATAATATGAGAGAATTTGTAAATGATTCGCAAAAATTTTGTTTTTGCTCTTGACAATCGTTTGATTGTACGATATAATAAAGCCACACTCAACAAGGGTCTAACCAAACCCATAAACCGCAAAGCCCCTTGCAAGGGGCAATTTGCACATGATATTTTGGAGGTAACGTATGAATCTTGAAATCAATGATGCCCTGATCCCCGGCACGAAGCTGAAGAAAAGCGACATGGGCAACGTAACCGGCCTGGAGTTCCTCTCCAAGGTCTTCTTCATCAGCGAGGGCGTGATGCTCTCCCAGATCCGCGAGGTCTCGGGCATCGACGGCTCCACCCTGCAGAACTGGACCAAGCGCGGCTGGGTCGCCAACGCCCGCCTGAAGAAGTACAACATCGACCAGGTGGCCCACATTCTCATCATCAATATGCTCCGCTCCTGCATCCAGCTGGACAAGATCGCCCTTCTGCTCCAGTACATCAACGGTAAGATCGACGATAAGAGCGACGACATCATCCGCGACTCGATCCTCTACGACTACATCTGCCGCATCCTGGATACCCTGATGCAGCAGGACGTTTGCTCCATGGCCTCCATCAAGGAAGTCATCCGTGGGCAGATCGTGGACTACGAGGAGGCTATGGAGGGTGCCCGCGACCGTCTGGCCAACGCCCTGGAGATCATCGTAGTGGCCTACTACGCCGCCCTCATCAAGCGCCGCTCCGATGAGATGCTCACCGATTTGATGAGCACCGCGTATTGATCGCCCTATGAAGATCAAAAATATCGCGCTGGATTTCCTTGTCTATTTCCTGTACCTGCTGGGCTCCTGCATCCTGGTCATGTTGGCCGAGGCTCTGCTGGTGTCCGTCATCGAAAAATTCGTCGCCATTCCCTACCCCGTGCTGACCGTCATCCGCATTGTCATCTACACCGCGGGGGTTCCCACCATCCTGGGCTTCCTCGGCTACTTCGAGGGCTACCGAGAGAGCTTCTGCTCGGTCCCCGAGACCGTGGTCAGCGGTGTTTTGGCCTCGGTCCTGCACCTGCTCTTTGCCATGCTCTTTAAGTTCCAGGCCTTCGTATCGGGCTCGGTCCGCTTCACGGCGGGACTCCTGCACAACGGCTGGAAGATCACCTACGATTCCCTCATCAACAAAACCCCCTACGGTCTGTTCCTGCTGACCTTCGTGGGCTACAGCCTGCTCTACATCGGCGTGCTGACCATCGCCAAGTACCTCGGTACCCAAAAGCGCATCATCGACCGCGCCGAGCTCCGCCGAGGAGAGGCAAGCGACAGCGAAGCTAATACGAATTTCTAAACAAAATCCGAATGCCTCCGGGCGTCCGACAGCTGGCTTTCAGCCGTGCTGTCAAACCCTTCTTGAAAGAAGGGTTCTAAGAACTCCTAAGAACTTTAGAAAAGTTTTTTTGGATTTGCGTCTTCTGAACCAAGAAGAACACGGTTGCCCCCATGGGGCCCCTACCCCATTGGTATGTGGAGAGCGTGCGCACGGTTTTGAATGAGAAATGGTAAGAATTCGAATGATCTCTGTCGGGATATGTACGCCGCTCCCCAAAAGAAGACCGCCGAGGGCTCCTTGGCGGTCTTTCTGCAGAAAGGGCAAAAAAAAGCCCGGCCCGAAAGCCGATGCTTGCAAAAAAAGTGTAGCCCCGTCTGTAAGCCGGGTTCTGTCTGCTCCCGCATAGCGGGCGCGTGGCGACCATCTATCTGCGCGTTCCGTCACCGAAACGCTTCACCGCTTTCGCGGTGCGCCACCCAATGAGCCTTGCGGAGGTCGGGCCGACCCGCCTTGCGGCCTCATACGGTGTTGCATCGGATAGAGTTTACAGCAAATCCATGTTACCATGGAAGTGGGTGAGCTCTTACCTCGCCTTTCCATCCTTACCGTTCAACGAACGGCGGTCTATTTCTGTTGCCCTTTTCCGGCGGTTACCCGCGGCTGACGTTATCAGTTACCCTGCCCTGTGATGCCCGGACTTTCCTCACGGTACTACCTTTCGGCATGATACCGCGCGGCCGCCCAACGGAGCTACCTTTCTATTATATCACGTTTTCCCCCGAAAGTCAAGACCCAATTTTGCTGTGAGGTGCACGATGGAGTCAATTTATCCCTATCGAATCGCCTGGAGAAGGCCCCCCGACATTAACGTCGGCCATTCCAGCCGCTCGGCGGTGCTGGAGGCCATGGAGTACGGCCACCCCACCTCCAAGGCCCGCATTGCCACTCTTTCGGGCTTGGGAGCCACGACGGTGCGCCGTGCCTGCCGTCAGCTCACCCGCGAGAAGGTCCTGGCACTGAAATACGGTCCCGACCCCGACACGGCTGTCGCCTCGGATCTCATCACCGTGGTCCGCTACCCCGTCCTGCCCGTCATGGAGATCACCGATGCCTACATGGTCTGGCGGTTGATGGACACCCGCAGGGAATCGGTCTTCGCCACGGTACGGGACCGCGGGGGCTTCTGCACGCCTGCCGATGACCTCACCATTCTGCTAGGTCAGGCCACCACCATCCTGGGCGCGGGGACCAGCGGACTCCCCGCCGAGGTACCCATGCAACCGCCCGTGCTCCTGCTTCCCTCCCGCGATCCCGCGCTCGTGAGCCTGGTCCGCCGCGAGACCGAGATAGAGCCCGATTTCATCCTCACCCCCGAGGAGGCCGCCGCCCTGGAGCTGAGGTACAACCCCGCCACCCAGCACGCCGCCTCCATCCTCTACATCCGTTCGGGGGAGATCCGCTCGGTCTCCCTGCTCCAGCGGATGCACCTGGAGGATCCCCACTCCACCTTCTACCCCACGCCCTTCACGGCGGGCCTGGAGCAATCCCTGCGGGAGCACACCCGCGGTATCCGTCCCCATACGGGAGCCTGGTGGCAACGGGCGGCAGGCTTTCTCACCGAGTGCGTCCGTTTCCTCTCCCCCGACCTTGTGGTGGTGGAGACCGACCGCCCCGGGTCGGATCCAAAGGCCCTCCGCAAGGTGCTCCCCCCGTCGATTCCCCTGCTCCATCTACCCTACGCTCTCAATACCCCCTCCCTCGCCCACCGCGGAGCCATGCGGCTCTCCCGCCGCGTTCTGTGGGACAGCATGGAGAGCGAGGCACCCGGGGACTAATTTACATACCATATTAGGAGGATCCCATGTTACAAATCGGTATCAAAGCCCCTACCTTCACCCTGCCCGACAAGAACGGCACCCACGTGTCCCTGTCGGACTTCCGCGGCCAAAAGGTCGTCCTCTACTTCTACCCCAAGGACAATACCCCCGGCTGTACCCGCCAGGCCTGCGCCTTTGCGGCGGCATACGAAGGGTTTAAAGAAAAGAATGTCGCCGTCATCGGCATCAGCAAGGACAGCGTGGCCTCCCACGCCAGGTTCGCCGAAAAGTTCAACCTTCCCTTCACCCTGCTCTCCGACCCCGATCGGGTAGCCATCGAGGCCTACGGCGTGTGGCAGGAAAAGAAAATGGCGGGCAAGGTGGGTATGGGGGTAGTCCGCACCACCTTTATCATCGACGAGGAAGGTGTCATCACCGCCATCATGCCCCGCGTCAAGCCCGACACCAACGCCGCCGAGGTCCTGGAGGCACTGTCATGAGAGCCAAGCTGTTCGTCAACGCCCTCACCAAATTCCTGGCGGGACTGCTCCTGACGGGACTTCTGCTGTTCCTGCCCGCAGGAACCCTCGCCTATCCGGGTGGCTGGCTCTTTATCGGACTTCTGTTCATCCCATGCTGGTTTTGGGCGGTGTCCTGCTGTGCAAGGCCCCCGACCTACTCCAAAAGCGGTTGAGCGCAAAGGAAAATGAAAAAACCCAAAAGGGAGTCGTCGCCGTCTCGGGCCTGCTCTTTTTTGCGGGATTCCTCGCGGCGGGGCTGGACTTCCGCTTCGGGTGGACTCAGGTTCCCTATTCTGATCGTAGTCCGTATCCGCAACGAGGAGGCCGTCCTGACTCAAGGGCTGGCCGGCTACGAAGACTACAAGCGCAAGGTCCGCTACCGCCTTATTCCCTTCATTTGGTAATGCTATTTTACAACAAAAACCTTGAACACCTCCATATACCAATGGGGCAGGGGCCCCATGGTGATGTCCTCTATGGTACTTGATGTTCTTTCACATCCCGCATAATCCTTTTTTTAAGTTTTTGGGTTTCTTAAGGGCCTTTTTTAAAAGGCCCTTAAGCCGCCGGAGGCACGCTCTCCTATTCCAGCTTTTGATTGTAAATTAGCGCCATAATCACGTTACATCGGAGTAAACCATCATGAATCCAACCACCCCCAATTACAAGCGCACCCGCTTCGCCTGCTACTCGGCCTACTTCACCATGTCCTCCATCTTCTGCGTGCCACCCCTGCTGTTCGTCACCCTGCGGGAGATGTACGGAATCTCCTACACCCTGCTGGGAACCCTGGTGCTGACCAACTTCTGTACCCAAATGGGCATCGACCTGATCTTCACCTTCTTCACCAAGTATTTCAACCCCAAAAAGGTGGTCCGCGCCATGCCCCTCATCACCGCCGCGGGACTGTTGATCTACGCCCTGGTGCCTACCTTCTTCCCCGATATCGCCTACATCGGCCTGGTCGCAGGCACCATCATCTTCTCGGTGTCGGCGGGACTTTCGGAGGTCCTGCTCAGTCCCACCATCGCCGCCATGCCCTCGGATAATCCCCAGCGGGACATGAGCTTCCTCCACTCCCTGTACGCCTTCGGCGTGTGCTCCATGGTGCTGTTCAGTACCCTGTTTCTCAAGATCTTCGGCTCCGAGAACTGGATGTTCCTGATCTTTTTCCTAGCCGCACTGCCCGTGATCTCGGCGGTGCTGTTCATGATCTCCCCCATGCCCGACATGGATACCGCCGCCAGCACAACCAAAACGGGCAAGAGCCGCAACCGCGCCATAGGCATGGCCCTCTGCGTGGGATGCATCTTCTTCGGAAGCTGTGCCGAGAACACCATGAGCAACTGGATCTCAAGCTACATGGAAAACGCTTTGGGCATCGACAAAGCCGTGGGTGATATCCTGGGTGTCGCCATGTTCGCTATTCTCTTGGGTATCGCCCGTATCACATATGCCAGATTCGGCAAGAACATCCAGCGGGTGCTGATGCTGGGTATGGCGGGGGCTACCGTCTGCTACCTGGCGGTGGGCCTGTCCGCGGCGGTCATTCCCGCCTTCATCGCCTGCATCCTGACCGGCTTCTGCACCGCCATGCTGTGGCCCGGCACCCTGATCCTGATGGAGGAAAAGATCCCCAACCCCGGCGTGGCCGCCTACGCGCTCATGGCCGCGGGCGGTGACATGGGCGCTTCGGTGGCCCCCCAGCTCATGGGCATCGTGGTGGACCGCGTGTCGGTCAGCCAAATCGGGCAGGACCTCAGCCAAACCCTGGGCATCTCCCCCGAGCAGATCGGCCTGAAAGCGGGTATGCTGACCAGCGCGGTCTTCCCGCTGATCGGGTGTGTTCTGTTGATCTTCATCATCCGCTATTTCAAGCGGATCTCCGCCGCACCTGCTGAATGAATCCCGGGGACCTCTCAAATTCACCCCGACTATAAACCAAATAAATCTTGCGGCAAAGAAGCAGCCGCCAAGCCGCTGTTCACAAAAAGTTAACGGAATATACATATATATATAATTGTGTCGCGCGTTGTAAAATGAAGTTGCACTACCCATTAGGGTAAAAATTTTCAAAAAAGAAATCCATAGTGACAAATCCGTGGTAGAATTGAGTTGCTACAC
>CAYRTP010000148.1:0-6575 GCA_964427175.1 uncultured Clostridium sp. | reverse complement strand
GCAATAACCCCCTCAGTCGCGCTGTTCGCGCGACAGCTCCCCCAAGGGGAGAGCCGAGGCGCTTCGCGCAAAATGACGATTTCGACAGTCTGCGGAACGCTGGGGACAGCGTTCCCTACGTTTATCATTGAATTTGATATTCACAATTTGTTTTTCCTTTTTGGTCGTGGTTATGCTATACTGTGGCCAAAAAGGAAATTTCCTTGGATAAGGAGTGATTCGTATGCAGCCGAAGTTTTGCGCCAAATGCAAGAAGAATATCGCGGTTGTTTTTATTACCAAGATCGAAAACGGCAACACCCTCAACGAGGGCTACTGCCTGAAATGCGCCCGGAGTCTGGGCATCCCTCAGATCGACGAAGCTGTGCGCCAGATGGGCATTTCCGAGGACGATCTGGATCTGCTGGCTGACGAGATGGGCAACCTCTTCGGTCAGATGGACGATACTGAAAAGTACGATGACGACGAGGTGGACAGCCAGACTGCCACCTTCCCGCTGCTCAACCAGCTTTTCGGCAATCGTTCCGATCTGCCTGCCCAGCCCCCCAAGCGTCCCGAACCCAAAAAGGAAAAGGAAGAGGGGGACAAAAAGAAGAATAAAAAGCACAAGTTCCTGGACAGCTACTGCATGGACCTGACCACCCGTGCCCGGGAGGGAAAGCTTGACAAGGTCATCGGCCGGGATGTGGAGACGGAACGGGTCATCCAGATCCTCAACCGCCGCCAGAAGAACAATCCCTGTCTCATCGGTGAGCCCGGCGTGGGCAAAACCGCCATCGCTGAGGGCCTGGCCCAGCGCATCGCCGCCGGGGATGTGCCCTACAAGCTCCGGGACAAGGAAGTGTTCCTGCTGGATCTGACGGCCCTGGTGGCCGGCACCCAGTTCCGGGGCCAGTTCGAGAGCCGCATGAAGAGCCTGATCGGTGAGATCAAAGCCTGCGGCAACATCATCCTGGTCATCGACGAAGTCCACAATCTGGTGGGCGCCGGCGACGCCGAAGGCTCCATGAACGCCGCCAATATCCTCAAGCCCGCCCTGAGCCGGGGCGAGATCCAGGTCATCGGCGCCACCACCTTTGCCGAGTACCGCAAGTATATCGAGAAGGATGCCGCCCTGGAGCGCCGCTTCCAGCCCGTCACCGTGGAGGAGCCCTCCATTGCCGAGTCGGTGGAAATGCTCAAGGGCATCAAGCACTATTACGAAGCCCACCACAACATCCGCATCCCCGACGGGGTGCTGGTCAAGGCGGTCACCATGTCGGAGCGTTACATCACCGACCGTTACCTCCCCGATAAGGCCATCGACCTGTTGGACGAGGCCGCCTCCCACCTGTCCCTGTCCAGCGGAGCCCTCAACGAGACCTACGAGATCCGCGACCGTCTGCTGGCCATCAAGACCCGCCGCGAGGCCCTGGAGACCCAGGAGACCCCCGACGGCGACGAGAAGGCCATGCAGAGAAAGTACGAGGAGCTGGCGGGCATCAAGGCCGAGGAGCTGAAGCTCTCGGAGCGGTTGGCCGCCCTGGAGCCCGACTGCGCCGCCATCACCCTGACCGCCGCCGAACTGGCCGAGGTCATTGAGGTCTGGACCGGCATCCCCGCCACCACCATCACCGAGAACGAGTTCGAGCAGGTGGATAAGCTGGAGGCCCGCCTCAAGGAGCACATCGTGGGCCAGGACAAGGCTGTGAACGCCGTAGCCCGCGCCGTCAAGCGCAACCGCGCCGGTGTCAGCGCCAAGCGCAAGCCCGTCTCCTTCATTTTCGCGGGTCCCACGGGCGTGGGTAAGACCGAGTTGGTCAAGACCCTGGCCAACGACCTGTTCCACTCCCCCGAGACCCTCATCCGCCTGGATATGTCGGAGTTCATGGAAAAGGAATCGGTCTCCCGCCTCATCGGCTCACCTCCCGGCTACGTGGGCTATGACGACGCGGGTCAGCTTACCGAGAAGATCCGCCGCAAGCCCTACTCGGTGGTGCTGTTCGATGAGATCGAGAAGGCCCACCCCGACGTGCTCAATATCATGCTTCAAATTCTGGATGACGGCCGCCTCACCGATGCCCACGGCAAGACCGTGAATTTTGAGAACACCGTCATCGTCATGACCACCAACGCGGGCTCCGACCGTCAGACGGGTTCCATCGGCTTCGGCGGCACCGCCGACGAGCGCGCCGAGGATGCCACCATGAAGGCCCTTTCGGGCTTCCTGCGTCCCGAGTTCATCAACCGCGTGGACGAGGTGGTGACCTTCCGCGCCCTGGATCGGGAGGACTTCACCCGCATCGTCCGTATCATGCTGGGTGAGCTGGCCGATGCCCTGGCCGAAAAGTCCCTCACCCTTCGCTACACCGACGAGGCCGCTTCGCTGATCGCCGAGCAGTCCTACTCGGTCAAGTTCGGGGCCCGTAATATGCGCCGCTACATCCAGCGTCACGTAGAGGATGCCATTGCCGAGGCCGTGATCGCCGACTACACCCATAACCTCACGCAGATCCTCGTCCACGCGGAGGATGGGAAGATCAAAGTAACCTGTATGTAAAAACACCGTAAGGAGACCGCTATGCCCCACCTCTCCCCCATCCCGGATCTGCTCTCCAAGCTGGAAACCGATGCCTCCGTGGGCCTGACACCCAAGGAGGCGGAACGGCGGCTGGAGATCAGCACGGCCGCCCCTCTTTTTCGCAAAAAGCCCCGCCGCTACGCCGAGTGCGTGCGGCAGACCATCCGAGAACCCGCCCTGTGGCTGATGATCACCGTGGCCATCATCGCCCTGTTCTTCGATCGGGTGGCCCTGGCCGTTTTCTGCCTGCTTCTGACCCTGGGCAATACCGCCCTCTGCGCCTGGTTCCTCCATCGCTCCGACAAAACCGATGCCGCCATGCTGGCTTACGATGCCCCCCTCTGCCGTGTCCTGCGGGGCCGCCGTGTTCTGCGGGTCACCGCCGAAGGGCTGGTGGCGGGGGACATCATCCTGCTCCGCGAGGGCGACGTGGTCCCCGCGGATTGCCGTTTGCTCCGCACCGATCGCTTTACTGTTCTGGAACGGGAGCTGGACGCTTCGGACCCCCGCCGTCCTCCCGTCCGCCTGGAAAAGGACGCGGATCAGTACCCCGAATCCACCGAGGGGCTTCGCCTCTCCCCTGTGAACATGGTCTTCGCGGGCGGTATGGTGGAGTCGGGCTCGGCTATGGCGGTGGTGGTCGCCGTGGGCAGTGAGACCCACCTGGGCGGTCTCATCGGCCACATCCCCACCCCCCATCAGGACAGACCCGTGGGCTATTTCAAGAAGGCCTACAAGGTCCTGTCTATCTACAATCTGGGGCTGTTCTGCCTCATCATCCCCCTGACCGCCATCGGTATCTTCACCGTGGGGGAGAGATATGAGTTTTTGGATATCTTCCTGTCGGTCCTGGCCCTGTCGGTGCTGACCCTCACCGAGCATCTGCTGGCGCGGGGGACCTACCTGGCCGCCTCCACCCGCCGTGCCGCCGCCCTGGATCGGGACAGCGAAAATACCGCTGAGATCAAGTCCGCGGCCACACTGGAGACCCTCACCGCTATGACCGACCTGATCCTGGTCGGCACCGCCGCGCTCCATGATGGGTCCTATCACCCCGAGGCCCTCCGCGTGGGGGATCGGCTCTACCGCTGTGACCGCCCCGATGCCGACGAGGATGTCCGCGCCGTAGCCGAGTACCTGTACCTCTACCGTGAGGGCATGGCCAAGCTCCCCTCCACGGGTGCGGAGGAGGAGATCGATACGGGACTCCTGACCGAATTCTGCCGCTGGGCCGAGGCGGATACCGAAGCTCTGCAGGTCAAGATCAAGGACATCCACCCCCACGGTACGGGGGTAGCGGGAACCTTTCCCACCCCCGACGGCCCCCGCCGCGTGACGGTGACCCTGACTCCCCGCTTCCATGAAGCCGAGGCCTGCGCCCTGTTCCATGACGGCCGTAAGCTCCGTCCCCTGGACAGCGGCGGGCAGAATCTGCTTTACCGCGCCTACCGCGAGGAGGTACGGCAGGGAAGCATCCCCGTGTTCGTACTGACCGAGTCGGAGGGGGAGACCACCGTCCGCGCTATGCTGACCTACGCCCCCCACACCTGCCGTAAAACGGCGGGATGCGTCAAGAACCTGGAGAGCTCGGGAATTCGGGTGGCCTCGTTTTTGCGGAACGTGTCGGACAGCCACCCGCGTATGCTGGCGGCCTGCGGTCTGACCGATGCCACCCCCGCCGACCGTCCCGCCCCCGATGGCATGACCCGTACCCCCGCTTCCCAGCGGATGGATGAGGGCTGTCGCGCCTTTGAGGGCTGTTCCACCGACTACATACGGGATTGCATCCGTGGGCTCAAGGCCCAAGGCCGTACCGTCGGCGTGCTGTCGGCGGACGGACGGGACGTGTCCCTGTTGGCCGAGGCCGACGTGGCCTTTACCTGTACCCCCTCGGTGTACGCCGTCGTGGAGGCGGGGGATCTCCGCGCCGATCTTCGCGGCTTTGAAGGGGCTCCCGAGACCGACGGAACCCCCGACGGCCGTGTGGCCAACGACCGTTCCCGCCGTGTAGCCCACGTCCTGATCCGCCGAAGCTCGGCGGTGGGCGGAGGCCTGCTGGGCGTGCTCCGCGCCCTCCGCGCCGCAGACGGCTTCCGAGGGGCGTTGAGCCGTACCCTGCGTTTTTTGCTGATTTCCCAGACCCTCCGCGCCCTCATGACGATTCTGCCCCTGTGCCTGGGTGTGGCCATTGCCTCGGCTCCCGCCCTGCTGATCTCGGGCCTTGTGGTGGATCTTTTGGTGATGACCGCCTTTTTGAACCTCACACCGTCCCATGTGCCCAACCCCCGACGGGCACTCGAGACACCCCTCATCAGCTCTCCCCGCGCCCACCTGGCCGAGCTGATCTCGGTCACCGTCGCTTCGGTTCCGGTGTGGCTGGCGGTCTGGATCGCCGCCCTGTGCGAAGTGGACTTCGGCGGGGACCTGCTCCATTTCGGACTGCTCTGTACCCTCGGCATCCAGCTGGCCGCGTTCCGCGCGGACAAGCTCCCCCGACGGAACAGCACCGTGTTCTTTGCCACGTTCGCCCTGATCCTGGTCTACGTGGGTGCCCTGGCCGCCGCGCTGGTGGGCGGAGTACACCTCCTGTGGTGCCTTTGCATCCCCCTGGCCGCCCCCCTGATCTACCTGCTGTTCCGCGCCGTAGCGCTGGCTGTTTCAAAGGCGGTCCGAAAGGGATAAATTCCCCGTCTGCCGCATATCCTGTACCAACCATTGCGGAAGGGAAGGACGTTTGAAAGATAAATCTTTCAAACAGCGTTTTGAGGCTTTCGCCATTGGCACAATGGCGATTTTGCTCCGCAAAACCAGCCCCGATTCCGCAAGAAAGGAGGTCATACCCATGAGACAGATCACCACCACCGAGCTCTCCTGTATGGAGGTCATCAACCTGTGCGACGGCGGCAAGCTGGGCTATCCCTCCGCCGTGGAGCTCTGCGCCGACGACGGGCGGGTCACCGCCCTCATCATCCCTCGGGAATGCGGCTTTCTGGGGCTGGGCAAGAGCGAGCATTACCGCATCCCCTGGTGCCGCATCGAGTGCCTGGGGGAGGATACCATCCTGGTCAAGCTGACGGCGGCAGAGATGTCCTCCTGCCTGGTACGCGGGAGCGGGAGGAAAAAGTAGATGAAAGGCCTGCCTCGTTTCGGGGCGGGCCGTTTTTGCAGGGACGGTCAATTCCAAGCGGTACGAAGCGACGATAGGAGACGGTCATCCTGAGCGGAGTGCGAAGCACGGAGTCGAAGGATCTCTTGCCGGTAGGAGATCCTTCGATTTCGCTTCGCTCCGCTCAGGATGACCGTGATTGCGCCCCCTCTTTTTGGATTGTAAACAAATTGTAAATTCCAAAAATACCCCTTGCATAAAGGAAGTGTGTGTGGTATAATACACCAGTGTGCGAAAAAAGCACAACATCAAATACACACACAGACGCAATCAGCGGCTCGGTGTCCGAAAACGGCTTTTCGGATCAGTACGCAAGTGCCTCTGTGGTGGAAAAAACCGAAGGAGGACATAGAAATGTCTATCATTACCATTAAGCAGCTGCTGGAGGCCGGCGTACATTTCGGCCATCACACCCGCCGCTGGAACCCCAAGATGCAGGAGTACATCTTCACCGAGAGAAACGGCATCTACATCATCGACCTGCAGAAGACCGTTAAGAAGTTCGAGGAGGCTTACAACTTCGTTCGTGACCTCTCCGCTCAGGGCGGCAACATCCTGTTCGTCGGTACCAAGAAGCAGGCAGCCGAGGCCATCAAGGAAGAGGCCGAGCGTTGCGGTATGTACTATGTAAACGTCCGTTGGCCCGGCGGTATGCTGACCAACTTCAAGACCATCAAGCGCTCCATCAACCGCCTGAACGGTCTGAACAAGATGCAGGAGGACGGCACCTTCGATCTGCTCCCCAAGAAGGAGGTTGCAGGTCTGCAGAAGGAGATCTTCGACATGGAGAAGTCCTACGGCGGTATCAAGACCATGGAGAGACTGCCCGATGCGATCTTCATCGTTGAC
>CAYRTP010000147.1:0-6589 GCA_964427175.1 uncultured Clostridium sp. | reverse complement strand
GTGACCCACAGGAACTTGAAGTCCATGGGATCGCACAGGCCCATCTTCTTGGCGCAGTGGCAACGGAGAGCGCCCAGAGCGTCGAAGACCACCGAGTTCTTGTCGGCCACGATGAGGATCAGGTCACCGGGCTTGGCCTCCATACGGGCCTTGATGGCCTCGTTCTCGGCCTCGGTGAGGAACTTGGCGTAGGAGGAGGAAATGTCGCCGTTGGCGGCCCACTTCAGCCATGCCAGGCCCTTGGCCTTGTAGGTCTTGACGAACTCAACCAGGGCATCGATCTCCTTACGGGACATGGTGGCACCGCCCTCAATATTGATGGCGCGGACAGAGCCGCCGCCTGCGATGGCACCGGCGAAGACCTTGAACTCGGTACCGGCCAGGATGTCGGACAGATTCCGGAGCTCAAAGCCGAAGCGGATGTCGGGCTTATCCGAGCCGAAGCGGTCCATAGCCTCGGCGTAGGGCATACGGATGAAGTCGCCGCCCAGGTCGATGCCGTAGAACTCCTTGAACATATACTTTAGGAAGCCCTCGTGCATACGCATCACGTCGTCCTCATTCACGAAGGACATCTCGGTGTCGATCTGGGTGAACTCGGGCTGACGGTCAGCGCGGAGGTCCTCGTCACGGAAGCAACGGGCGATCTGGAAGTAGCGGTCAAAGCCCGATACCATCAGGAGCTGCTTGTAGAGCTGGGGGGACTGGGGCAGGGCGTAGAACTTGCCGTGATGGACGCGGGAGGGCACCAGGTAGTCGCGGGCACCTTCGGGAGTGGGGGCGATGAGGCAGGGGGTCTCGATGTCGATGAAGCCGTTGTTTGCGTAGTAGTCACGGGCCAGCTTGGTGATGCGGGAGCGGGCCATGATGTTGTAGGCCATATCGGGACGGCGGAGGTCCAGGTAACGGTGCTGGAGACGGAGCTCGGCCTTAACGGGGCTGTTCTCCACGATCTCGAAGGGAGGGGTCTGGGAAGCGGAAAGGATCTTCAGCTCGGTGACGGCGATCTCGATCTCACCCGTGGGGATGTTCTTGTTGACCGCACCCTCACCGCGGCGGCGGACCACACCGTGGGCGCAAAGAACGAACTCGGCGCGAACGGTGAAGGCCTTGTCGAAGGCCTCACGGTCGGTGGCATCGTCAAAAGCCAGCTGGACGATACCCGAACGGTCGCGGATGTCGATGAAAATGAGGGCACCCAGGTCTCTCTGCTTTTGGGCCCAACCCATGACGCAGACGGTCTCGCCCACGTTGGCGGCGGAGAGCTCTGCACACAGGCACGTACGCTTGTCGTTGGAGGTTAAAAGTTCTGCCATTTTATTTATCCTTCTTT
Organism: uncultured Clostridium sp.; assembly: GCA_964427175.1. Taxonomy (GTDB): domain Bacteria; phylum Bacillota; class Clostridia; order Oscillospirales; family CAG-272; genus CAMEON01. The sequence continues at coordinate 5,256 of CAYRTP010000147.1, read as the reverse complement.
CGTGAATTTTTCGTATGGATGGAAATGACGCGTCAATTCAAGGGCTGTCCGTCCTTGGTGAACAGGGGCAGTCTCTCCAGGTAGACCAGGTCATCCCGATCGGCGGCCTTGCCCTCGGCCAGGATGGTGGCGCGTCCGCAGACAATACCGCCCGCCGCCTCCACCAGCTGCTCCAGAGCGTGGAGGGAGTCACCCAGGGAAACCACGTCGTCCACGATGAGGATGCGCTTGCCCTTCATGAGGGCGGCATCGTGGCCGTCCAGGTAGAGGTGCTGCTCCCGATTGGTGGTGATGGAGCGGACCGCCACGTCCAGTACGTCCCGCATATAGAGCTTGGTTCCCTTGCGGGCCAACATATACTTTTGGTTCCCCGCCAGGCGGGCCATCTCGTGGATCAGGGGAATGCCCTTGGCCTCGGCGGTGATCATGTAATCGTATTCGGGCACGCGGTCCAGCAGAGCCCGCGCACAGGCGGTGGTCAGCTCGGGATCCCCGAAGATGACAAAGGCACCGATCATGAGCTCGTCGGTCAGGGGACACAGAGGCAGGGCACGCTCACACCCCGCAATATTCATCTTATAATACATCTGTTCCATTATCTTATTCCCTTTTTTAAAGTTTTTTTGGAGTCTTGAACCTTTTTTGCAAAAAAGGTTCAAGCGGGGGCCAGGGGCAGAGCCCCTCGTCCTCCTACTTCCTTTGGGCCTCGCGGATCACGCGGATGCGCTCGCCCAGGGTGGGGTGGGAGTCTCCGATGGCGGAGAGGAAGGGGTGTGGGTTCAGGTCAGCCAGGTTGTCCTTGCTCAGACGGGTCAGGGACTCGATCAGCGCGTCGCCCAGGCCGTTCTCCACGGCGAAGGTGTCCGCGGCCCGCTCGAAACGGCGGGAGAGAATGTTCACGGGTGCCATCAGGATGGTCATAACGGGACCCAGCACCACCGCCGACAGGGCGATGAATACCGCCGCCGCGCTGTGGCCGTCAAAGCCCATGGCCAGGCTGACCGCCTCACTGCCCAGCATGAAGGCAATCAGCAGGGACAGAACCGCGTACATGAGCATCTGAAGCAGAGTCAGACGCAGGGTGTCACGGTGCTTGGCGTGGCCCAGCTCGTGGGCGAATACCGCCGTGATCTCGTCCTCGCTGTAGCTGTTCACCAGGTTGTCGAACAGGGCGATCTTCTTGCCCTTGCCCAGGCCCGCGCAGAACGCGTTGGCTCGGCTGGTGCGCTGGGAGGCATTCATGACGTAGATCTCCTGGGCGGAGTAGCCGTGACGCTCAAACAGCCCCGTCAATCGGTCGCGGAGCTCTCCCTCGGGCAGGGGGGTGAACTTGTAAAACAGCTTCTGCAGAGGCAGAGCGAAGAAGGACATGATCACCATGACGATGGCCAGGAATACGAACATACCCAGGGCCAGCCAGTTGCCCATCAGCCGCCACAGCCCATAGGCCGCCAGCATCAGACCGTTGTTGAGCAGGGTGTTCAGGATCAGATTCTTGATCTGGTCTACCCAGAAGGTCTTCTTGGTGGAACGGTTGAAGCCGTATTTTTCTTCAATGCGGAAGGTAAAGTAGTAATCGGTGGGAAGCTCCAGGATTCGGGAGACTACCGAGAACAGGGTCATGAGGATCACGTCCCCCCACAGCCCCGTCACGCCAATGGCGTTGTACACCAGTGCGAACAGGTCAAAGGCGAAGACCGCCAGGGTGAACAGGGTCATGAAGATGTTGTGGAAGAACCCCATTCTCTTTTTTTCCTTGGTGTAGGCCACCCAGCGGGCGTACTGCTCCTCATCGTAGATCCCCTTGACGCAATCGGGCAGAGGCTTCTTACGCTGGCTTGCCGACAGCAGGTAGCGGACCAGGGACCAAAGGTATTCCAACCCGATCAGGGCTAAAAAGAGATACTTGATCATTGTCTCACCTCATAGCCCTCGGGGGTGACGTTCACGCGGTACATCCCCGCGATGGCCTCCTCCACCAGCTCCTCGAAGGGGAGCTTGCACTCCTGGTCCAGAACCTTCTTCAGGTCGGGACGGGTGCGGGGGTGGCGGGGAGTGAAGACGGTACAGCAGTCCTCAAAGGGCTCGATGGAGGTCTCAAAGGTGCCGATCTTGCGGGCGGTCACCACGATATCCTCCTTGTCCAATCCGATGCAGGGGCGGAGGACGGGCTTGGTGGCCGCGGGATCGGTGACACCGATGGCCTCGGTGGTCTGGGAGGCCACCTGGCCCAGGCTCTCGCCCGTGATCAGGGCGCCGCAGGAGAAGCGGTGCGCCACGCGGTCGGCAATGGCCATCATGTAACGGCGGAGCAGGAGGGTGAAGTAGTCCTCGTCGCAGTGCTTGACCAGCTCCTCCTGGATGTGGGTCAGGGATACCACGTGGACGATCATTTCATCATTATTATATTCCGACACGATCTGTGCCAGGCGGAGCACCTTGTCCCGCGCCATCTCGCTGGTGTAGGGGAAGGACTCGAAGTGGATGGCCTCAATGGTCATGCCTCGCTTTGCCATCATGTAGCCCGCTACAGGGGAGTCGATACCGCCCGACAGAAGGAGCAGTCCGCGGCCGTTGGAGCCCACGGGCATACCGCCCGCGCCCTTGACGGGGCCGGGATGGACGTACGCGCCGAACTCGCGGACCTCCACCTTCACGGTGATGTCGGGGTTGTGCACGTCCACCCGCATACGGGGACAGGCCGACAGAATGGCACCGCCCGCCTCGCGGGAGATCTCCATGGAATCCAGGGGGAAGCTCTTATCCGAGCGCTTGGACTCCACCTTGAAGGTCTTCTTCCCCTCCAGGTGCGGGGGGATGTAGGCCTTGACGGTCTCCAGAATGCTCTCCATGTTCTTCTCGCAGACCGCGGCACGGCAGATGGCCACGATGCCGAAGACCTTGCCCGCGGCCTCCATCATGCCGTCCATGTCGCAGAACTCATCCTTGGGCTGGACGTAGATGGTGCTTTGGGAGCGGTAAATTTCAAAGTTGCCGTGGGCCTTGGCCTTATGGCGGAGCTGACGGCAGAGCATATCCTCAAAGTACTTCTTGTTGGCACCCTTGAGAACGATCTCGCCGTATTTGAGCAACAGAATTTCCTTCATATCAGTCATCCTCCTCTGCCACGTCCTCGGCGGCATCCTCGGCGGAGATCTCGTTGCCGTCATCATCCACGAAGGTGACCTCGGCATCCTCCAGGCCTGCCACCAGGGCCTTGGCGGTCTCCAGGGCATCGGTGGGGACGTAAACGTCGGTGCCGAACAGGGAGAAGCCCGTGATGATCCGCATAGCCGAGCCGGTTCCCCGCTCGCGGACCAGGTAAGGGATGTTCTCATCCTCCAGCATACCGCGGACGATGCCCAGCACCGCCACGTCATAGACCGTTATCAGGTGGGACACGTCGTCCCCGTCCGCGATCTTGTGGGGTCTTTCCAATCCAAACAGATCAGACATAGCTTTCCTCCTTTTCCTCCTCCGAGGAAATTTCCTCGGGGTGAACGTACTCGCCGGTGGCCTCGTTAAAAGCGGGGGCGGCGGCGGGGGTCATGGCGCTGTAGTCAGGAAGCTCGGGCATGGGGGTGGTGTAGTAGTTGGGGAACAGAGCCTCCCATACCTTCATGCAGGCGATGGTGTCCGCGATGGAGGAGTGGGGGATACCGTCCCAGCCGATGTCCAGGGTCCGCATAGCGTCCACCAGGGAGGCGTGGTTGTTGTCGGGATAGTGCTCGTTCTGGAAACGAACGAACTCCAGGGCACAGCAACGGGTCTTCTTGTGAAGCTCCTCCTGCTCCCGCTCGGTCTCGTAGATGTACTTGATGTGGCTGTAGTCGGTGGACACACCGAAGGCGATGAGGTTGTCCGCCTCGGCAAACATGGCCTTGAGGGTGGGGATGATCTCATCCAGGGTTGGGGCATCCTGCACCATGGCGGGAGAGATGCCGTGGATCTTTTCGGTGCGGTTCCACTTCTTCTTGCGGAGGGGCTTGACCAGAGTATCCATCAGCACCTCGCCGTTGGCGTTGGTGATGGAGACCGAGATGATCTCATCGTGGTCATATACACCCGTCAGCTCCAGGTCGAAGAACAGGACCCGCTCTCTTTCCATGTGGTAGCTCTTGGCGCGGTGGGCATCGCCGTCGGCGCGGCGGATGGCCAGGTCCCGCTCAAAGCAGGCGCGGCACATCTTGCGCTTGTAGCGCACGTCCTTCCCGCACACGGTGCACTTCAGGGGACGGCGGACGGCGGTCCGCTTGTCGTAGAAGTAGATCATGGTCCCGTCGGAGCGGAGGTTGTAGGCCACGGGCTCCTCCACCACGTCGTAGTTCATCTGATCCAGCCGCTCGCGGGTGTAGAAGCCCAGGGCGGCGGCCCGCTTGGTGGAGAGCTTTTCCACCTCGGCTCCGCTCTCCAGCTCGATCACGTCCACGGGCTCGTGTTGCTCCACCATGGGCTTATACCACAGCTCGGGCGCGGCCTCGGTGACGCGGGAGGGATCGTAGTAGAATACCAGGTCCTCCCCCTCCCCGCTGCAGGCCACGGGCTGGCCCACGGGAGCCAGGTGCATCAGGTCCAGCATCTCTCGGGTCAGATAGCAACGGCGTTCGGCTTCCTCGGGCATCAGCTTGGGGATGGTGACAGTCCCTCCCGAGGGCAGTTTCACGGTTTCATTCACGATTTCTGTTTCCTTTCGCAATAGCAATATCTCTATACGGGTCCTATCCGCCCAGAGGATCTACGCGGCCTTGGTCCCACACACCGCCACTCGGCGGCAAATAGACAAAATCATACAGAATAAGTATAGCACAAAACAAGGAAAGAATCAAGGGGGAGATGGAAAAATATCGGTTTTTTTTTGAGGGTTTTCCATTCCACTTGACAAAATTGTTTTCATCCTGTATAATGGACGTACGGAATTGACCGTAAGCACTGCACCAAACAGCAAGCCGACACATACCCAAAATATTTTTTTAAGTTTTAGGAGTTCCAAGAACCCTTTTGAAAAAAGGTTCTTGGCGGGTCCGGGGCAGAGCCTCGGCTCCCCCGAAAGGAATCGCTATGATACAGAACGCTCCCCTCGCTGACGCGCTTCGCCCCAAGACCATGGATGAGATCGTGGGCCAAGCCCACCTGTTCGGCAAGAACGGCGTGATCCGCCGTATGGTCGAATCGGGCCGTATGACCAATATGATCTTCTTCGGCCCTCCCGGGACGGGTAAGACCACCGCCGCCTCGGTGATCGCCGCCGCGTCGGGG
>CAYRTP010000146.1:0-6624 GCA_964427175.1 uncultured Clostridium sp. | reverse complement strand
CGCCAAGGGCCTGGTCAAGCGGGAGGTGGTCCGTGTCATCACCCCCGGTACCGTCATCGAATCCAGTATGCTCCCCGAACAGCGGAACAACTACATCTGCTCCCTCTACGTCACAGGCACCGAGTACGGCCTCTGCTTTGCCGACATCTCCACCGCCCAGGTCTGCGCCACCGTGCTGGACGGCTCCGAGGCCGATCAGCACCTCATCAACGAGCTGGGCACCTACGCCCCCCGCGAGGTCATCGCCAACCTGGGCAAGTCCCGATTCCCCCAGGCCGCGGATTTTCTGAACGCCAAAGGCACCATGGTGGGGGATAATCAGCCCGCCCGCTTCGACCCCGAGACCTGCCTGGAGCTGGTTAAGCGTCAGTTCGGTGAGGACCTGCGGGAGGACGTGCTCCAAAACCGCGCCATCGTCTGCGCCGTCGGAGCCCTCCTCGACTACCTCATCGAGACCCAAAAATCCGATATCTCCTACATCAAGGAGCTCCGCGTGTTCAGCGAGGGCCAGTACCTGGAGCTGGACGTGAACACCCGCCGTAACCTGGAGCTGACCGAAACCATGCGGACCAAGGAGAAAAAGGGCTCCCTTCTGTGGGTCCTGGACCGCACCAAGACCTCCCCCGGCGCGCGGATGCTCCGCCAGTGGGTGGAGCATCCCCTCCTGTCCCCTGCCCATATCCTGCGCCGTCAGGGCGCGGTGGAGGAGCTGTACGGTGCCTTCATGAAGCGGGAGGAGCTGGGGGAACTGCTCTCCCACGTCCTGGACCTGGAACGCCTGGTCACCAAAATCGTCTACGGCACCGCCAATGCCAAGGACCTCCGAGCCGTGGCCGCTACTGCCGCCGTTCTCCCCGAGCTGAAACGTCTCCTGGAGGATTCCTCCTCCGAGGAGCTCTCCCGCATCTGGCGGGAGTTGGATACCCTGGAGGAAATCTGCGCCGAGATCGACCGCGCCATCGTCGAGGAGCCCCCCTTCACGGTCCGTGAGGGCGGCATGATCGCGGACGGCTACGATCCCGAGGTGGACCGCCTCCGCTCCATCATGACCGACGGTCAGGGCTGGGTAGAGCGGGTCGCCGCCGAGGAAAAGGAGCGGACGGGCATCAAGACCCTCAAGGTCAGCTACAACAAGGTCTTCGGCTACTACATCGAGGTGTCCAAGTCCTTCGTGAACATGGTCCCTGACAGCTACATCCGCAAGCAGACCCTCTCCAACTGCGAACGCTACATCACCCAGGAGCTCAAGGACATGGAGGCCACCATCCTGGGAGCCAAGGACAAGCTCTGCGCCCTGGAATACGAGCTGTTCAACCGTGTGCGGGACTTCGTGGCCCAAAGGGAAGCACGGGTCCGCCGTACCGCCACCCTCCTCTCGGAGGTGGACGTGTTCCAGTCCCTGGCGGCCGTGGCCTCCCGTTATCAGTACGTCCGCCCCGACATCACCGACGGGGATACCATCACGATCAAGGACGGCCGTCACCCCGTGGTGGAGCGTTTCGTCAAGGACAGCTATTTCGTCCCCAACGATGTGCTCCTGGATACCCGCGATAACCGCCTTATGCTCATCACAGGCCCTAACATGGCGGGTAAATCCACCTATATGCGCCAGGTCGCCCTCATCGTGCTCATGGCGCAGATCGGCTCCTTCGTCCCCGCCGCCGAGGCTTCCATCGGTGTGGTGGATAAGATGTTCACCCGCGTGGGCGCGTCGGACGATCTGGCCTCGGGTCAGTCCACCTTCATGCTGGAAATGAACGAGGTGGCCTACATTCTCCGCAACGCCACGAGAAAGAGCCTCATCATCTACGACGAGGTGGGCCGCGGTACCTCCACCTTCGACGGAATGTCCATCGCCCGCGCCATCATCGAGTACACTGCGGGCCGTAAGATCGGGGCCAAGACCCTGTTCGCCACCCACTACCACGAGCTGACCTCCATGGAGGAGAGCTACGACGGCATCGTCAATTACCACATCGCCGCCAAGAAGCGAGGGGATTCCATCACTTTCCTCCGCAAGATCGTCCGCGGCTCCACCGACGATAGCTACGGCATCGAGGTGGCCAAGCTGGCGGGACTGCCGAACGAGGTCATCAAGCGTGCCCGCGAGGTGCTGGCCCAGGTGGAGGAGTCCTCCAAGGCGGTCCGCGACGCGGTGGATGCCGTAAACGGCGGTAAGAAGGCCGGCCAAGCCGACGAGGGCCTCATTACCATGGACGATATGCTGGGCAACCAGCTCATAGACGAGCTCCGCCAAGTGGACCTCAATACCCTCTCGCCCTTCGAGTGCATGACACTGATGTTCGAGTGGAAAAAACGGTATCGCTGATACTCGTCGCAAGCAAAGCTTTGAATTGGTATTCATGCTATTTTCAATAAAAAATCTTGAATACAACCCCTATATACCAATGGGGCAGGGGCCCCATGGTGATGCCCCCTATGGCACTTGGAATCCTCTTGAATCCTTTATGAATCATTTTTTAAGTTCTTGGGAGTTCTTAGAACCCTTCTTTCAAGAAGGGTTCTAAGCCGCCGGAGGCACGCTCACCCGAGCGCGGAGAAATCAGATGAAAAATTTACAGAATCTACATACCCACACCCGCTACGACGACGGCGTGGACACACCCGAGGAGATGATCGCCGCCGCCCGCGCCAAGGGGCTTTCGTCCATCGGCTTTTCGGGGCACTCCTATATGCACTACGCCCCCGATCACTCCATGTCCCTTGGGGGTACCGAGGACTACAAGCGGGAGATCCGCGCCCTGCAGGCCGCCTATCGGGGAGAGTTCGATATTTTCTGCGGTCTGGAGTTCGATATGTATTCCGAGATCGATCTTTCGGGCTACGATTATTTGATCGGCTCGGTCCACTACCTGTTGCGGGACGGCCGCCACGTGGGCTTTGACCGCTCCGCCGAGGTGGTCGCCTCGGTCATCGACGAGTATTTCCACGGGGACGGCATGGCGTACGCCAAGGCCTACTACGAGACCCTTGCCGAGCTTCCCCGGTACGGTCATTTTGACATCGTGGGGCATTTCGACCTCATTACCAAGCACAGTAAACGGGTCCCCTTCTTCGACGAGGATTCCCCCGTTTACCGCACCGCCGCCCTGGAGGCCGCCGAAGCTCTGGCAGGGAAGATCCCCTTCTTCGAGGTCAATACGGGTGCCATTGCCCGCGGCTACCGCACCACCCCCTACCCGTCGCTGTTCCTGATGAAGGAGCTGAAACGCCTGGGATTTGGCGCGGTGATCTCCTCGGATTGCCATGACAGCCGCTACCTGGACTGCGCTTTTGACCAGGCCGCCGAGCTTTTGCGGGCCTGCGGGTTTACCGAGCGGTATATTCTGACTGCGGAAGGCTTTACGGCCGTGGAGCTGTAAAGGAGAAAGCTATGCAGATTCTCACCGCTATCATTCTGACCTTCTCCATGCTGGGCGCGCTGGATCTGATCCTCAACAATCGATTCGGCCTGGGCAAGGAGTTCGAAAAAGGCTTTCACCTGTTCGGGAGCATGGCCCTGTCCATGATCGGCATGATCGTCATAGCCCCCCTGATCGCCGACGTACTGCGCCCCGTATTCGATTTCGTTTCCAATGTCCTGCATATTGATGCCTCTATCCTCCCCGCGTCGCTGTTCGCCAATGATATGGGCGGTGCCTCCTTGGCGGTGGAGGTGGCCAAGAACCCGCTGATCGGGCGGTATAACGCCCTGGTGGTGTCCTCCATGATGGGGTGTACCATTTCCTTCTCCATCCCCGTTGCGTTGGGTATGGTGGAAAAGGAGCACCATCGGGAGCTTCTTTTGGGTATGCTCTGCGGCATCGCCACCATCCCCGTCGGGTGCTTTGTGTCGGGTCTGATCTGCCGCATCCCCATCCTGCCCCTGCTTGTGAACCTGCTCCCCCTGGTGATCTTCTCGGCCATCATTGCCTTTGGGCTTGTTCGCTTTCCCTCGGCCTGCGTCAAGATCTTCGGGATCTTCGGTTACGTCATCAAGGTCTGCATCATCCTGGGCCTTGCCCTGGGGATCATCCGTTTCCTCACCGACTTTGAGGTCGTGGGCGGGCTGGAGACCCTGGAGGAGGGAGCCGCGATCTGCCTCAACGCCAGCATCGTCATGACAGGCGCGTTCCCCTTCATGTACGTGATCTCGAAACTGCTGTCCAAGCCCATCCGAAAGGTGAGCGGCCGTATCGGCATCAACGAGGTGTCGGCGGTGGGCTTCATCTCCTCCCTGGCCACCAGCCTCACCACCTTCGGGATGATGAAGCAGATGGACAAAAAAGGCATCATGCTCAATGCCGCCTGGGCCATTTCGGCGGCCTTTACCCTGGCGGGACACCTGGCCTTCACCATGGCCTTTGATAGCGAATTCATTGCTCCCATGATCGTGGGAAAGCTGATCTCGGGCGTGTGCGCCGTGATCGTCGCGTGGATTCTGCACGCGCATCTGAAACGTAAGGAGACTACACCATGAATCATCTGTGGACCACAACCGAATACCACAACGCCATCCATTGGGATTGCGAGCTCAACCCCGCTGATCATACCGATTTTTTGGAGATGAGCGGTCTCTACGCCTCCTCCATTGTTACTTACGGTATCCGCGCGGGCAAGCTGATCCTGGCTCGCCACCCCGTTTTCCCCATGCTTCGCATATTCCCCAACAATACCCACAGCTCCTGGCAGTTCGATATCCCCGAGGAGCTGATCCCCACCGTAGCGGCCGACGGTAAGCCCGTCACCGAATATCCCAGCGGTATTGTTTTCGACGGCACCCTGCAGGTCATCAGCCGTGATGACGAGGCAGGCCTGCTGGTCACTCGTACCCTGTTCTCCTCTCCCGATCAGACCGCCCTTTGCGAGCTGGTGGAGTACGAGAACATGAGTGGTAAGCCCCTCACCCTCACCGTAAATGGCACTGAAACCGCCCGAATCGCCCGTGAGCGGGGCCCCCACGGCCTCCTGATCGCCGAGCGTTCCGCCCGTATCGAGGGCCTGACCGACGGTGTCCTGGAGCCCGATGCTACCGCCGTGATGCAGATTACCTACACGGGCCGCCACGCCCACGAGCCCATGCCCGAGGTTAACGTGGAAAAGGCCCTGGCCGACCGCCGCGCCCGCTTGAAAGCAATCACCGAGCCCCTCACCCTCACCACGGGCAACCATACCCTGGATACCATGTTCCAATTCGCCAAGATCCGCGCGGGCGAGAGCATCTTCCGCACCCGAGGCGGTGATGTCCACTCTCCCGGCGGCGGCAGTTACTACGCCGCGGTCTGGTGCAACGATCAGGCCGAGTACGCAGGCCCCTGGCAGGCCTGGACGGGTGACGAGCTCCAGCTGAACGCCGCTTATAACGGCTATGCCTGGTACTACCCCCACATGGATGACTGCTACGAGCCCATCCCCTCCTCCATCATTGCCGAGGGTTTGGACATCTGGAACGGCGCGGGGGACCGCGGCGATGCCGCCATGTACCTCTTTGGAGCCTCCCGCTACGCCCTGGTCAGCGGACGGCTGGGGAAGGACAACGCTCTGTGGACCGCCATCAAGTGGTGCGCCGAGTACAACATCCGCATGATGGATAATCCTATCCACCGAGGCCTCATCCCCTCGGACAAAGATGAGCTGGAGGGCAGACTCCCCACGGGTAAAATCAACCTCTCCACCAATATGCTGGCCCTGGGCGGCTTCAAGACCGCCGCCGCGCTATCCTGTGAGATGGGCGAGCCTGCCCTGGCCGAGCAGTACCGTAAGGCCGCCGAGACCATCGAGGCCGAGACCGAGGTCTACTTTGCGGGCGAGGTCCACGGCTTCGATACCTACAAGTATTACGACGGCAATACCACCCTCCGCTCCTGGATCTGCCTCCCCCTCTGCATGGACATCGCCACCCACGCCAAGGGTACCGCCGATGCCATCACCTCCCCCCACCTCTACAGCGAGGCGGGCCAGCTCTCGGAGGAGGGAACCAACATCGCCTGGGACCGCTCCACCCTCTACGGCCTGCGGGGGATGTACCGCGCCGCCGTGATCCTCTCGGAGCAGAACCCCGAGGACGGCAAGGCCCTCCGTAAGATCGCCACCGACTACCTCATGGACTACTGTGAGAAGCGTCTGCTCCGTGACCACGTCCCCTACGCCATCGAGGCCTACCCCGAGGGGGGCAAACGCCACCTCAGTGCCGAGAGTGCCCTGTTCTGTCAGATCATCACCGAGGGCATCCTGGCTGTCCAGCCCTTGAGCTTCACCGCCTTCTCCTTCAATACCGTCATTCCCGAGGATCTGCCGCGGTTCGTTCTGACCCACATCCACGCCTTCGGTGAGACCTTCAGCCTCGCCATCGAGAACGGTAAGTGGACCCTGCAGACCGAGAGCGGCAAGACCTTCGGAGGCAATTGCGAGGGCCGCGTGACCGTGGAGTTCGGGAAGTAAGAAAGATGTATGGGGGTCATCCTGAGCGGAGCCGCAACGCGGCGTAGTCGAAGGATCCCTTTACTCTGCAGGATCCTTCGACTACACTCCGCTTTGCTCCGTTTCGCTCAGGATGACCGCTGACCCTATTTCAAGTTTTTTGGTCAAGGCTTCGTATAAGGCCATCACTGTAGGGCGGGGGCT
>CAYRTP010000145.1:0-6624 GCA_964427175.1 uncultured Clostridium sp. | reverse complement strand
GAGCACATCATTTACTGCAACGAGGACAACGGCTACACCGTCATGGACGTGGGGCTGGAGGACGATGTCGTCACCGCCTGCGGTGTCATGCCTTATATCGACGAGGGAGATTCCCTGATCCTGTGGGGCAACTGGGTCCATAACCCCAAGTACGGCCGCCAGTTCAAGGTGGAGCAGTACGAGCGGGATATGCCCGCCGACTCGGCGGCTATTCTGCGGTATCTGTCCTCCCGCGCCATCAAGGGCATCGGTCCCAAGCTGGCTGAGCGCATCGTGGCGCAATTCGGGGACGAGACCCTGGACGTGATGGAGAACCACCCCGAATGGCTCTCCGACGTGCAGGGCATCTCCCGCAAGAAGGCCGAGGAGATTGCCGAGGACTTCCGCGCCAAAGCGGGCATCCGCTCGGCCATGATGTTCTTCCGTGACTACTTCGGAGCGGCCATGACGGTCCGCATCTACAAGCAATGGGGCTCGGGAGCGGTGGACATCGCCCGCAAGAACCCCTACCGCCTCTGCGACGAGGTGGACGGCATCGGCTTTGAGCGAGCCGACCAAATGGCCATGTCCCTGGGCCTGGATCCCCAGGGCGAGGACCGCATCATGAGCGGTGTCAAGTACCTGCTCACCTCCAACGCCGCCCAGAACGGCCACGTTTGCCTGCCCCGCGAGAAGCTGATCGAAACCGCGGTTCAGCTCCTGCGCACCGATGCCGAGCGTGTGGCCGCCGCCGTGGAGTCACAGCTGGAGCTGGGACGGCTGGTCTGCCGACGCTATGACGGAAAGGAATACGTCTACGACGCGGCCACCGACAAGCAGGAGCGGTACGTAGCGGACAAAATGCTCCTGCTGGACAAGCTCTGCCCCGCCGTGGAGATGAATGACGTCAACCGCTTCATCCAGCGTGAGGAGCGGGAGCAGGGCATGACTTACGCCTCCGAGCAGAAGCGGGCCATTTGCGATGCCCTGTCCCACGGCGTGATGGTGCTGACGGGCGGCCCCGGCACGGGTAAGACCACGGTGGTCCACGCGCTGCTCCACATTTTTCAGACCATGGATATGTCGGTGGCCCTCTGCGCCCCCACGGGGCGGGCGGCCAAGCGGTTATCCGAGTCCACGGCCATGGAGGCCAAGACCATCCACCGCCTCCTGGAGATGGAGTTCGAGGAGGGCTCGGGCCACGGCCGCTTCCGCCGCAATGAGCAGGATCTTTTGGAGGAGTCGGTCATCATCGTGGACGAGGCTTCCATGGTGGATTGCGCCCTGATGTGCTCCCTGTGCAAGGCCATCAAGCCGGGAGCCCGTTTGATCCTCATTGGCGACGCTGACCAGCTTCCCAGCGTGGGAGCGGGGCGGATCATGGGGGATGTCATTGACAGCGGGCGGTTCGCCACGGTTCGTCTCACCGAGATCTTCCGTCAGGCTCGGGAATCCCTGATTGTCACCAATGCCCACGCCATCAACGAGGGGCGAAATCCTGATCTGACCGTCAAGAACAACGACTTTTTCTACCTCTACCGCCGCACCGACCGCGAGATTGCCGAGACGGTGGTGGATCTCTGCAAGACCCGTCTCCCCCGCACCTACGGCAAGGCCACCGAGGGCGGGATCCAGATCATCACCCCCTCCCGCAAGGGCGAGGCGGGGACCGAGAATCTGAACCGCCTGCTCCAATCCGCCCTGAATCCCCCCGAGAAGGGGAAGCGGGAGCTGAAATTCCGCGAGACCGTCTACCGCGTAGGCGATCGGGTGATGCAGACCAAAAACAACTATGACATTGAGTGGGAGAGCGGCGACGGCGTAGACCAAACGGCTGGAAGCGGCGTTTTCAACGGCGACATTGGTACCGTGGTCTTCATCGACACCATCGAGCGGGAGATGGTGGTCCGTTTCGATGACAAGGAGGCCACCTATACGGGGGATATGCTGGACGAGCTGGAGCACGCCTGGGCGGTGACCGTCCACAAGAGCCAGGGCTCGGAGTACCCCTTCGTCATCATTCCCATGTACGGTGCCCCCCGCCCCCTTCTGACCCGCAATCTCCTCTACACCGCCGTCACCCGGGCCCGCCGTATGGTCATCCTGGTAGGCCGCGAGGACATCGTGCAAACCATGGTCTCCAATAACCGCCAATCCATGCGATACACAGGCTTGGCCCATCGGTTGGCGAGACAGTAATCAAATATTAGATTCGACATAATCAAGGAGATATATAATGGATAACTATAATTTGATATGTAAATTTTGTGGCGGAGATCTAAATATAATCGAGAAAGAAAAGTCTGTCGCAAAATGTAGGTTTTGCGGCTCTAAGCAAACCTTGCCTAAATTATATGACCAGAAAAGAGTAGAACATTTTCAACGTGCTAACCATTTTCGCAGAAATTGCGAATTTGATAGGGCTGAAGGAATATTGGAACAGTTGCTTAATGAGGATGGAACTGATCCGGAGGTATATTGGTCACTCGTTCTTTGTCGATATGGAATAGAGTATGTAGAAGATACACGGACCCAAAAACGTATTCCCACAATCAACAGGATGCAATACAAATCAATTTTGGCCGATGAAGATTACCAAAATGCACTCGATTATGCCACGGAGGAACAAAAAGAACTTTATATAGCAGATGCAACCTATATTAGTGATATTCAAAAAAAAATCCTTGAAATAACGCAGAAAGAAGAACCATTTGATATATTTATTTGCTATAAAGAGACGGACGAAAACGGGAAACGTACTCAAGATAGTGCTTTAGCACAAGAACTGTATCATGAACTAACACGAGATGGGTATAGGGTTTTCTTTTCCAGAGTAACACTTCAAGGGAAGATCGGTTGTGAATTTGAACCATATATATTTGCGGCATTGAACTCTGCAAAGGTCATGATTGCGATGGGGAGCAAACCGGAATATTTTGAAGCGGTATGGGTGAAAAATGAATGGTCGAGATTTTTAAGTTTGATTAAAAATGGCGAAAAGAAGGTGATTATACCTGCATATCGCAATATGAGTGCTTCTGAATTGCCTATAGAGTTATCTCATCTGCAAGCTCTTGATACAACGAGATTGGGTTTTATGCAAGATCTTATCGAAGGCGTGGAAAAAATAATTGACCGTAAGAAGCAGCAAGCACCTGTTGTGAAGGAGTCAGAATCGGCGGCGAGCAACCTGACGAATGTACAGAGGATGCAAAAAACGGATAAAAAGAGAAAAAGGGGTTGTTTACTCACGGTAGGAATCGTTGTTGCGATATTGATATTCCTGTATGCTTTAGGTGTATCTGAATCGGCGGATACTCCAAATGCTTCTAGCGCAAGTACGGATGGTCAAGAAATAACAACGGATACAGTGAATAATCCTGTTGTCGATGATACGGCAGAGGCCCGCACCGAGCCTATCGAAACAGAGTCCGTGGTTCCTGAAACTGATGAAAAAATTCCAGTAAAAACGATTGTAGAGTACAAGTGGTATTCAGGGGAGTTACGTCATAAAGTGATTTATTCAGACGGTACCTATGATATGGAGGATTGCGCACCTGCTGATTGCGTATGCGGACGTGAATATAGTGGATTGGCTCAACAAGAAGATGCTGGCATAGAGTTTACCCTGTCAAATGGGGAGTACGCGGTCACTGGTTACACTGGGGCTTCGTCCAATGTTGACATTCCGTCTACATACAAGGGAATCCCCGTCACATCAATTGGTGATGAGGCCTTTGCATATAACCATGTTATAACCAGTATCACAATTCCCGATAGTGTGGTCAGTATTGGTGATTATGTATTTTTTGAATGTGAGAACCTGAAAGAAGTCGGATTGGGAAATGGCGTAACCAGTATCGGTGAAATGGCGTTCTCTTACTGCTACGGCATCCAAAGTATTTGTATCCCGGACAGCACGATCCATATTGCGGAGAATGCTTTTGATTATACGTGGCTGATAAATGTGACCATGCCGACGATTGCGATTAACTGTATTCCCAAAGAGGGCTTAGAAACTGTTATTATTACAAGTGGAGAAAAAATAAATGATTCTGCATTTGCGGGCTGTCAAAGTTTGGTAAGTGTATCGATAGGAGATAATGTTAAATATATAGGTGAGAGCGCATTTGCAAGTTGTGTATATCTTTCAAATGTAACATTCGGTAGTGGATTAGAGCATATTGGTGATTTTGCTTTTTTTAATTGTTGCAATGGGCTTAAAAGTATCACTATACCAAATAGCGTAACAATAATCGGAAGGTATGCTTTTGAAGATTGTCCTAATTTGAGCTATGCCATATTTGAAAATACTTCGGGATGGTGGTGGTCTGATGATCCCGCTGCAACAACTGGTTCCGAAATTTTAAGTATATACCTTAAAAATTCTGAAAAAGCGGCAGAATATCTAAGTACTACAGCATATTTAAGACGCTCGTGAAGTGTGTAATATTTTGGAGAATACAATTTCCTTTGAAACGTATTCTCCGAAATTGCACTTGACAGAATAGCTTTTTTGTGCTATACTATAAAGGAATGTAAGCATCGGCCAAGCAAAGGAGGTGAGTCACGGTGCTGGAAAAATTCACACGGAATATCGCCATTGATTTCGGTACCGCCAGCGTACTGGTGTACGTGGAGGGCCAGGGCATCGTGCTCAAGGAACCTTCGGTGGTGGCCATCGACGTGTCCACCGACCGCGT
This sequence comes from uncultured Clostridium sp., assembly GCA_964427175.1. GTDB lineage: Bacteria > Bacillota > Clostridia > Oscillospirales > CAG-272 > CAMEON01. The sequence goes on along the minus strand of CAYRTP010000145.1, from coordinate 1,942 downwards.
GGTCAAGGTGGGCCAGGATGCCATGGAAATGCTGGGCCGTACCCCCGATCACATCGAGGCCCTTCGTCCCATGAAGGACGGCTCCATCAGCCAGTACGAGATCACCCTGCAAATGCTCCGCTACTTCATCCGCCGCGCTTGCGGTAAGGTCTGGATTCCCCCCAGAGTCCTCATCTGCGTGCCTACGGGCATCACCGAGGTGGAGATGCGGGCGGTCATGGATGCCTCCCGCGAGGCGGGAGCCCGCCATACTTACCTCATCGAGGAACCCAAGGCCGCCGCCCTGGGCGCGGGGATCGACATCAAATCCCCTGTGGGCAGTATGGTGGTCAACATCGGCGGCGGTGTCAGCGACATCGCGGTGATGTCCATGGGCGGTGTGGTGGTTTCGGATTCCATTCGCGTAGGCGGTGATAAGTTTGACGAGGCCATTCTGAGCTACGTCCGCCGCCGCTACAACATTCTCATTGGCGAACGCACCGCCGAGGATATGAAGATCCGCATCGGCGACGTGTACGAACATAAAAAGCCCGCCTATATGAAGGTGACTGGCCGCTCCCTCACCGAGGGAACCCCCCGCGAGGTCCTCATCAGCTCCAAGGAAATGATCGAGGCCCTCTACGAGCCCATTACCGCCATCCTGGATTCCATCTGCATGGTCATCGAGCAGACCCCGCCCGAGCTGGTGGGTGATATCCTGCAAAAGGGTATGGTGCTCACAGGCGGCGGCTCCATGCTCCGAGGCCTGGACCGCCTCATCGAACGGGTCACGGGTATTCCCACCTTCGTTGCCCGTAAGCCCATCAGCAGTACCGTCCTGGGCGCGGGAAGCCTCCTGCCCCACCTCAAATCCATGCCCGAGGGCCTGGTCACTCTGCCCAGCAGGGTGTAACGTAAAGACCAAATATAAGGAGGGCAACCATGCCCATTAAGATACCCAACCTGCTCCCGGCCACCGATACTCTGCTCAACGAAAATATTTTCGTCATGACCGAGACCCGCGCCATTACCCAGGACATCCGTCCCCTCCACATTCTGATGCTCAATCTCATGCCCAAGAAGGTGGAGACCGAGACTCAGATCGCCCGCCTCATCGGCAACACCCCCCTCCAGGTGGAGCTGGAGCTGCTCCAGACCGCCACCCACAAGGCCAGCCATACCTCCGAGGAGCATATGCTCGCGTTCTACAAGACCTTCGACGAGGTCAAGCACAAGAAGTACGACGGCATGATCATCACGGGAGCCCCCGTGGAGCAGATCCCCTTCGAGGAGGTGGACTACTGGCCCGAGCTCTGTGAGATCATGGAGTGGAGCAAGACCCACGTGACCTCCACCCTCCACATCTGCTGGGGTGCCCAGGCAGGCCTCTACTACCACTACGGCATCCCCAAGTACCCCCTGGACAAAAAGCTGTTCGGCGTGTACGAGCACACCCTGGACTATAACCGTTCCATGCTGTTCCGCGGCTATGATGACGTGTTCAACGTCCCCCATTCCCGCCATACCACCACCAAGCGGGAGGACATGGAGGCGGTTCCCGAGCTCCGTATCCTGGCCAGCTCGGAGGAGGCGGGCGTTTTTTGCGCCATGACCCCCCGCGGTAAGCAGGTCTACGTCATGGGCCACTCCGAGTACGATGCCGACACCCTGAAGGGCGAGTACCTCCGCGACAAGAACGCGGGCCTGCCCATCCAGCCCCCCGCCCACTATTTCCCCGACGACGATCCCACAAGAGAGCCCATCGTCCGCTGGCGTTCCTGCGCCAACCTGTTCTACTCCAACTGGCTCAATTACTACGTCTACCAGACCACGCCTTATGACGTGAAGGATATTCAGTAATAGAAAAACCACACCAAAGGCTGGTTCTCATAAGGAAGTTAAAACTCCAACAGTGATCAAAAACTGTTGGAGTTTTTATCTAATATGTAGTAATAAAAATCAC
>CAYRTP010000144.1:0-6675 GCA_964427175.1 uncultured Clostridium sp. | reverse complement strand
CCCTCGCGGTTAACGCCCTCCACGAATGCGTTGAGGACGGGGCGGGCACCGGCGGCGATACCGCAGGTCGCCATACCGACGACAACGCGGGTCTCGCTGGAGCCCTCACGAAGGACCACCTTGTCCTTCATCTTCTCTCTGATCGCAGCAAGCTCTGCCAAAGATTTCATGATGTTTCTCTTCCTTTCGTTGTATAAATTCGCTTTTAGAAAACTAATAATAGATCATTCCGCGTCGGGATTTTCGTACTGCTCCCGCAGAAATCCGCCGATCCATTGGATAACCTCGTAGCTATCCAGGGGCACGTCCTCGCCCAGCACCACGCGCAACTCGCGGGTATCCAGCTCCACTCTCCGCCCGTTCATATCGTGGAGGAAGGTGAAGTCGATCTCGGGGGAGCCCATGATGAGGGTCTCCATGGAGGCGACCAGGTCCCCGATGGGGGTGAAGTCGATGTGATCGGTAAAAAAGGTTGCGGTGACGGTAGTGCCGTGATCCTCGGGGAATTCATCCTCGTGGCGGGACTCGATGGTCACGCCTCCGCCCGTTTGCTCGGCGGCCAGCATCAAGAGGGGCACGCCCATGCCCACCTTACGGGTGGTGCGGGTGGTATAGAAGGGGTTCATGACGGTGGCCACCACCTCGGGCTTCATGCCGCAGCCGTTATCCGTGATGGTGAGGGTGAGTTTGTTCCCTTCCTCCACCAGGGAGATGTCGATGAGGGTGGCCTTGGCCTTGACTGAATTTTTGGTGATATCCAGCACGTTGAGGGAAAGCTCCTTCATTCCAAGACTCCTTTCAATCGCAGAAACAGCTGATGGCGCACGAAATCGCCGCTGTAGGGTTCATCCTCCAGGTCAAAGTAGGTATTGGCATCTCGAATATCCCACAGGTAGTGGGCATCCGAACCGCAGAGAATGAGTTTATTTTGCAGAATGGGGTAATTGTTCAGGTATGCTTCCCGATTTTCATAGTCTCGCAGTTCGACACAGCCGAAATCGGGGGATTCGGGGACCGTACCCAGGATGGCGATGATGCCGTTTGCTTCCCGGTCGATGTGGGCGGGGAAACAGACTCCGCGGAACTGCTCCACCAAAGGTGGAACCTCGTCCAGGGAGAGCATGGTGGCGTTGGGGAGCATATCCTCCTCAATGCCGATGGGCTGATCCTCACCGTCGGTGATAATCTGGTCTCCGAAGATATCGATGCGGTTGGGGATACGGATCCGCCGACCGTCCACTTCCCTGCCGAAGGCCATAGCGTCCTCCAGCTCCTCAAAGAGGCAGACGACGTGGATATCCTCGGCGGTGGTGAGCTCCATCCCCGCGATGGGGATGACACCCTGCTTTTTGGCCGCCTGGTAGAAGGCGGGACAGTTTTTGGTGGAGTTATGGTCGGTCAGGGCCGCGATCTGCAGGCCCGCCAGCGCGCAGACACCCGCGATGTTATTCGGGGTCATATCGTTGTCGGCGCAGGGGGAGAGGCAGGAATGGATATGGAAATCGTAGTAGTAGCGATTCATAATCCCAGCCCCACCAGTCGCTTTGCGGCCTCAAAGGCGGTCATTTCGGTGGCGAGGATGTTGACACCCTTGGCCTCGGCAGTGGACTTCACCGACTCCTCGAGTGAGACTCCCTCGCAGAGCAGGATGCAGGACACGTCGGACAGGGTGGCTACCGCCACGATGTTGAGATTGGACATGATGGTGAGCCAGACGTTATCGCTCTGTGCCCGCCCCATGACCCAGGAGAGCAGGTCTCCGATATATACGCCCTCCACCTCACGGTCTCCCTCGGGCAGAGCCACGGGGGTGAGAGAAAGAGCCTCCTGCAATTCGGTTACCGTCATGACTTGGGTTCCTCCTCTTTATTTTTGAGCATGGTTTCCAGCTGTTGGTTCCGCAGGATGACGCAGCCGTCCTCGGCGGCGCGGCCGCAGACCACGTCCTCGGCAAAGGCTCGGCAATTGGGGGCGCCGCAGGCACCGCAGTCGATGCCCGGGAGGGCCTCGCTCAGCTTCTGGATGACCGCCATCATGCGGAGGGACTCACCGAAGTTGGCGGAGAGCCGCTGGATGGGCATATAGGTAGGTAGTTCTTCAAAGAAGTAGCTTTGGGGGATATAATCCCGCTCCTCGCCCTGAAGCAGGGTCTGGGAGACAGGGAGATACCGCCTCAGGGTCTGCAGTCTGGCCTTGGCGACGAAGGGGTTCTCCACCACCATGGCACCGCCCACGCACCCGCCGGGGCAGGCGTTGAGCTCGACAAATTCCAGGCCCGAGATATTACCGTTGTCCAGCTGCTCCAGGACACGGTTGACGTTCTCAATACCGTCCGCCGCCAGGTACTTATCGTTGAAGAGAGCCGAAGCCTCTCCGCCGGTGGTTGCCCAGCTGATGCCGATCATGCCCGACTCCGAGAGATTCTCGGGCTCGTTTCCGCGGCGCATGACGTTAATGAGATTGAAATACACGTCGCTGATGGACAGGACCTCGTCCACCTCGCTCTTGTAGTCCCCGAACCCGTTGCGGACGTAGCTGACCTTGGCGGGGCAGGGTGAGATAAAGCAAACGCAGATATCCTCGCGGGTAAGCTCGGGATGCTCGGCCATGGCGCGCTCACGGGCCAGCCGTGCGGCCACCTCCATGGGAGGCAGGAGCTGCATGATGTGTTCCTTCAGAGTGGGATACCGCAGGGAGATCAAACGGAGGACGACGGGGCAAGCCGAGTTGATAACCGGCTTGGGGATGCCTTCGGTCTTGAGGTAAAGTCTGGTGTAAGCCGAGACTAACTCCGCAGCCTTGGACACCTCGAACACGTCGTCAAAGCCAATGTCCTTGAGTCCCTGCAGGACGTAGTCCACGTCATCCAGGTCCTCGAATTGGCCGTACAGGGTAGGAGCGGGCAGGGCGATCTTGTACTTGCGGGACATGACCTTTTCCAGGCGGCTGTAGGTGGCCTTTTTGGCCTTATTCGGGCAGATCTTGATGCAGATACCGCAGTCGATACAGCGTTCGGGATTGATCTTGGCATGGCCGTCCACGATGCGGATGGCCTCGGTGGGGCAATGCTTCAGGCAAGTGGTACAGCCCGTACAGCGCGACAGGTCCAGAGATACCGAATGTTCATACGAGTTCATATCACTCGTGTCTCCTTTCCAAGCTGTGCCTTATCGTTTTGTTTTGTGGATTCCATAAAGGCTCGCAGTTCAGCAATACGTGCGCTCGCGCACGCATTGCGGTTTTGCTCGCGTTTACGCGAGCAAAACGGTCATAATGATGGTAGTTCCCTCTCCGACGACCGATTCGATCCTCATATCATCCGTGTAGCGCTTCATGTTCGGGAGTCCCATTCCCGCGCCGAAGCCCAAAGAGCGCACGTTGTCGGGGGCTGTTGAGAAGCCCTCCTGCATCGCCTGTTCTACGTTGGCAATGCCGGGACCGTGGTCGGTAAGGATCATCTCGATGCGGTCCTCGTACACGAGCACCTCCGCTTCACCGCCGTTTGCGTGGATGACCATATTGATCTCACCCTCGTACATGGCGATGGAAATCTTGCGGATGGTCTCGGGGGGGATACCCAGTCGGCGCAGATTCTTCTTCATCTGAACCGAAGCCTGCCCCGCGGAGGTAAAATCCTCTCCGTCCACCACAAAATGAAATCTTACTGCCTCATTCATATTACTTCACCGCATTTACGCCCAGTCCGCCGACGTACAGTCTCCCGCACGCCTCGTACATTCTCTTTTGTGTCTTGAGGATGACCATGTCGGACTCTTTGGCCAAACGGATCATTTCCTCCGACGGGCTCTTGGAGCGGACGAAAACGACGCACATCATGTCCATCATCTCGGCCGTGCGAATGACCTGCGGATTCACAAGTCCAGTGAGGAGCACTGCCTGATCCTTGACGTACGCCAGCACGTCGCTCATCATGTCGCTGCCGCAAGCGGAGTGAACGTCGTGGTCCAGGTACTCCTCGCCGCAGACGATCTCGGCTTCAAGCAACTCTTGAATCGTAGAAATTTTCATAAAACCAAGCTCCCTACCGCAGGATGAAAATTACATATACTTAGCCAGGATACCGGCCATGTCCTTGGCGACCAGACGGCCGTAGACCTCGCCGTTGATGGTCAGAACGGGAGCCAGACCGCAGGCACCGATGCAACGGGTAGCCTCAAGGGAGAACTTACCGTCAGCCGAGGTGCTGCCCACGGGGACGTTCAGGATGCGGGCGCATTCCTCGATGATGTCACCGGAGCCCTTAACGTAGCAAGCGGTACCGAGGCACACAGCCACGGCGACCTCGCCGTCGGGGTTCAGCTTGAACTGAGAGTAGAAGGAAACAACACCGTAGATCTGCTCGGCGGGAATGCCGGTCTTATCGGCAATGATCTTCTGCACCTCAACGGGCAGGTAGCCGTAGATCTCCTGTGCCTCCTGCAGGATGGGCATCATTTTGCCCTGTACGCCGTCGTACTTCGCGATCACTTCAAGCAGCTTTGCTTCCTGCTCGGCGGTGCCGCGGAAATCGACCGTAGTCAGCTTCTTTTTCATTTGAATCAACCTCCTAATAATTAACATAGGTACACCGCACCCCTCGTCTCCAAAGCGCGCGATATGCCCCTTCAAATGAGCTCTTATATTATAACATAAAATGAAAGAAAAATCTATAGGATTCGCAAATATTTTCAAAAAAATTACAAATAAATTTTCCAACCCGAGAAAAATCCCCCTGTGCAAGGGATTTTTGCCCTCAGCACAGGGGGATTTCGGTGAAAATCAGTAGAACAATTCCAGGTTTTTGCGGACGTAGGCGGTCATGCGGCGGCTGATGTAGGGTTTATTGCCCTTGAGGAAGTCGGCAAGCCACTCGTAATCGTCGGAGGAGGCGGCGTTGTTGTAGGCCTTGATGAGGGTCTGGACCATAGCGTCCTCGCCGTTTACGAGGAGCGCGTCGGTGAGGGTGGTGATGGCGGCGGGGGTCGCATTCAGGAAGAGCCGCCAGCCCTCGGGGCGGTCGATCTCGGCCAGATCGTAGAGCATCTTATAGGCGGCCAGGGGCTTATAGATCTCGTTCACACCGAACTTTTCGGGGGCGGCACCCAGGGCGTTTTCGGACCACAGGCGTTCCAGGGAGGTGGAGAGGGTGGTCATGAAATAGCCCATACGGCTGTTGATGCGCTCGAAGTCCAGCTCGGATTCGGGGATATTGCGGGAGGTCTTGGTATCGTAGAGGAAGAAGTTGGGATCGTTATCGCGGCCGAGGTAGATACAGAACAGGAGCCCCACACCCATCAGGACGCAGAGGACCGAGATGGCGGCCAGGCAGATCTTATAGAAGGTTGAGGACGCGCCGGGCACCAGGAGGGCCAGCATGACGATACCGCCCGCGATGAGTACGGCGGCGACAATGAGCAGGACACGGGACATATTTTTAACGAAGGATTTCATAGTAAGTAAAGGACCCTTTCTGCCGTCCGAGGGGAGGCAAGTGATTTAGATTTCATTATAGCACACATTTTGATTTTTGGCAAGAGGTTTTGGGGAAATTTTTCTGAATCGGGAGAAATATTTTGTGTCCTTGTGGCTTTGCATCTTTCCGCCTTCCCTGCATTTTCTTCCCTTCCCGCCCATATACTGAAGCAACCGATTTCCATTTGATTCACGGAGGTACAGCAATATGGCGGATCATTCCATTTACAGAGACATTGCCGAGCGCACGGGCGGGGATATTTACATGGGGGTGGTGGGCCCTGTTCGCTCGGGGAAATCCACTTTCATCAAGAGGTTCATGGAGTCCCTGGTGCTCCCCAACATGGGGGAGGGCTACTCCCGCGAGCGGGCGCGGGACGAGATGCCCCAATCGGCGGCGGGCAAGACGGTCATGACCACCGAGCCCAAGTTCATCCCCGACGAGGCGGTGACCATTCGGCTGGACGGGGCGGCCAGTATGCGGGTCAAGATGATCGACTGCGTAGGCTACGTGGTTCCCGACGCGCTGGGGGTGATTGAGAACGGTCAGCCCCGCATGGTGCGGACTCCCTGGAGCGATCAGCCCATGCCCTTTGTGGAGGCCGCCGAGATGGGGACCCACAAGGTCATCACCGAGCACGCCACCATTGGGATGCTGGTCACCACCGACGGCTCCATCGGGGAGATCCCCCGCGAGTCCTACGTGGAGGCAGAGGAGCGGGTGGTACGGGAGCTGAAGGCTTTGGGCAAGCCCATGGCCATGATCCTCAACTCGGCACGGCCGGGCTCGGAGGAGGCGGTTTCCCTGGCCTACGAGCTGGAGGCCAAGTACGGGGTACCCGTGGCTTTGGTGTCCTGCATGGACCTGGATGCCGAGGACATTCGGCACATTCTGGAGCTGGTGCTCCACGAGTTCCCCGTATCCGAGGTACGGGTCAAGCTCCCCGAGTGGACCACGGCTCTGGAGCCCACCCACCGCATCCACACCGCCCTGATGGGTCAGCTCCGTCGCTCGGCGGATCGGGTGAAGAAGATTGGGGACATCCGAGAGGCCTTTGCGGATTTTGCGGATTGCGAGTACGTAGAATCCGCCGAGGTGGAGGACGTGGATCTGGGGCGCGGGTGCGCGAAGATTTCCTTGAAGATGGCCGACGGGCTCTACTATGACGTGATCAGCGAGCTATCGGGCTTTGAGATCGACGG
>CAYRTP010000143.1:0-6706 GCA_964427175.1 uncultured Clostridium sp. | reverse complement strand
AGGGCGGTATGGGTCTGCGTCCCTGATGAGTATGGCATCATGAAGCATATTCTCATCATCGACGACGACGTACACATTGGTGATATGCTGGAGGAGATCCTGTCCCGCGAGGGCTACAGGGTCTCCCGCGCATATTCGGGCACCGAGGCCCTGCTGGCCCTGTCTGCCCACGCCCCCGACCTGGTGCTCCTGGACCTCATGCTCCCGGGGCTGTCGGGGGAGGAGGTGCTCCCAAAGATCAAGGGCATCCCCGTCATCGTGGTCAGCGCTAAGACCGATATGCGGAACAAGGTAGACCTGCTGTTGGGCGGCGCGGCCGACTACATCACCAAGCCCTTTGACATCCCCGAGCTCCTGGCCCGTATTACCGTGGCCCTCCGACGGGTGGCGGTGGCCGAGCGGTCGGTGCTCACCCACGGCGGTCTGCGCCTGGATACCGACACCCACCTGGTGACGGCGGGGGAGCGGGAGATCAAGCTGACCCGCACCGAGTACGCCATCCTGAAGCTCCTCATGCAGAACCCCACCCAGGTCCTGTCCAAGTCCCAGCTTCTGGACCGCATCAGCCTCGACACCCCCGATTGCACCGAAAGCTCCCTCAAGATCCACGTCAGCAACCTGCGGAAAAAGCTGCGGGAGGCCGACGGGGAGGAGCACATTGAGGCGGTTTGGGGGATTGGGTTTAAGCTCAAATGATGTTTTTGCCTTCTCCGAGGGGAAGGCAAAAACATAACATCTTTACCGTATCTTTACCATTTCCTTTGCCGATTTCTTAACCCTTGTGCTCTATAATAACAGTACCAAAGCACGAGAGACCGCGAAACACGAGAAACGTGCAGGAAAGGAGATTGCATGATGGAATACGTATTGACCGCCAATGCGCTGACCAAAGAATACGGCCACTTCAAGGCCTTAGACAATTTTACCATGAAGGTTCCCAAGGGAGCCATCTACGGCTTCGTAGGGAAGAACGGAGCGGGGAAGACCACCCTCATCCGTCTGATCTGCGGATTGCAGACCCCCACCGAGGGAGACTACGCCATCTACGGCGTGGGTCACAAGGACCCGCGGATCCTCCGCTCCCGCCGCCGCATGGGCGCGGTGGTGGAGACCCCCTCCATCTACATGAACATGACCGCCGAGGAGAATCTGAAACAGCAGTACCTCATCCTGGGCATCCCCTCCTTCGATTCCATCCCCGACCTGCTTCGCCTGGTGGGGCTGGATCAGGCGGGCGGGAAGAAGGCCAAGAACTTCTCCCTGGGTATGCGCCAGCGGCTGGGCATCGCCATCGCCCTGGCGGGGGACCCCGATTTCCTGGTGCTGGATGAGCCTGTCAACGGCCTGGACCCCCAGGGCATCATCGAGATGCGGGAGCTGATCCTGCGTCTGAATCGGGAGCACAACATTACGGTGCTCATGTCCAGCCACATCCTGGACGAGCTGTCCCGCCTGGCCACCCACTACGGCTTCATCGACGGCGGCCGCATGATCCGCGAGATCAGCGCCGAGGAGCTGGAGGCCGCCTGCCGCAAGTGCCTCCGCGCCGAGGTGTCGGACATGGGCACCCTGGTCCGCGTCATGGACCGCAAGGGGTTGGAGTACAAGGTGATCTCCGACCGCAAGGCCGACATTTACGCCAAGCTCAGCGTGACCGAGCTGGCCGTCGCCCTCTCCGAGGAGGGCTGTGAGCTGATCTCGGTCACCGAAAAGGACGAATCCCTGGAAAGCTACTATGTGAATCTGATCGGAGGTGAACGCCATGACTAAGCTGTTATCCGCCGGCTTCCGCCGCCTGTTCCGCTCGCCTGCCCTTTGGATCGGCCTGGCCGTGTCCTGCGCCCATACCCTTTTGGGTGTACTCAACAACCTCTACTATCAGGGAGTCATGCCCGAAATGGTCCTTAAGGCTGACCACACCGTCTTCGCCGACGGGCTGATCTTGTCCCTCATCGTCGCCGTCACCGTCGCCCTGTTCATCGGACGGGAGTACACCGACAAGACCATCCGCAACAAGATCATCACGGGCCACGCCCGCTTCACCATCTATCTGGCCAACCTGATCGTCTGCTCGGTGGCCGCCGCTATCCTGTTCGCGGTGCCCACCCTGCTCATCGGCCTGGCCGTAGGCGCGCCCTTGCTTGGCGGCTTCGAGTTGTCCGCCAAGGCTTTCATCCTGCCCGCCCTGTGCAGCCTGCTGGCCCTTGAGGGCTTTACCGCCCTGTTCGTTCTGCTGGCCATGTCGGTGCAGAACCGCACTATTGCCGCGGTGGCCATCCTGCTCCTGGCTTTTGTCCTGGCCTGGGTCCCCCAGCCCCTGTGGGAATCGCTGGACGCTCCTGAGTACGTGGAGGAATACGTCTTCTCGGAGGAGATCGACGATTTCATCACCACGGGCAAGACCATCGAGAACCCCGCCTACGTGGGCGGTGCCGCCCGTGTGGTGTATAAGACCCTCTATAACGTCCTCCCCGGCGGTCAGATCTACCAGACCTCTCCCTACAACAAGACCGCCGATATGGATCACCTCCCCCTCTGCGCCCTGGCCTTCATCACCGTCATGACCGCAGGCGGATTGGTGATCTTTGAGAAGAAAGAGCTCAAATAAGTAACCTAAACATCCCCTATTTCAAGTTCTTGAAGATTCTCAAGGAACTTCTTCCAAGAAGTTCCTTGAGCGGGTCAAGGGCAGAGCCCTTGCGGAGGTACCTATGACCGAATTACTCTTGGCCGTGATCGGTGTCTTGCTCATAGTGATCGCGGTGCTGGCTATCAAAATTATGACCCTGCGAAAGGCAGCGGCGGAGATCGCCGATGCCTTTTCGGCGCGCCTGCGGGAGGATACCAACACTCTCATCGACATTTCCTCACGGGACAAGCGGATGCGGGCGTTGGCCGACGGGATCAATCGGGAGCTGAAGCTCCTCCGTAAGCAGAGACAGCAGTACCTGAACGGCGACCGCGAGCTGAAGGAGGCGGTGGTCAACATCTCCCATGACCTCCGCACTCCGCTGACCGCCATTTACGGCTACCTGGAGCTTTTGGAGCGGGAGGAGCTGGCCCCCGAGACCGCCCGCTACGTGGGGCAGATCCGCAATCGGGCCGAGGCCCTGCGGGAGCTCATGGAGGAGCTGTTCCGCTACTCGGTGGTGGCCTCCACCCCCGAGGTGTCCCCTGAGTCGGTTAACCTCTGTCGGGTGCTGGAGGACTCCCTCCTCTCCTTCTACGGAGCCATGACGGGACGGGGTATGGAGCCCGAGGTCAGCATCCCCGAGGAGGGGGTGTGGCGCAACCTGGATCCCGCCGCCCTCTCCCGCGTCTTCGGGAACATCATCAGCAACGCCATCAAATACAGCGACGGCGACCTGTCGGTGGAGCTGACCCCCGAGGGCCGCGTCACCTTTGCCAATACCGCCGCCGCCCTGTCCTCGGTGGACGTGGGCAAGCTCTTTGACCGCTTCTTTACGGTAGACTCTGCCCGAAAATCCACGGGCCTGGGGCTGTCCATCGCCAAGCTCCTCACCGAGCGGATGCACGGCACCATCTCGGCGGCGTATCGGGAAGGGAAGCTGTGGATCACGGTGGAGTTTTTGGCGGGCGGGGAGGAGTAATGCTCATCATTACTTAACGCGGAGTCATCCTGAGCGGAGCGCGTGCAAAGCACCGCGGAGTCGAAGGATCTCCATCCCGGCACGAGATCCTTCAACTCCACTCCGCGTGGCTCCGTTCCGCTCAGGATGACCGTCCCCGTTTTGGTCGCACATAAAGTTTTAGGGTTAACAACGTACTACGACAACCTAAAGTATTAGGCATTACAAGATAGCCCGCGGGCGTAAAAAATCCCCCTATTGCAATAGACAAAAAAATGATATAATCATAGGCAGAATAATAGCCGATTGTAAAATGGTCAAATTGGACTGTTCGTTCGGCGTAGGGCGGGGGCTTGCTCCCGCCGTTATGACCGAAAGGATTTGTGATATGATCAATTTTTTAGAGATTGCGGCGGGAGCAAGCCCCCGCCCTACGAGGTACACGCCAATTTTTGAGTTTTACAATCGACTATGGAATCGGAAAACGAAAGGAGGAGCCGATGAATTACATATTTTTTGATTATAACGATGATACAAATGAAGACTGCAACATTCAAGGAGAGAATTATCGGGAGCTTCTTCGGGTTTGCTTTCAGTATTCGGAGGTGTTCAGTGTTTGGATCAGTCCCTTCATGGCACTTTCGGATCGGTTAAAGCCCTATGAGATCACCGTGGAGCCGAATTGTTACGAATACGCTCCTCCGTATGAGTATTCCGCTTTCTTGCACTTCTATCGAATTTGCCCGGAGGTATATTCGATTCTGACGGATCACATACACAGTATTTGGGAGTGGATCGACAACGGCCACAATTTCAACAATCCTGAAACACCTCACTTTTACAGGTCAGATGGGACGTGCTTTTTCATGTGCGACGCGCACGATGGTGCCTGCTATTTTTACACCCGCGAGGGAGAAGACGTTTCATCTGTTGTGAGCCGAGGAAATTGGTATAGCGGATCGGCTCTGCCTCCGCAGGCCATCCCTTCTCCACGCCCCGACAAATATCGGCCGTTGAAAAAAGAGCATTGAATGGGAGAAAAGTCAGACCATGAAACATTTTGTCATGAAGATTTTGGCAGTTACGGTCCTGTTAACGGCGGTTCTGTCCGCCGCCGCTTGCGGGGATCGCTCGTCCTTCTATGCGTATTACCATTTTGTCTGCGAGGGAAGCATGACCGCCACCCATCAGCCCGTGTTGGGGAAGGATTCCCAACCCATGGAGCTGTCCGACGAGGATGTGCATACTCTGATCGGGCTGTGGGGCTCCGCCTGGAAGGCCGGGCAGAACCACGCCTGCTTCAACTACGCCTTCCAATGGGAGGATACCACCATCCGCTACTGCTCCGCCTTCGGTGTTTTTGAGCAGGAGGCTACGGGGTTGCAGATCAAGCTGTCCCGAGAGGACCGCGAGACCATGGAGAGCTTGATCGAGGGGCTTTCGGAATGAGCATCCCGTCCGGGACTCCACACCCTACGAAAAGGAGAAGGTTTTGAACATTATGAAACCCAAATTCCATATCTTTTTGGACCGCAGGCAGCTCCTATCCCTGTTCGTTGTGGCTTTGTTCATGTATGGCGCGATGAAGCACTTTCGGAGCGGGGAGGGGCTGGGACTGGTTTGGATCCCCTTCTGTCTCTTGAATCTCCTGTTCCTTGCGATCGCCGCGAGATTGCCCTGCCTCTACGTTATGACCGATCAGGGAATCCGCATTTTCTTTGCGTTTGGATTCCTTCGTTCCTTCATCCCCTGGCAAACGGTGCGGCGGCTGGATGTCGTTTATAACAGCCGCGGAACCCGCAACCAGATCCCCTATTTCTTCGACATCATCCACATTGACGGCAAAGCCGAGGGCCCTTCGCTGTTCTTTATGGATAACGAAATAGTCCGCACCCGCCGCGCCCGCAGGCTGTTGGAGAGGTACACGGGCATCCCCGTGGCGGGCTACGCCCTCAAAAGCTTCAGCCAAATGAAACAGGACCGCCGCGACCGCAAGGCCCTGGCCGAACGCCGCGCAGAGCGTCAGGCACGGGTAGACCAACGCCGCGAGGCCGAAAAGATGAACAAACGCCGTCCCAAATGATGCGGTTTTATTGGCCGTTTATGAATAATTATGAAGATTTCGTCATACCCCTTGCCAAATCCGAAATTTTATGCTATAATAGTTTAAAGAGAGTTCACAAAACCCACTACGGAGAAAGGAGGGGAGTCCAATGGCTACCGAAATCCATACCACGGCGGAGGGGGATACCCATATCCACACCGACGCGAGCACCGTCCTGATCGACGCATCCGATGAGGCCGGGCAGACCAAAAAAGTGTACATCGTCCTGAGCCAGACGGGAACCATCTTGTCCCGTATTCTCAAGCTGGTCACCCGCGCACCCTACAACCACTCCTCGATCGCCCTGACCGAGGACCTGCAGACCATGTACTCCTTCGGCCGCGTCAATCCCTACAACCCCTTCCTCGGCGGCTTCGTCCGGGAATCCCCCGCTTGCGGTACCTTCAAGCGTTTCAAGAACACCAAGGTCATGGTGCTGGAGACCGAGATCTCCCAGGATACCTACTCCGAGATCGGTCAGCTCATCCAGCAGATGATGAAGGAGCAAGCCCGCTACCACTACAACTACTGGGGCCTGTTCCTGGCCGCCCTGCGGATCCCCGTCAAGAAGCGGAACTGCTACTATTGCTCGGAATTCGTCAAGGCCATGGTGCTTCGCATGAACCTGCCCGGTGCCGAGGAGATCCCCGCCATCGTCAAGCCCATGCACTTTCTGACGGTTCCCCATAAAACGGTCTATATCGGAAAGCTGCAGGAGTACGAGCCTACCCCCTCCGCAGAGCCTACGATCTGAATCCCCGCCCACACGGCTTGCCGTGTGGGCATTTTTAAACGAAATTTTACACGATGGGGGTTGCTATATTCACATTTTTGGGGTATGATATAAAAAATGGGTTCGATCGATCTCGCCCGAGTAGGGGCGGCCATTGGCCGTCCGTGTATTTCCGCCCATCCTCAAGTGGCGGACTACCCTGTTTGACATTTCATTCGACTTCGCATCTTTGCCTTCCCCAGCGGGGAAGGGGGACCATCCGAAGGATGGTGGATGAGG
>CAYRTP010000142.1:0-6753 GCA_964427175.1 uncultured Clostridium sp. | reverse complement strand
CTTCTACCGCGCTCTTTGAACTTGCACCCCGTGCCGTTGTCGGTATGTTCGGCGCTCCTACAAATATCCCCAACCCCGAGGATTATTGGGTGTTCGGTGAAAAGACCTTTCGCATTTTCCTTTGCCTCGTCACCTTCACTTGTATTATCAAGATGACGTCGATCTTCTTCCAAGCGGTCGGTAAGCCTATCCGCGCTGTCATCGCCTCGATGATCCGTGATATCGTATGCTTCATTCCGCTGATCATCATCTATCCTATCGTATTCGGTGGCGTAGAAGCGATTCTGTTTGCCGCCCCCTCCGCAGACCTTCTCGCTATGATCGTGGCAATGGCGTTGACCGTTCCTTTCCTCAGATCGTTGAAGGCTTCTACCGCAGAAGAAAAGAGCGAGGTTGTATTGAAGCCCTCAAAGAAAGGTATTATCATTACCATCGCAAGAGAACACGGCTCGTCGGGTAAGCAGATTGGTAAGCTCGTAGCCGAAAGACTTGGTATCCCGTTCTACTACAAGGAAATGACCGCACTTGCCGCACAGGAAAGCGGACTTGATAAGGAGTTTATTTCCGACATCAACGCAAACTCTCCCACTCATCTTCACAGCCTCTACCTCAGTACAGACGTTGTTCAGCAGGCTGTTGTTGCACAGGATAAGGTCATTCGCAAGATTGCCGATAACGGCAGCTGTGTGATCGTAGGACGTGCAGCCGATTACGTTCTCCGTGATTATGAGGACGTTGTTCGCATCTTTATTTACGCGCCCGAGGAATATAAAATCAAGCGCGTGATGGAAATCTACGGCGACAGCGCAGAGGAGGCCAAAAAGAACGTTCGCAAATCCGACGAAGCGAGAGCATCCTACTATCAGAACATTTCCGAGCAGACTTGGGGCGACAGACGCAATTATGAGTTGATGATCGACAGCTCAATCGGTGTAGATGCTTCGGTCGATACCATCTGCGCGTACCTTCAAAGTCGGTCCTGAACAAAAAATTTACAATAAAATTTCGACTCCCATCGCTTGAAATTTTTGCGAAAAAATGGTATAATTCAAGTGTAGGAACCCCTACCAAGAGAGCGATGTAGCCTGTTCATATCCGCGGCAGTTGGATATGCTCAAACCATACGTTTCGCTCGGTCCTCTCTGCATTACGATTCCGTCGGTTCTGCCCGAGCCGCGATATCGGGAGAGGAGGAAAATCAAATGAAGCGTGTAAAAGCAGGTTGTATTCTTCAAACGCTGGTGTTTCTGCAGAAGGACGATTGCGGTCTCAGCCGCGATTCCCAGCTCAGATGCAACCGTGAGGAAGTCGAGAAGTACAAAAAGGATCTGGAAAGGAACAAGACCCGCTATCAGATCGTGTCCGTCGAGGAGCAGGCCGACGCATCCATCGTGGTACGGGTTCGCAAGCATCTCAACGATCACACCGATGTCAGCGAATACTTTGCATGAGCAAACAGCCGTCCGAGTTTTTCGGGCGGCTGTTTTATAGTAGGTGATACGAATAATCTTGAAAAGCGTCAACGGTCATCCTGAGCGAAACGGAGCAAAGCGGAGTGTAGTCGAAGGATCTTCTACCCGAAAAAGAGATCCTTCGACTACGCTTCGCTCCGCTCAGGATGACTCTACCAGTAGACGAGTGCTTTTGCAAGGGCATACCGCGAAGAAGTTAGCACAGGCTAACAAATTTGTACGCAATCCCTCTGTCACGATTCGCAATTGCCAACGGTTTTGTTGAACCGTACAAAGTTGAGAAAAAGGCCGAAAAGTAGTTGACAATAAAAGGAAAATGAAGTATAATACAGTACGGTTAGCGACCGCTAACCATCAAACACAGATCAGAGAGGAGTGGAAACCATGAATCTGAAGGACGCACAGGACGGAAAAGAATACATCATCACCCGCATCGAAACCGACGATGAAGAACTCGACGCGTTCTTGTTTTCCCTCGGCTGTTACAGCGGTGAAACCATTACCGTGGTCCGCCACCTCAAGGGCGGCTGTGTTGTTGCCATTAAGGATGCCAGATACAACATGGACAATCAGCTTGCTGAGGCCATCATCATTGCGTGATGGCCTTCGAGCAACGGCAGGCTGATGATTTTATTTACCCATCGGTTAGCAATCGCTAACCGATGGGACTGGACACGTATTCTATATCCGTAAGGATTCAAAATAGGAGGACATCCCATGAGAATTGCCTTGACAGGTAATCCCAACTCAGGTAAGACCACCATGTACAACGCTCTCACAGGCCGCAGTGAGAAGGTTGGAAACTGGGCAGGCGTTACCGTCGACAAGAAAGAGCACCCCATCAAGAAGGCGTATGCCGGAAGTGAGCAGCTCATCGCCGTTGACTTGCCCGGCGCCTACTCCATGTCGCCCTTTACCAGCGAGGAGAGCATCACCAGCTCCTACGTAAAGGGTGAGCATCCCGACGTGATCATCAACATCGTGGATGCGACCAACCTCAGCCGAAGCCTGTTCTTCACCACACAGCTTTTGGAGCTGGGCATTCCCGTTGTGGTCGCGCTGAACAAGCATGACATTAACGAGAAGAAGGACACCAAAATCGACGCGGATGCCCTTTCGGCCAAACTCGGTTGCCCTGTCATCAGCACGGTCTCCACCTCCGCCGAGGGTCTGGAGGCTGTGATCCAGGCGGCTGTCGCGGCTGTGGGAACCACCCAAAAGGCTCCCTACGTGCAGGGTGACATCGATCTGACCGACAAAGCCGAGGTAGAAGCCGCTGACCGCAAGCGTTTCGCTTTCGTCAATGAGATCGTGAAGGCGGTGGAGACCCGTAAGGTTCTCACCAAGGACAAGAACGTAGGCGACAAGATCGACGCGATTCTGACCAACAAGTGGCTGGGTATTCCCATCTTCGCCCTCATCATGTGGGCCGTGTTCTGGATCTCCCAGGCAGGCCCCGGCGCATGGCTGGCCGAGGGTCTGGATATTGGCGAGACCCACCTGTGGGGTCTTGTGGACTGCATCGCTTGGTTCAAGGACATCGTGGCCGGTTGGCTGGGCGGTGCTCATGATCTGATCCAAGCCATTGTTCTGGAAGGCATCATCGAAGGCGTGGCCGCCGTGGTCGGCTTCCTGCCTCTCGTCATGGTCATGTACTTTCTCATCGCCCTCCTGGAGGACTGCGGTTACATGGCCCGCGCTACCATCGTGCTGGATCCCATTTTCAAGAAGGTCGGCCTTTCGGGTAAGTCCGTCATTCCCTTCATCATCGGCACCGGCTGTGCCATCCCCGGCGTTATGGCTTGCCGTACCATCCGCAACGAGCGTGAGCGCAGAGCCACCGCTATGCTGACTCCCTTCATGCCCTGCGGTGCAAAGCTCCCCGTAATCGCCCTCTTTGCAGGCGCTTTCTTTGACAACTCCGAGTGGATCGGTACTCTGATGTACTTCGCCGGTATCGTCATCATTCTGCTGTGCGCCCTGCTCATCAACGCCCTGACTGGTCACAAGGCCAGAAAGTCCTTCTTCATCATCGAGCTTCCCGAGTACAAGGCTCCCTCCCTCGGCCTGGCGTTCAAGTCCATGTGTCAGAGAGGCTGGTCTTACATCGTCAAGGCCGGTACCGTCATCCTGGTATGCAACTTCGTGGTGTACATGATGCAGACCTACGGCTGGAATCTCCAGGCCGTTGAGGATCCTGCCGACTCCATCCTCGCCACCATCGCAACCCCCATTGCCTACGTCATCGCGCCCATCGTGGGTGTGGCCATGTGGCAGTTGGCCGCCGCGGCTGTGACCGGCTTCATCGCCAAGGAGTGCGTCGTTTCCACTCTTGCAACCGTATTCATGTTCGAGCATCTGATCAACGAGGATCTGGAGGCTGTGGGTGCCATCGGCGCGGCCAACATGGGCGGCATCTCGGTGGTTGCAGGCCTGGCGTTCCTGATGTTCAACCTGTTCACCCCTCCCTGCTTCGCCGCGCTCGGTGCCATGAACTCCGAGATCAAGAGCAAGAAGTGGCTGTGGGCGGGCATCGGTCTGCAGTTCGCCGTTGGTTATACCATCGGTTTCCTGGTATTCTTCTTCGGTACCCTCTTTACGGGCGGTAGCTTCGGCGCGGCCTGGATGCCCATCGTGGGTTGGGTGATCGTTGCGGCCATCGCCGCCATCTTCACCGCCATGATCATCCGCAAGAACAAGCAGCTCAAGGCGGAGTACGCCCTCAAGGCATGATCTATGGGTATCGCTGATTACGTGGCCATCGCAGTCATCCTGCTGATCGTCGGCGCGGCTGTGTTCTACATCATCCGCGCCAAGCGGCGGGGAGAAAAATGCGTTGGCTGTCCCTACGCCAAGCAATGCGGAGGCAACTGCGGAGGCGGATGCGGTCACGCCAAGGCAGATAAGCCCCACGATCAGACATAACGCCAAGGGATGCGCACCTTTCGGTCGCATCCCTTTTCAAAACCCGGAGGTTAGTCTTGGATAACAATATCAAATTCACGTTCTCGCAAATCAAATACATGATCTGTCTGTACCGCTTGTCGCAAGACGGATACGGAGTCAAAAATATTGAGCTGGCAAGCGCGCTGGGCCTCAGCAAGCCCAGCGTGCACAATATGCTGAAATCCCTGGCCGACCTCGGCGTGGTCAAGCAAGAGGTATTCGGACTCGCCTTCTTCACCGAGGAGGGGCGGACTTTGGCTCACAAATACACGCTGTGTTACATGAAATTGGAGCAGAAAATGTCCGAGATCTGCGGAAGCGGCGCGGCCAGTGAAAACGCGATTTGCGTTTTGCTTGCCGATATGCCCATGGATAAGCTGAATGAGCTGTATCACAGCAAGAGCAACGGAAAGAGGTGATCGAATGGGAAACTATATCATGATCGGAATCATTGCCGTCATCATCATCATAGCCATCCTATCGTCCGTTAAGCATTTCAAGGGCGAGGGCGGTTGCTGCGGCGGAGGCAGTTACAAGCCGAAGCGTAAGAAACTCTCGGGCATAAAGTACACGAAAACCTTTAAGGTCGGCGGTATGCACTGCGAGCATTGCAAGAGACGAGTTGAGGAAGCCGTGAACGATCTCAAAGGTGTCGCGGGCAGAGTCAATCTCAAAAAAGGAGAGCTGACCGTTTCCTATGCGGAGAACGTCTCCGACGAGATCATCAAGGCAAAGATCGAAAGAGCCGGTTATACGGTAGAACCGCTATAAAGATGCCGCCTAAATTGAAACGACATACTTTCAGCCTCCGACGAGAAAAACTTGTCGGAGGCTGTTTTCATTTCCTGCTATTAAAGTTGGGATGCTCTTGCGTAGAACTCAGGACATGGATATCTTCATATCACAGGCACTCCTTGATCGCGTCTTTCAGATTTTTCATATCGGTGGGTTCAAAACGGGCGACGATCTCACCGTTTCTGTCGATCAGGAATTTTGTGAAATTCCATTTGATCTTGCCGTTGTTTTTGTAATCCTTATCCATCTTTTTCGCAATACCGTTCATCATCAGCGCCATAGGCGATTTGCCAAAGCCCTCAAATTTGGTGTTGTCGGTCAACCACTTATAAAGCGGAATGGCATTCTCGCCGTTTACGTCAACCTTTGCGAACTGCGGGAAGGTGATACCGAACCTGCCCGTACAGAAGGAATGGATCTCCTCGTCGCTGCCGGGTGCCTGCTCTCCAAACTGATTGCAGGGAAAATCAAGAATTTCAAAGCCTTTGTCCTTATATTCATCGTAAAGAGCTTGAAGCTCATCATACTGGGGTGTAAAACCGCATCCGGTCGCTGTATTTACGACAAGCAATACCTTGCCGCGGTAGTCCGAAAGGGAAATCTCGCTTGCGTCTTGCGCTTTTACAGTAAAATCATAAACGTTCATTTTGTTCCTCCTGAAACTTATATTTTGAATTTGTAGGATGCGATATACTCCACACCGTCTTTGCAGGGGATATTCGGCTCTGCGATCACAAACTCGGTGTGAATGCCTTGCTCCTTTGCCGTCAGCTCAAAATGGCAAAGCGCAATGCCCATATCGACCTTCTGCATATCGATTCTGCCGCCGCCGAAATTCTTGGAGCGTTGCAAATAGAAATGCACGATGCCGTCCATAACCACAATCCGCCACGGCTGTTTGTTGACGGCAGACGGAGCAAGACGTACCGTCTCGATGGGCAAGAACAGCTTGCCTGCCGCGTCGGCGGTCAAAGGTCGGTTAAAATCATTCCAAAATGCAATCTCCTCAAAGGGCAAACGGCTGTCCGCTTTCACGCCTGTACGCATCATCTTTTCCCGTACAGACATCTTTTTTGCGGGATAGCCGAGAGGACTGACGCAGGGCATGACCTCATTCTCGGCAAGCTCCATCGCTTTTTCAAAGGCACCTCTGTCCATCGTGCCGCCGATCCATACCGTACCGATGCCGAGGGACTGGGCGTAGAGCACCAGCTTTTCAAAGGCGTAGCCGAAGGCTTCGTTCAAATGCGGGGCTTCCTTCATCTTGGCACCTATATACAGATCGGTTCCTACAACTACGGGGCAACCCATTTGGGGGAGTAGCTTGAATTCGATGGGCAATCCGTAAGGGTTATCAATACCCGCAATATAATCACAGAGCTTTTCCTTGTCCTCCGCCGTAAGCTCTCGTCCGTCAAAGGTACGGACGCTTCGGCGTTCACGGACGAGCTTTTCCATATTATCCATTCTGCTTGTTCCTTTCTATGATCGCTTCGACCTGATCCTTCTGCTCAAACAACACGCAACCGCCGATATGCTC
>CAYRTP010000141.1:0-6826 GCA_964427175.1 uncultured Clostridium sp. | reverse complement strand
ACGCCGACGATGTAGTAGAGTACTTCGTTCAGAAGTCCCTCGCCAACGGTATTGACATCATCCGTATTTTCGACGCACTCAACGATCCCCGTAACCTGAAAACCGCCATCAACGCCACCATCCGCGAGGGCGGTCACGTGCAAGCGGCCTTCTCCTACACCACCGGTGCTGTCTACACTCTGGACTACTACGCCAAGTACGCCAAGCAGCTGGAGGAGATGGGCGCACACTCCATCTGTATCAAGGATATGTCGGGCCTTCTGAAGCCCTACGATGCCTACGAGCTGGTCAAGACCCTTAAGGAAAGCGTCAAGATTCCGATCCAGCTCCATACCCACTACACCGCAGGTCTGGCTTCCATGACCGTCATGAAGGCTGTTGAGGCCGGTGTGGATGTCATCGATACGGCTATCTCCCCCATGGCCTTGGGTACCTCTCAGCCCCCCACAGAGCCCATCGTAGCCTCCCTGGCAGGCACCCCCTACGATACCGGCCTCGACCTCCAGAAGCTGGATAAGGTCACCAAGTACTTCACCCCTCTCCGTGAAAAGTACCTCAAGGAAGGCCTTATGGATCCCAAGGTGCTCAAGGTGGACGTTAACGCCCTCCTGTACCAGGTTCCCGGCGGTATGCTCTCCAACCTCATGTCCCAGCTCAAGCAGGCAGGCAAGGAAGAGAAGCTCACCGAAGTGCTGGAGGAGGTTCCGCGCGTCCGTGCCGACGTGGGTTATCCTCCCCTCGTAACCCCCTCCTCCCAGATCGTAGGCACCCAGGCCGTGTTCAACGTGCTGATGGGCGAGCGCTACAAGACCTGCACCAAGGAGTTCAAGGACATCGTCCTGGGCAAGTACGGTAAGACCCCCGTGGCCATTGATCCCGCCTTTGCGAAGACCATCATCGGTGATCAGAAGCCTATCACCTACCGTCCTGCCGACGATCTAGCTCCCGAGCTGGACAAGCTCCGCGCCGAGATTCCCGCAGGATATCTGGAGCAGGACGAGGACGTTTTGTCCTACGCGCTGTTCGATAAGGTTGCTTTGAAGTTCTTCGAGTACCGCAAGAACCAGAAGTACGGTGTAGATGCCGGTGCCGATGCGGCCAACGGCGTGCATACTGTCTGATAAAAGATCCTATCCACAACTCAAAAGGTGCCGACTCAGCCGAGTCGGCACCTTAATTTTATTGTTGTGAATAAGCGATTCTCTCTTTATTCGTTGATTTTCAGGGTAATCGCACCGGGGAGGCAGGTAATATCGATAACGGTTCCGCCCGTAGCCTCCTCGCCATCCAAAGACCAGGAAAGAGGCTCCTCCAGCGTCACACGGACACGATCCGTGTGATACAGATCCACCAGGGGACAGGTATCAAAATCCTGGGTCAAGAGGACCGTGGCGATCTTGTTCAGATCCAGCGCAGTCTTGGGATGATGGATCAACAGCAATTCAAACTGACCGTCCGACATGGACACGCGGTCGGCAGGGAGCTTCACCACACCGCCTGCGGAGGTGGTATTGGCGATCGCACCGAATACGTAGTCTCCCTCCAAATGGAGGCCGTTGGACAGATCAAAGGAAGCGTGATGAGGCCGCAAATTGGCAATATCCTTGACACCCTCCATCAGGTAAGCCAGGTGTCCCAGCATATTTTTGGCCACCTGAGACGTGGAATAAGAAGCAGCAGTAAACGCGCCAAAGGAGGCAATGTAAGAAAAGAAACGAGATTTCCGCTCACGGCTGGCGGGGGCGAAAAGGCCGATGTCGATTGGCATTTCACCATTTCCCACCGCTGTCCGCGCCGCACCGCGCAAGGATGACGAAAGTCCGATGCTGGCGGCAAAGTCATTGGTACTGCCCGCGGGAATGTACCCGAGCCGAGGCCGCTTTTTGGGAGGGATGGATAGCAATCCACTGATGGTCTCGTTCAGCGTACCGTCACCGCCGCAACAGACTACGGTATCGTACCCACCCAGGTCCGAGGATGCCGCCATTTGCGTGGCGTGACCGCGGTACATGGTGGGGACAACCGTCACCTCTCGGTCAGGGTCGGGCTCCCCGCCCAGGGTGGTGATAGTCACATTGCCAAAAGGAAGCGGCAGAGCAGAAGCCGCCCCTGCCGTTTTAGCAGTACCTTTGACTGTTACAGGCTCCTCGGGAGCCTTGCGGTAAAGCTCGTCCAAAATCTCAAATAGTCCCGTTTTGGTCTTCATACGGCCCGAAACGGGGTTGACGATCAGCAGGATACGGCGGCTTTTGGAGACTGCCTTGGGGGCAGGCTCATATAAAGGAAGGCTGTAGGATGGTTGATTCATAATGGTGACCTCGTTTATCAATCAGGTAATCTATCGGAATACATCGGGCAATTCAGACCCCGGAAAGCGCGCGAATGATCTCACCCGCCATCACGAGTCCCATAGCCGAGGGGACGAAGGATATGCTGGCAGGCGCAGGCTTACCGTTATCGCCTATGATATTGGAATCTCGCGGGGGCTCATCAGACCAGGCGCAGAGGAGCTTTTTGACCCCTCGTTTCTTCAACTCCCGCCGCATGACGCGGGCAAGGGGATCGGTCTCGGTCTTGGATATATCGCTGATACGGAACCGCTCGGGATACAGCTTATTGCCTGCCCCCATAGCCGCGATCAGGGGAGTTCCCGCGGCCTCACACCGCACAGCCAGTTCGATCTTGGCGGCAACGGTATCCACGCAGTCCGCTACAAAATCAAAGCCCGACAAATCAAAAGCATCGGCGGTCTCGGGGAGGTAGAACGTCTCAAAGGTCTCTACGCGGCAAGCAGGATTGATGTCGCGGATCCGCTCGGCCATCACCGCTACCTTGGGTTTCCCCACAGTGGAATGGAGTGCCACTGCCTGGCGGTTGATATTGGATAAGGATACAGTATCCCGATCCACCAGCGTAATATGACCGATGCCCGCCCGAGCCAAAGCCTCGGCCAGGTGACCGCCCACACCGCCAACTCCGAACACCGCTACCCGAGCGGCTTCCAGGCGGTCCATGCCCTCCTCAGATAAAAGGGCGGTAGTACGGGTGTGTTCCGGGGGAATAGGTCTTTGCATGATGGATCTCCTTTTCGGTTCTGCAATCATGATACAACATGATTGTGAATTCTACGTAATATTTTACCATATCTTTCAGAAAATTTCAAGATTATTCTTTACAAATTTCGAGAAATGCGGTATAATAGTTTCGGAACTTTTATAAGGAGGCAAACACCATGCAATACCAAAAGCCCGAATCCTACTTCAAGGAAACCCAAGCCTCGTCCGAGCTGATCTTCGACGGCAAGGTTCTCCACCTCTATAAAGATATCATCAATCTTCCCAACGGTGAGCAAGGTATGCGGGAATACTGCAAGCATAACGGTGCCGTAGCCGTGGTCCCTCTGACCCGTGAAGGTGAGGTGGTCTGCGTTCGTCAGCATCGCTACGCTCTGAACCGTGTCACGCTGGAGATCCCTGCGGGCAAATTTGACTATATCGGGGAAGACCACCGCGAGGCCGCTCTGAGGGAGCTTCGTGAGGAAACCGGCTATACTCCCGGCAAACTCACCGATATCGGCCCCCTGGCCACCTCTCCCGCCCTTCTGACCGAGATCATCTACATCTACCTGGCCGAGGATATGACCCAAGGCGATTGGGATCCCGACGAGGATGAGTTTTTGGAGATTGTCAAAGTCCCCCTGGAGGAAATGGTGGACATGATCCTGAACGGTGAAATCCAGGATGCCAAGACCCAAGCGGCGGTACTCAAGGTCTGGGCCATGAAGAAAAAGGGTATTTGACTATCCCGAACATTTTTCACACACTCAATACACATAAGGAGCTGCAATATGAATCTGCATGATAAGATCATCAACGTCCTGGGCGACAGCATCACCCAGGGAGTGGGCACTTCTGCCCCCGAGCACATCTATCAAAACGTCCTGGGAAGCCTGGTCGGTGCACGCGAGGTCCGCAACTACGGCATCAGCGGTACACGCATCGCCAAGCAGATCGGAGGAGACGACTGCGGCGGTGCTTTCACCGACCGTTACCTCGGCATGGATGACAACGCCGACCTGATCCTGGTATTCGGCGGTACCAATGATTACGGACACGGAAACGTTCCCTTCGGTGGCTGGGGCGACCGTACCACCGATACCTTCATCGGTGCCTGCCACGTCCTGTTTGAGGGCTTGATCCGCAAATATCCCTCTGCTCGTATCGTCATCATGACTCCTCTCCAGCGCGCGGGCGGCAACAATCCCTGCGCGAA
The DNA here is from genome assembly GCA_964427175.1 of uncultured Clostridium sp. Taxonomy (GTDB): domain Bacteria; phylum Bacillota; class Clostridia; order Oscillospirales; family CAG-272; genus CAMEON01. The sequence continues at coordinate 2,554 of CAYRTP010000141.1, read as the reverse complement.
TACGGGTAAGCCCCTCTCGGACTATGCCGATGCCATCATCCGGGTGGCCAACTACTACTCTCTCCCCGTGCTGGATCTCTACCGCACAGCAGGAATCTGTCCCGACATTCCCGCCCAGCGCGAGCTATTCATGCCCGACGGACTTCACCCCAATGACGCAGGCGCGCATCGTATGGCCGAGCGTCTGGCGGCATTTCTGACGGCTCTGTAAACAAATATCATTCAAAACCAAAGAAGGAAAAGCATTATGACTATCGGAATTATCGGCCTGGGTCTGATTGGTGCGTCCCTGGCTTCCTGCATTCACGAAAACACTCACGATACCGTCCTGGGCCGTGACACAAACGAGAACACCATGCGTGCCGCGCTGGGTAGCGGAACGGTGGACGGCACCTTAACAGATGCCAATACCCACGTATGCGACATGATCCTGATCGCGCTGTACCCCAGAGCCGCCCTGACCGTGCTGGGAGAGATCGCTCCTCACGTACGGCGAGGTACCATCGTCATGGACTGCTGCGGTATCAAACGGGCCATCTGCGCCGAGGGTAAGAAACTGTCGGAGCAGTACGGCTTCACCTTCATCGGCGGTCACCCCATGGCGGGACGGGAATGCTGGGGCTACGAGTCTGCCAAAGCCGACCTGTACAAGGGCGCATCCATGATCATCACCCCCGACCCCGAGGAACCCAAGACCACCGTGGCCTATGTCAGCGACTATTTCAAGTCCCTGGGCTTTGGACGCATCACTAAGGTCACCGCCGATGAGCACGATGCCGTCATCGCCTGTACCTCCCAGTTGGCCCACGTTCTGTCCTCCTCCTATATCCGTAGCGACACAGCCGCCCGTCATGAGGGCCTCTCTGCAGGCTCCTTCCGCGATATGACCCGAGTTGCCGCCCTGAACGACCGTATGTGGAGCGAAATCTTTTTGGATAATAAGGATTACCTCATCTCCGAAATCGACGGTCTGATCCGCCATCTGCAGGATTACCGCGATGCCATCGCTTCAGACGACCGAGATGCCATCTCCGAGATGATGAAGGATTCCACCCACAAACGCGCCGTCTACTTCCACAACCAAATGATTTGATCCCCCATAGCCGTCTCCGCATATTCTGTAAAAAAGCGGAGGCGGCTATGACTTTATCCTACCTGTTCACCCGTTGTGTCAAGCGGGATTACATCACTACTCCAACCCACACCGACTATGCCTACGATCGAATAGGTGGTCGCACGGACGGTCATCTGATCCTCTATTTCCAGGATTCCGACGGTACGGCCGACTGGATCAAAAATCTGGATTTTCCCGCATCCGCATACCGCCGCAACGGAAAGACGGTCTGGTATGCTCACCGTGGCTTTCTGAAAGCCTGGCTCTCTTTGGTCCCCAGGATACACCCTCTCATCACAGATCCGACGATCACGAGGATTACGATAGTCGGCTATTCCCACGGAGCGGCGTTGGCGATCTTTTGCCACGAATACGTGTGGTTTCATCGCTCCGACCTGCGCGCCGGCTTGAACGGCTACGGCTTCGGCTGTCCCCGCATACTGTGGGGCAGGTTAACTGCAGAGCTGGCTGATCGATGGCAAACCTTCACGGTCATTCGGAATCTGTCGGATATCGTTACCCACGTCCCGCCCCGTATTTTCGGGTACCACCACGTCGGTCAATTGCTTGAAATCGGGGAAACAGGGAAGTATTCCCCGATTGATGCCCACAGAGCGGTCCATATTCGCCGTGAGCTTATAGCATATGAGGCAAAATCCACCCAAATCCCCTGGTAAAAATGCAGGAAGCAGGCGAAAAAATTGCAAAAAAGCCTTGACAAACATAGGGGAGTGTGCTATAATACATTCATTGATTCAAACCAAAGACGAAGAAGAGTAGCCGGGATAATTCCTCTCAAGAGAGCCGCTGAGGGTGGAAATGCGGTGTGGAACCCCTGTGAATGGACTTCCGAGGGCAGGACGAACCTCCGCAAGCCTGTGGAGCGTAGTGCCTGACGGGCGGCGCGCCCGTTATCCCGCGCGGCATATAACCGTATGCATAGAGCGGAGGTCGGATGACCTCAATTTGGGTGGTACCGCGGATTCGTTGGAATTCGTCCCGAAACAAAGTTTTATCACTTTGTTCGGGGCTTTTTCATTTAGCCCGCAGGAGGCATTATGTACCCATACAGAAAAAGCGGACGGCGATGGCGACGTGAATCGCTTCACCGTGTACACCATCAAAATACGATTTTACCATAAAGGAGAATAGATTATGAGCACCCAAGAAATGAAGAAAGAAATCCCCTATAAAATTTACATCAGTGAGGAGGATATGCCTAAGGCATGGTACAACCTCCGCGCTGATATGAAGAATAAGCCCGCTCCTCTGCTCAACGCCGAGACCCTGCAGCCCATGTCCTACGAGGACCTGCGCCCCGTGTTCTGCGACGAGCTGATCAAGCAGGAGCTGGATGACACCACTCCCTACATCGAAATTCCCGAGGAGATCCGTTCCTTCTACAAGATGTACCGTCCCGCTCCCCTGGTGCGTGCTTAC